>NZ_CM129994.1:0-367500 GCF_053295075.1 Stenotrophomonas maltophilia group sp. P373 | reverse complement strand
CTTCGGTACGGCTGCGGTCGAGCACCTTGAACACCTGTTCCTCGTAGGTACGGGCGTTGGCCAGCACGTCATCGCGGCTGAGCGGCTTGCGGGTCAGGCTCTTGCCCGAGGGATCGCCGATCATGCCGGTGAAGTCGCCGATCAGGAAAATGACCTGGTGGCCGAGGTCCTGGAACTGGCGCATCTTGTTCAGCAGCACCGTGTGGCCCAGGTGCAGGTCGGGCGCAGTGGGGTCGAAGCCGGCCTTGATCCGCAGCGGGCGGCCTTCCTGCAGGCGCGCACGCAGATCCTCGAGCTTGAGGATCTCGTCGGCACCGCGGCCGATCAGGGCAAGGGCTTCTTCAATCGAGGACACGTGACTACTCCCGGCAACGCCGATTCTTGTGTGGGGTGTTAAAGCAAAGTTAACCCGATTGGCTTCACAAAAGCCAATGGGCACAAGGGTTTGACGCGGTTTTCTCAGGTGTCTATGGTAACCGGCGATCAGGCCCGCGCTCCCGGGCCGCCAGGAAAAAACCGCCGATGCACAATTCCGAACAAGGGCGCGCACGCAAGCAGCGCTTCCAGGAACGCCTTCACGTCCTGCACGACAACGCCCTGCATCGGAAGCTCAGGCAACACCTTCCCGCCGCCTTCAATGAGCGCTGGACCCGCCGCCATTGGATGCACGCCAGCCTGTTTGCGACCATCGGCGCCCTGGTGGCGACGATCGTCCCCGGTTTCTCGCACACCATTGATGCGCCTTACGCGGACAGCCACACCAGCCTGGCGCTGCCGCTGCCGCCGTTGACCATGGCCCGCCAGCAGCAGGTGCCGGGCGACAGCTGGCAGGTGCTGCGCGTCCAGCGCGGCCAGACCCTGAGCGACCTGTTCGACAAAGCCGGCATTCCGGCCACCACCCTGCACCGGGTGCTGGAGCACCCCGGTGCGCGCGAGGCGCTGACCAAGCTGCGCCCGGGCGCCGAGATCGCCTTCGACATGCCGCTGTCCGGCGACCTGCGCAGCATCCGCTTCGATCGCGACGCCGACAACCGGGTGGAACTGAGCCTGGCCGGCGATGACATCAAGGAGAAGGTGACGCGGCGCGAGACTTCCACGCGTACCGTGGTCACCAGCGGCGAGATCACCAGTTCGCTGTATGCCGCGGCCCGCCGGGCCGGGCTGTCGCCGTCGGCGATCGCGACGATGACCGACGACATCTTCAAGTACGACATCGACTTCTCCAAGGACCTGCAGCCGGGCGACCGCTTCAGCGTGGTGATGGACGAGACCTGGCGCGAAGGCGAGAAGGTGGACACCAGCAAGATCCTGGCGGCGACCTTCACCACCGGGGGCAAGACCTATTCCGGCTTCCGCTTCGACCGCAACGGCAAGTCCGAGTACTACGACATCAACGGCCGTTCGTTGAAGAAGAGCTTCATCCGCATGCCGATCCCGTTCGCGCGGCTGAGCTCGACCTTCGGCGCACGCAAGCACCCGGTGCTGGGCAAGATGCGCATGCACAAGGGCGTGGACTACGCCGCGCGTACCGGCACGCCGATCATGGCCGCAGGCGATGCCCGCGTGCAGTTCGCCGGCGTGCAGCGCGGCTATGGCAACGTGGTGATCCTCGATCACGGCCGCGGCCACACCACCCTGTACGGGCACATGTCGCGCTTTGCGAACATCAAGACCGGCCAGCGCGTGGCCCAGGGCACGGTGATCGGCTACGTCGGCTCGACCGGCCTGGCCACCGGCCCGCACCTGCACTACGAATTCCGCGTCAACGGCGAGCACCGCAACCCGCTGACCGTGACCATGCCGCCGCCGGAGCCGCTGAAGGGCGCCGAGCTGGTCGCCTTCCGCGCACAGACCGCGCCGGCGATGGCCCGCATCCAGGGCATGGAGAAGCTGATCTACGCCGATGCCAGCCCGGCACCGACCAGCCGCGACGAGGCCGCCACCGAGGTGGCCAGCGCCAAGGACAAGCAGGCAACCGGCCGCAAGCGCGGCTGAGCGCGCTGCGTTGACGAACAAGGACGCGGCAGCCCAAGCTTGCCGCGTCCTTTTTTTATGCCCGCCATGAACACCACTGCCGACGCTGACGCCCCCCTGTACCTTGGCCTGATGTCGGGCACCAGCGCCGACGGCATCGACGCTGCGCTGGTGCAGTTTCCCGCGGGCGGTGGCTGCCGCTTCGTGCACGGCCTGACCGCCCGCTGGGAACCGGTGCTGCGCGCGCGGCTGGTGGCGCTGGGCGAAGGTGGCCCGTTGGATTCGCTGGAGGAGCTGGGCGAACTGGACGCGCGGATTGCGATCAACTTCGCCGAGGCCGCCAACCAGCTGCTGGCCGAAGCCGGCGTGGACCGCAGCCAGGTGCGCGCGATCGGCTCGCACGGCCAGACCGTGCGACACCGCCCGCTGGCCGATCCGGCGTTCACTGTGCAGCTGGGCGACGGCAACCGCATCGCCGAACTGACCGGAATCACCACAGTATCCGACTTCCGCCGTCGCGACGTAGCGGCCGGGGGGCATGGTGCGCCGCTGATGCCGGCTTTCCACCTGGGCATGCTGGGTGCCGCCGATGAAGACCGCGCAGTGCTCAACCTGGGCGGCATCGCCAACCTGACCCTGATCCCGCGCGAAGGCGCGGTGCGCGGCTTCGATACCGGCCCGGCCAACGCGCTGATGGATGCCTGGTGCCAGCGCCACACCGGCCGTACCTTCGATGCCGATGGCGCGTATGCCGCCAGTGGCGCGGTGGACGAGGGCCTGCTGGCCGGCTGGCGTTCGGACCCGTGGTTCGCGCTGCCGCCGCCGAAGAGCACCGGGCGCGAGCAGTTCCACCTGGCCTGGGCCGAGGCGCACATGGGGGAAGGCCAGTACGCCGCCACCGATGTGCAGGCCACGCTGCTGGAGCTGACCGTGGCAACCGTGGCCGATGCGCTGCTGGCGCAGCAGCCGCAGACCCGGCGCCTGCTGGTCTGTGGCGGCGGCGTACGCAACCGGCAGCTGATGAAGCGGCTGGCGGCGCGGCTGCCGGAGGTGCAGGTGGAGTCCAGCGCGATGCATGGGCTGGACCCGGAGTACGTGGAGGCGATGGGATTCGCCTGGCTGGCGCAGCGGACGATGGACGGGCTGGCCGGCAACCTGCCGAGCGTGACCGGAGCAAAGGGGCCGCGGATCCTGGGGGCAATCCACCTGGCGTGAGGTGGCGCCATCCACGCACGGCGTGGATTCACCGGGCAGCCGAGCGTGGGCTCGGCTCTACAAAGCCGCTAATCGAAGCCCTGCCCTGCGGGCAAGGCCTGCAGGGCGGCGATCGCATCGGAGAGAGCGTCCACTTCGGGATCGCCAAAGCCGGAGCGGACCTCCAGTTCACTGCTGAACAGGCCCTGCTCCAACAAGGCGGCGCAGGTCTGTTCATGGGTCCAGCCGCGGGCGACCGCGACACGTCGGATACGTTCCAGCAGCAGCGGGTCCAGGTCCCGCAGCACAACGTCGGCCATGCTCACTTCCCCGTTCGCAAGGCACCGCCCCCTCGGCGCGTCGGGGGCGATGATCCCGCAGTCCGGGCGGGCAGGCAATCAGGCGACCGGCGGCGGCCCGCGGTCGGCGATCCGCGGCCACAGCCAGGCCAGCAGCAGCAGGGTCGGCACCACAGTGATCGAGCTGAGGATGAAGAACGTGCTGTAGGACGTCGCTTCAACGATGTATCCGGAGACACCGCCGATGAACTTGCCCGGCAGGTTGGCCAGCGATACCAGCAACGCGTACTGCGTGGCGGTGAAGTTGCGGTCGGTCAGCGACGACATGAAGGCTACCAGCACGGTGCCGGCGAACCCCTGGAACAGGTTGTCGGCACTGAGCGCGGCATAGAACGCCCACAGCTTGCCTGGGTTGTGCGCCATCAGCAGGAAGGCGAGGTTGGACATCGCCACGCCCAGTGCGGCCACCAGCAGCATGCGCCGGAAGCCGAATGCGGCCACCGCAATACCCCCCAGGAACGCACCGCCGATCCCCATCCATACACCGAACAGCTTGGACACGGTGGCGATGTCGGCCTTGTCGAACCCCGAATCGAGATAGAACGGCCCGGCCATCACGCCGATCACCTGATCGGGGAACTTGAACAGGCCGACGAAGGCCAGCAGCACCAGTGCCAACGCCACGCCATTACGGCTGAAGAAGCTGGAGATGGGCTGGACGAAGGCTTCGGCGATATCGATGCGACGCTGCACCGCCGTGGCCGGGCGCTCCGGTTCGGCGCACAGCAGGGTAGTGACGATCGGCAGCAGCATCAGCGCGGCCATCGCCAGGTAGGCGACGATCCAGCCTTCGAACTGCGCCAGGTACAGCGCGCCGGCACCGGCCAGGATCAGGCCGATCCGGTAGCCCAGCGTATAGGTGGCCGCCAGCGCGGCCTGCGCGGTCTGCGGAGCGATCTCGATACGGTAGGCATCGACCGCCGAGTCCTGGGTGGCGCCAGCGAACGACGCCACCAGCACCCACATCACCAGTGGCCAGACGCCCTCTTCCGGCCGCACGAAGGCCAGTGCGACCAGGCCGACCAGCACCAGCACCTGCGATACCAGCAGCCACGAACGGCGGCGGCCGAGCGCGCCCAGCAGCGGAAATGCATAGCGGTCCAGCAGCGGCGCCCACAGGAACTTGAGCAGGTAGAAGAAGCTGGCCAGGCTGATCAGGCCGATGCTGCCCAGGTCCAGGCCGACGTCGCGCAGGCGCGTGGACAGCGTCTGCGAAGCGATCAGCAGGAACGGCAGGCCACTGCCGAAGCCAAGCATGGCCATGGTCAGCGCCGACGGGGTACCGAAGGCGCGCTTGATGCCTGCCCAACCCTTGTAGCTAACCGGCGTGGCGGCCTCGGTCACAGGTCGTAGTCCACGGTGAACGGGGCGTGGTCGGAGAAGCGCTCGTCGCGGTAGATCGAACAGCTACGCAGTTTGTCGCGCAGGCCCGGCGTGATGAACTGGTAGTCGATGCGCCAACCGACGTTGTTGGCGCGGGCGGCGCCGCGGTTGCTCCACCAGGTGTAATCCTCGCCGGTGGGATTGAGCAGGCGGTAGGCATCGGCCCAACCGCGGCCGGCGGCGACATCGGTGGCCTGGCCATGGTCGGCGCAGAGGGCGTTGAGCCAGTCGCGCTCCTCCGGCAGGCAGCCGGAATTCTTCTGGTTGGACTTCCAGTTCTTGATGTCCAGCGCCGAACGCACGATGTTCCAGTCGCCGCACAGCACGTAGTCGCGGCCGCTGCGCGCCCACTCCTCCAGGATCGGGCGCAGCCATTCCATCACTTCGAACTTGAAGCCCTGGCGCAGGTCACCCGAGCTGCCGGAGGGAATATAGAAAGAGACCACGCTGAGATTGCCGTAGCGCGCCTCGATGTAGCGGCCTTCGTCGTCGAACGGGGCCCAGCCCAGCGAGGTGATGACCTGGTCCGGCTCGCGCCTGCTGTAGATCGCCACGCCGCTGTAGCCCTTCTTGGTGATGGCGTCGCGATAGAAGCAGTGGTGCCCGTCTGGACGGAACATCGGGTCGGTCAGCTGGTCTTCCTGGGCCTTGGTCTCCTGGATGCACAGGACGTCGGCGTCCTGGGCACGGAACCAGTCGAGGAAGCCCTTGGTCGCGGCGGAACGGATGCCATTGGCGTTGAAACTGATGATGCGCATGCGGGGACCTGCGGCGGGAAACCGGGCAAGCATACCGGTTGCCCGTGGGGCTGCGCAGTCCGCCAGGCAGCGCCGCGACAGCCTTCACGCGGGGCCGGACGAGCGCGAAACGCCCAGCTGGATTAGGATTTGTGCTCCAAATGAAGATGAATCGAGTTTTGATGAGCGACCACCGCCACCGTTTCCTGCAGCTGGCCCTGACCGCCGACGCCCTGCGCTTCGGCCAGTTCACCCTCAAGTCCGGCCGGCTGAGCCCCTATTTCTTCAACGCCGGCCGTTTCGACTCCGGTTCGCTGCTGTCCCAGCTCGGCGCCTGCTATGCCGATGCCATCGATGCCAGCGGGATCAAGTACGACGTGGTGTTCGGCCCGGCCTACAAGGGCATTCCGCTGGCCACCGCGATGGCCTGCGAGCTGGCCCAGCGCGGCCGCGACCTGCCGCTGTCGTTCAACCGCAAGGAAGCCAAGGACCACGGCGAAGGTGGCCAGCTGATCGGCGCCGACATGAATGGCAAGCGCGTGCTGATCGTCGACGACGTGATCACCGCCGGTACCGCGATCCGCGAAGCGCTGGGCATCATCCGCGCTGCCGGCGGCACCCCGGCCGGCATCGTGGTAGCCCTGGACCGCCAGGAGATCGCCTCGGAAACCGACCGCCGCTCGGCGGCGCAGTCGGTGGCCGAAGAGGCCGGGATTCCGGTGATCGCCGTGGCGTCGCTGGCCGATCTGCTTGATTTCGCCTCCGGCAACCCGGAACTTGTGGGTTACCGCCAGCCGCTGGAAGCCTACCGGGCCCAGTACGGCGTCCGTTCGATCCGCTGACCGACCCAGGGGAAAGGTCATGTCCCGAGTTCCTGCCGTTCTCTTTGCCGGCCTGCTGCTGGCCGTGCCGTCCACCGTGCCGGCGCAGTCGCGCGACGGCGGCAAAGTGGAAAAGAAGCTGTACTGCTGGAACGAGGGCAAGGAGCGGATCTGCAGCGATTCGCTGCCAGCCGATGCGGTCAATCACGCCCGCGAGGAGTTCAACGCGAAGAGCGGCCTGCGCAATGCGCAGGTCCAGCGCGCGTTGACCGACGAAGAGCGCGCCGCGGCCAGCACCGAGGCGCAGCAGCAGCAGCTGGACCTGATGGCCGAGCAGACCCGCCAGCGCACCGAACAGGCGATGCTGTCCACCTATGGCAGCGAGGACGACCTGCGCCGGGTGTTCGCCGAGCGCCAGGAAGTGCTCGACAACAACCTCAAGACCGCCGAGTACAACGTCACCAGCCTGCGCGAATCGCTGGTGGCGCTGTTGTCGGCCGCTGGCGACCGAGAACTGGCCGGTGGCAAGGTGGCCGACAAGCAGGCCGAGGCGATCCGTCAGCGGCATGTGCAGTTGCGGGCGCAGCAGCGCCTGCAGGCGGGGTTCCTGCAGCAGCAGCAGGCACTGAAGGCCGAGATCGACAGCACGCTGCAGCGCTACCGCGAGCTGAAGGGCGTGGCGCCAGCGAGCCAAGCGCCGTGATTCGCTTGTAGGGTCGAGCCCATGCTCGGCTCCGCGTGGCCTTGGGAAAGAGCAGCCCAGCATGGGCCCGGCTCTACAGTGGGCGGCGCCTGGTTACGGCTTGGCCCACGGAATTTATGCACTCTTTACGCGTCGGCACGATCCGGCGCGTAGTGCGTTTATGGGCGGCAGGACGACGATGACGGCCTGAGGTGGAGGGGTTCCACCAGGACGCTATTGCAATGTCCCCCTGGCTGTCGTTGTTGTGTGGCGTGCTGGTGCTGGTCGCCGCCGCCTATCTCCTTTTTGTCGTGCTGCGGCCCGAGTCGTTCTGAGCGGAGCCTGCCATGACCGAGATGCTTGTGATTATTGCCGCCAGCCTGTTGCTGGCGTGGCCGCTGGGCCTGTACCTGGCGCGCGTGATGCGCGGCACGCCGATGAAGGCCGACGTGCTGTTCAACTGGATCGAAAGGCCGTTGTACAAGGTGTTCGGCGTCGATCCCTCGCGCGCGATGTCCTGGCGCGGCTACGTGCTGGCCTTCGTGCTGAGCAACGTAGTGATCGCCGTACTGACCCAGGCGGTGTTCATGACCCAGGCCTGGTTGCCGTTGAACCCGGACCAGATCCCGAACATGCGCTGGGACACCGCGCTGCACACGATGATCTCGTTCCTGACCAACACCAACCAGCAGCACTATTCGGGCCAGGCCCAGCTGTCCTACCTCTCACAGATGACCGGCATCACCGGCCTGCAGGTGGTGACACCGATGATGGGCCTGGCGCTGGCTGTGGCCACGCTGCGCGCGTTGTTCTCGCGTGCGCCGCAGGCTGCGGCGGCCACCGGTGCCGGCGACGACCGCCAGGTGGCGGTGGGCAACTACTACGTGGACGTGGTGCGCCTGTGCGTGCGCTTCCTGTTGCCGCTGTGCCTGGTGTGGACCCTGCTGCTGACCAGCCAGGGCGTGCCGTCGACGATGGCCGGTGGCCCGCAGGCCACGCCGATCGATGCCAGCGCCGGCATGACCGGACAGAAACTGCCGCTGGGTCCGGTGGCGGCGATGGTCGCGGCCAAGCAGCTGGGCGCCAACGGTGGCGGCTGGTACGGCCCGAACAGCAGCTTCCCGCTGGAGAACCCGACCCCGCTGTCGAACGCGCTGGAGATCGTCGGCATCCTGCTGGTGCCGATGGCGGTGATCTTCATGATCGGTGCGTTCACCGGCCGGCGCCGGTTCGGCGCCCTGGTGTTCAGCTGCATGCTGGGCATGTCGCTGCTGTCCACCGGCGCGATGGTGTGGAGCGAAGGGCACAGTGCCAGCGCCGCCACGCCGCTGCTGATGGAAGGCAAGGAGGTGCGCTTCGGCGCCGACGGCACGGCGCTGTGGGCGGCGGTGACCACCCAGGTCTCCAACGGGTCGGTCAACGGCATGCATGACTCGCTGGCGCCGCTGAGTGGCGGCATCGCGATGGTCAACATGCTGGTCAGCGCGATCTGGGGCGGCATCGGCTGTGGCCTGCAGCAGTTCATCGTGTACCTGCTGCTGGGCGTGTTCCTGGCCGGGTTGATGACCGGACGTACGCCGGAACTGTTCGGCCGCAAGCTGGAGACGCCACAGGTACGCCTGCTGGCCCTGCTGGTGCTGCTGCAGCCGATCACCCTGCTGGTGTTCACCGCGATCACCCTGGCCGTGCCCGGGCTGGCCGCTACCTCCAACCCGGGCTTCCATGGCATCAGCCAGGTGTTCTACGAGTACGTCTCGGCCTACGCCAACAACGGCTCGGGCTTCGAGGGGCTGGGCGACGCCACGCTGTGGTGGAACCTGAGCTGCTCGCTGGTGCTGCTGCTGGGCCGCTTCCCGCTGCTGATCATCCCGCTGGTGGTGGCCGCACAGCTGGCCGCCAAGCGCCAGGCGCCGGAGTCTGCCGGCAGCCTGCAGATCGAAACCCCGACCTTCGCCCTGACCCTGGTCTCGGTGATCGTCATCCTGACCGTGCTGCAGTTCATGCCGGCGCTGGTACTCGGCCCGATCGCCGACCACCTCAGCCTGGGACTGCACTAAGGACACCCCGATGAGTACCCACGCAAGTTCCACCCGTAGTTCCCTTGCCCCGCGCCCTGCGCTGCTTGATGGCGCCGGCCTGCGCCGTGCGCTGGTCGAAGCAGTACGCAAGCTCTCGCCGGTGCACCTGGTGCGCAGCCCGGTGATGGCGGTGGTGATGGCTGGCACGATCGTCGCGGCCATCGTCACACTGACCGGCAATGCGCCGCTGGGCTTCGGCCTGGCAGTGACCGCGATCCTGCTGGTGACCGTGTTGTTCGGCAATTTCGCCGAAGCAGTGGCCGAGGCGCGTGGCCGTGGCCAGGCCGCGTCACTGCGCCGTGCCCGCCAGGACCTGGTGGCACGCCGCCTGGCCGCGCCGCAGCCGGGGGCTGCGGAAACCCAGGTACCTGCCGCCGAACTGCGCCCGGGCGACCATGTGATCGTCAGTGCTGGTGAGCTGGTGCCGGCCGATGGCGAGATCGTGCAGGGCCTGGCCACCATCAACGAAGCGGCGGTGACCGGCGAATCGGCACCGGTGCTGCGCGAGGCAGGTACCGACCGTTCCGGTGTGATCGGTGGCACCAAGGTGCTTTCCGACCAGATCATCGTGCGGGTGACCGCCGAGCCGGGCCACAGCTTCCTGGACCGGATGATCGCGCTGGTGGAAGGTGCCAACCGCCAGAAGACCCCCAACGAGATCGCGCTGACCCTGCTGCTGGCGGCGATGACGCTGACCTTCCTGGTGGTGGTGGCCACGTTGCCGGCCATTGGTGCAGCCGTCGGCGTCAAGGTCGATCCGCTGCTGCTGATCGCGCTGCTGGTGTGCCTGATCCCGACCACCATTGGCGGCCTGCTGCCGGCCATCGGCATCGCCGGCATGAACCGTGCGCTGGCCGCGAACGTACTGGCCAAGTCGGGCAAGGCGGTGGAAGTGGCCGGCGACGTCGACGTGCTGCTGCTGGACAAGACCGGCACCATCACCTACGGCGACCGCCAGGCCAGCCACTTCCATCCGCTGGCCGGCATCGATGCCAGCCAGCTGCGCGAGGCGGCACTGCTGTCCTCGCTGGCCGACCCGACCCCGGAAGGCAAGTCGATCGTGCGCCTGGCGCGCGAACAGGGCTGCGCCACCGCCGAGCCGGACCGTGCCGACTACCTGGCCTTCAGTGCCCAGACCCGCATGTCCGGCGTGGATCTGGAACATGGGCGGCAGATCCGCAAGGGCGCCGCCGATGCGATCCGTGCCCACGTCCAGGCGCTGGGCGGCAACGTGCCGGCGGAACTGGCCGGGCGCGTCGAGCAGGTCGCGCGCAATGGCGCCACCCCGCTGGTGGTGGCCGAGGGTCGCCACGTGCTGGGCGTGATCGAGCTGTCGGACGTGGTCAAGCACGGCATGCGCGAGAAGTTCGCACAGCTGCGGGCGATGGGCATCCGCACGGTGATGATCACCGGCGACAACCCGCTGACCGCCGCTGCCATCGCTGCCGAAGCCGGCGTCGATGACTACATCGCCGAGGCCCGTCCGGAAGACAAGCTGGCACGCATCCGCCAGGAACAGGCCGGTGGCCGCCTGGTGGCGATGGTGGGCGATGGCACCAACGATGCTCCCGCGCTGGCCCAGGCCGACATCGGCCTGGCGATGAACTCCGGCACGCAGGCGGCGAAGGAGGCCGGCAACATGGTCGACCTCGATTCGGACCCGGCCAAGCTGCTGTCGGTGGTGGAAGTGGGCAAGCAGCAGCTGATCACCCGCGGCGCGCTGACCACCTTCTCGCTGGCCAACGACGTGTCCAAGTACTTCGCGATCCTGCCGGCGCTGTTCGCCGCGGCCGTTCCGACCATGGCCGCACTGAACGTGATGCAGCTGTCGAGCCCGCGCAACGCGGTGCTGGCGGCGCTGATCTTCAACGCCCTGGTGATTCCCGCGCTGATCCCGCTCGCCCTGCGTGGCGTGCGCTTCCGCCCGGCCACCGCCACCGCACTGCTGCGCCGGAACATGCTGGTATACGGCCTCGGCGGCGTACTGCTGCCGTTCGCGGCGATCAAGGCGATCGACCTCCTTCTTGTCCTGGTATTCGGCGCATGAACCGTTCTGTTTCCACCTCCACCTCCCTGCCCCGCGAAGCGAAAGCCGAGGCCCGCGTGGCGAGCCTGCAGGATGGCGCAAGCTGGCGCCCGGCGATCGGCCTGGGCCTGGCCACCCTGCTGCTGGCCGGCGCGGTCTACGCCGGCATCGCCACCGGCTTCGCCGGCCTGGCCTACCCGACCCAGGCCGAGGGCAGCCTGCTGCGCGACGGCAACGGCCAGGTGCGCGGCTCGGCGTGGCTGGCGCAGCCGTTCACCGGTGATGGCTACTTCCAGGCGCGTCCGTCGGCGGCCAACTACGACCCGATGGCCGCGGCCGGTTCCAACCTGGCGCGCAGCAACCCCACGCTGGCCGAGCGCGTCGCCGCCAGCACCGCTGCGGTGGCCGCACGCGAAGGCGTTGCCCCGGCGCAGGTGCCTGCGGACCTGGTCACCCAGTCCGCCGGCGGACTGGATCCGCAGCTGTCGCCGGCGGCGGCGCAGCTGCAGGTAGCACGCGTGGCGCGTGCCCGTGGCCTGCCGGTGGAGCGCGTGCAGGCACTGGTGCAGGCGCATACCGAAGGGCGCCAGTGGGGCCTGTTCGGGCAGCCACGGGTGAACGTGGTGACGCTGAACTTCGCGCTGGACCATGCGGCCAAGACGCCGTGATGCTGGGCTGCACCTGCTGCGCGCACAATGGTGGCCATGACAGCGGCCCCCATGACTGATGCACGTACCCGCCAGGCCGATGCCCTGGTTGAAGGCCTGCAACGCGAAGCCGGCGGCAAGCTGACCGTGTTCCTCGGTGCGGCGCCGGGCGTGGGCAAGACCTACGCCATGCTGACCCGCGCGCAGGAACAGCTGCGCCGCGGCGTCGACCTGGTGGTGGGCCTGGTGGAAACCCATGGACGCACCGATACCCAGGCGTTGCTGGAGGGCCTGCCGCAGCTGCCGCTGAAGGACGTGGCCTATCACGGCCATGCCCTGCAGGAGATGGACCTGGACGCCGTGCTGGCACGGCATCCAGCGCTGGTGCTGGTGGACGAACTGGCCCATCGCAATGCACCGGGCAGCCGTCACGAGCGGCGCTGGCAGGATGTGATGGAGCTGCTGGACGCCGGCATCGATGTCTGGACCACGGTCAACATCCAGCATCTGGAAAGTCTCAACGACGTGGTGATGCGGATCACCGGCGTGCGGGTCAGCGAGACCGTGCCCGACGGCGTGCTCGACCGCCTGCACGACATCGTGCTGGTCGATCTGCCGCCGCGCGAACTGATCGCGCGCCTGCAGCAGGGCAAGGTCTATGTGCCGGAACAGGCCGCGCAGGCCCTGCAGGCGTTCTTCTCGCCGGCCAACCTGACCGCGCTGCGCGAACTGGCGATGCAGGAAGCCGCCGACCGCGTCGACAGCAGCCTGCGCGAAACCCGCGCCGCGCGTGGCGAAGGCAATCTGCCCCTGCGTCGCGGCGTTCTGGTGGCCATCGACGGGGGCGGCCAGAGCGAATACCTGGTGCGGGTGGCGCGGCGCATCGCAGAGCGCCGCGACGCACCGTGGACGGTGGTGACCGTGCAGGGCCGGCGCCAGGACGAGGCGACCCGGCGCGAGATCGATGCGGCCTTTGCGCTGGCAAGGCGGCTGGGCGGCGACGCCGAACTGCTGCATGGATCGAGCATTGCCGATGCCCTGCTCGACCACGCCGCACACAACGGCGTGTCGACCCTGGTGCTGGGCCGTACCCGCGAACGTCCACTGGCACGGATGTTCAACCGCACCCTGACCCAGCAGCTGATCCAGCGTGGCGCGCATTACGAGATCACCATCATCAGCACGCCGCAGGCACGCGCACGCTCGCGCCGCGAGAGCCTGCTGCCGCCGATGCGCGGCATCAGCTACGAGCCTGCACAAGCCCTGATCGCGACCGCATTGGCCTGTGCGGTGGCGTGGCTGGCCGAACACTGGGTGGGCATGGCCGACCTGTCGATGGTGTTCATCGTCGCGGTGGTACTGGTGGCTGCACGCACGCGCGCCAGCGTGGCGGTGATGGCCGCGATCCTGTGTTTCCTCGCCTACAACTTCCTGTTCATCGCGCCGCGCTTCACCTTCGCCATCGGTGCACGCCAGGGCGTGATCACCGTTTTCCTGTTCCTGGCCGCGGCACTGGTGGCCGGGCGCCTGGCCTCGCGCCTGCGCATGCAGGTCATCGCGCTGCGTGCGGCCAACCGCCATGCGCGCGCGCGCCAGCAGCTGGGACGCCAGCTGGCCAGTGCGGCCGGCAACGGCGAGGTGGCACAGGCGGGCCGCCATGCGCTGGAGCAGGCCCTGGACGTGCCGGCGTGGCTGCGGATCGGCACCGATACCGCCGCCGGCGGCCGCAGCCAGCCCGGCGATACCGACCTGGCTGCCGCCGACTGGGCGCTGCGCCACGGCCAGCCCAGCGGGCGTTTCACCGATACCCTGGCCGGCGCGCAATGGTGGTTCCTGCCGCTGCTGGACGGCGAAGACCGTGCGATCGGCGTGGCCGGCCTGTACCTGCCCGGCGCACAGGCGCGCCTGCTGCCCGAGCAGCGGCAGCTGGCCGAAGCGATGGTCGATGACATCGCCCAGGCCGCGCTGCGCACGCGGCTGGTGGCGGAACTGGAGCAGGCGCACGTCAGCAACGAGACCGAGCGGCTGCGCTCGGCCCTGCTCTCCTCGGTGTCGCACGACCTGCGCTCGCCGCTGGCGGCGATGATCGGGTCGGCCGACAGCCTGGCCAGCTACGGTGCAGCGATGGATACCGCTGATCGCCGCGCCCTGCTGGACACCATCCTGGTCGAGGGCGAACGGCTGGACCGCTACATCCAGAACCTGCTGGACATGACCCGGCTCGGCCACGAAGGGCTGAAGATCAACCGCGACTGGATCGGCGTGGACGAGCTGATCGGCTCGGCAGCACGGCGCCTGCAGCGCTACCAGCCAAAGGTGCGGCTGGAGCTGGACATTCCAGCCACGCTGGCACCGATCTGGGTGCACCCGGCGCTGGTCGAACAGGCCGTGTTCAACGTGATGGAGAACGCGGCCAAGTTCTCGCCGCCCGACGCCGCCGTGCAGGTACAGGCGCGCGAGCTGGACGGCCAGCTGCGCATCGACGTGATCGACGCCGGCCCCGGCATTCCCGATGACGAGCGCGCGCGCATCTTCGACATGTTCTACAGCGTCGAGCGCGGTGACCGAGGCCGCCACGGCACCGGCCTGGGCCTGACCATCTGCCAGGGCATGATCGGCGCACATGGCGGCAGCGTGCAGGCGCTGCCCGGACGCGACGGTCGCGGTACCCTGATCCGCATCACCCTGCCCCTGCTCAAGCCAGCCTCCCACGATGAGCCCGACCCCGATTGATGCCAGCGTGCCGGCCGCACGCGTGCTGGTGATCGATGATGAAACCCAGATCCGCCGGTTCCTGGACATCAGCCTGCGCGCGCAGGGCTACCAGGTGCGGCAGGCCGCCACCGGCCAGGAAGGCCTGCAGCTGGCCGCCAGCGAGGACATGGACCTGGTGATCCTGGATATCGGCCTGCCGGACATGGAAGGCCACGAGGTCCTGGAACAGCTGCGCCAGTGGAGCCAGGTGCCGGTGATCATGCTGACCGTGCGCGCCGGCGAAGCCGAGAAGGTGCGCGCACTGGATACCGGCGCCAACGACTACGTGACCAAGCCGTTCGGCACGCAGGAACTGATGGCGCGCGTGCGGGCGCTGCTGCGCACGCGCAGCGTGCCGACCGATGGCACACCGCCGGTGTTCGACGATGGCCACCTGCACGTGGACCTGGTGCGTCGCGAAGTCGCCCTGCAGGGTGAGCCGGTGGCGTTGACCCGCAAGGAATACGCGCTGCTGTCGCTGCTGCTGCGCAATGCCGGACGGGTGGTGACCCAGCCGCAGATCCTGCAGGAGATCTGGGGGCCGACCCACCAGCACGACACCCACTACCTTCGCATCCTGGTCGGCAAGCTGCGGCACAAGCTGGGCGATTCGGCGCTGGATTCGCGCTACCTGTTCACCGAGCCGGGCGTGGGGTTGCGGTTCAAGGGGTAGTGCCGGCCGCTGGCCGGCAACTGCAGGGTGTGTGAGGTTCATGGGCTTGCCGGCCAGCGGCCGGCACTACCCATTCTGCTGCAGCTTCCAAAGGGGTCAGAACCCCAGCGGGGTGTCGCCCAGCACTGGTTGCAGCTGGCTGCGGAACAGGGCCTGGATGCGTTCCAGTGCGGCCTCGTCGTTGCCTTCGAAGCGCAGCACCAGCACCGGCGTGGTATTGGAGGCACGCACCAGGCCCCAGCCATCGGCGAAGTCCACGCGCAGCCCGTCGATGGTCGACAGGCGGCCACCCACATACGGGTTGTCCGGGGACTGCGCCGCCGCCACCAGCATCGCCACCAGGGCATGCGGCGTCCCGTCGGCCACCGGTACCTTCAGCTCCGGCGTGGCGACCATTTCCGGCAGCTCGCCCAGCACCTCGCCCGGCGTTTCCTCGCGCTGGGCCAGGATCTCCAGCAATCGCGCAGCGGCGTACAGACCGTCGTCGAAACCGAACCAGCGTTCCTTGAAGAAGAAGTGGCCGCTCATCTCGCCGGCCAGCTCGGCATCGGTCTCGCGCATCTTCGCCTTCATCAGCGAATGCCCGGTCTTCCACATCAGCGGGCTGCCACCGTTGCGCAACACGTGGTCGGACAGCTTGCCGGTGCACTTCACGTCGTAGATTACCATCGCGCCCGGATTGCGCATCAACACATCGGCAGCAAACAGCATCAGCAGGCGATCGGCGTAGATGATCCGGCCTTCGCCGGTCACCACGCCCAGCCGGTCGCCGTCGCCATCGAAGGCAACGCCGAGATCGGCGCCAAAGCGCTTGACCGTCTGCACCAGGTCTTCCAGGTTGGCCGGTTCGCTCGGGTCGGGATGATGGTTGGGGAAGGTGCCGTCGACATCGCAGTACAGCGGAATGACGTCGGCGCCGATCGCTTCCAGCAGCTGCGGCGCCAGTGCGCCGGCCACGCCATTGCCGGCATCGGCCACGACCTTCAGCGGACGGTCCAGCTGCACGTCATCGGCGATGCGCTGGATGTAGTCGGCACTGACATCGCGCTGCTGGTAGTCACCGGGCTCAGCGGCCTGCACCAGGCGGCCCTCGACGATGCGCTGGTAGAGATCGGTGATGGCATCGCCGGACAGCGTCTCTCCGCCAATGACCACCTTGAAGCCGTTGTACTCGGGCGGATTGTGGCTGCCGGTGACTGCCACGCAGGTGCCGGTACGCAGATGGAAGGCGGCGTAGTACACCAGCGGGGTGGGCGCCAGGCCGATGTCGATCACCGCGCAGCCGGCACGGCGCAGGCCCTCGGCCAGCCCAGCCGTCAGCTCGGGTCCGGACAGGCGGCCATCGCGACCGATCACCACCTCGCGCAGGCCCTGCTCCAGTGCCACGGTGCCGATGGCCTGGCCGATCAGCGCCGCGGTCTTCGGTGTCAGTTCACTGCCCACCACGCCGCGGATGTCATAAGCACGGAAGATGCCGGCGGCCAGCTCTTCAGCGGGCACTGGCGGTGGCGGCGGTGGCGCGGCATCGCCACTGTCGGTCACAGCGGCCTCGGGTGGCGGCGCCTGCTGCAGGCTCTCGCTCAGGGTCGGGCCATGGTCGGCCTCGGACGCTGCGGCGCGGCGCGGCAAGGGCAGCGACTTCGGCAGTCGGTCACGTCCCACCACCAGCAACACGGCAATGAACGCCAGCAGCAACGCCACAATGGCGCTGGCCAGCGCGCCCAGGCCGAGCGGACCGGCGTCGACATTCGGCACCGACGCGACCAGCCGCAGCGGCGTGCCTGCAACCGGGCGCGCCAGGGCTTCCGCACTTTCGGACAGGCCCACGTCGCCCTGGGTGACCAGATCGAAGCCACCCTGGCGCAGGCCAAGGAAGCCTGCGGACGGCGCACGCACCTGGTCCAGCGGCGAGGTCAGCCGCAGCAGCGGCTGGCGGACATAGATCACGGCCGGCCCCAGGCTGCCCAGCTGCACTGGCGCAGCCAGGCCCAGGCGAACGCCGCCACCATCGCGGACGACGCGCAGGCTGGGTTTGCCCTCAGCCACCGCCGCTTCCAGCAGGGCCAGGCGTGCATACCCGAAGGTGGCCGGATCGGCATAGGCGTTGGCCAGATCGGCCGTCAGCACCTCGACCTGCTCAACCCCGGTCCAGCTCTCGCGCACGGCCAGCGCCGCTGCAGCGGCATCGCCGGCCTGCAGCGCCTGCTGCACGCGATCGTTCTTCAACTGCTGCTGCAGCTGCTGCAACTGGCCTGCAGCGGCCTGCTGCAGGCCCTGCACGGCCTGGTCGCGCGCTTCTTCCAGCGCCTGGCCGTTGGCCTCCTGCCGCCATTGCTGCACCGCGCTCCATCCGAACCAGCCGGCCAGCAGGATCAGCAGCACCCCCAGTAGTGGTGCACTGCGACCCAACGACCGTCCCCGCTGTCCTTCCCCGATGCCGCTCATCGATGTCCCCTGTCAACGCACCCCGGTATGGCCGAATCCACCCGTGCCCCGCACGCTGTCGGTGAAAGTATCCACCACCTGCAGGCTGACGCGGGCAATCGGAACCACCACCAGCTGCGCGATGCGATCGCCGGGCTCGATGGTGAAGGCCTCGCGGCCACGGTTCCAGACGCTGATCAGCAGCGGCCCCTGGTAGTCGGCATCGATCAGGCCGGTGCCATTGCCCAGCACGATGCCGTGCCGATGGCCCAGCCCCGAACGCGGCAGGATCACCGCGCACAGGTTCGGGTCGGCAATGTGGATGGCCAGGCCGCTGGGCACCAGCGCGGTGTCGCCCGGCTGCAGGGTCAGCGCGGTATCCAGCGCCGCGCGCAGGTCCATGCCGGCGCTGGCTTCGGTGGCGTAGGCCGGCAGCGGCCAGCTGTCGCCGAAGCGCGGATCGAGCAGCTTGACCTGCAGCGGTTGGGAAAGGGATGCCTGGGTCATGCCTGGAGTCTCCGCGCGATCAGCGCCAGCAGTTGTTCGGCCAGTTCGCGCTTGGAGGTGGCCGGGAATACCTGTTCACCGTCCTGCCAGAAGGCCGTGGCGGCATTGTTGTCGCTCTCGAAACCACCGCCACTGATGCCGACCTGGTTGGCGATCACCAGGTCCAGGCGCTTGTCGATCAGCTTGCCGCGAGCATATTTCTCCACGTCATGGGTCTCGGCGGCAAAGCCGACCACCAGCTTCAGCGACTGCGTCTGCGCGGCGACTTCGGCCAGGATGTCCGGCGTGCGCACCAGCTCGATCACCAGCGACTGGCTGTCGGCGGTCTTCTTCAGCTTCTGCGCGGCGACCTGGCGCGGGGTGTAGTCGGACACTGCGGCGGCACCGATATAGATGTCGGCGGGCAGCGACTTCAGTACGGCATCGCGCATCTGCGCGGCCGAGCGCACATCGATGCGCTGCACGCCCGGCGGCGTCGGCAGCTGTACCGGGCCACTGACCAGCACCACCTGCGCGCCCAGCGCGGCGGCGGCGGCGGCCAGGGCGAAGCCCATCTTGCCGCTGCTGCGGTTGCCGACGTAGCGCACCGGATCGATGTCTTCGTAGGTCGGGCCGGCACTGATCAGCAGGCGCATCCCCTGCAGGGCACGGGTTTCCGGCGCGGCAACCGTCGCAACGACCCCGCCATTGGTCGCCAGCGCGGCCACGATGTCGCCCGGTTCGGCCAGCCGACCGGGGCCGGATTCACCTTCGGCCAGCGGGCCATCGACCGGGCCGATCACCTGCGCACCGCGCTGGCGCAGCAGGGCGATGTTGGCCTGGGTAGCCGGATGCAGCCACATCCGGTGGTTCATTGCCGGGCAGATCGTCAGCGGTGCGGTGCTGGCCAGACACAGGGTGCTGACCAGGTCATCGGCATGGCCCTGGGCCAGCCGCGCCAGCAGATCGGCGGTACCCGGCGCGACCACGATGCGGTCGGCCCAGCGGGCCAGCTCGATGTGGCCCATGGCCTGCTCGGCGGCGCTGTCCCACAGCGTGGTGCGGGTCGGCTGCCCGGACAGGGCCTGGAAGCTGAGCGGAGTGACGAACTGCTGGGCACCGGCGGTCATCGCCACCTGCACCTGGGCACCGGCATCGCGCAGGCGCCGCACCAGCTCCAGGGCCTTGTAGGCCGCGATCCCGCCTCCGACGCACAACAGCAGTTTCTGGCCTTCCAGCGCGCGGGCCGGCGCGGGGGAAGCGTTGGGGGAGTCAGCCACCTGGAATTCCTGTGCAAACGAGGGCATTAGCTTACCCGATGGTCGGTAATGTCCCGGTGCACAGCGCACATAGCGGGCGGCTATCAGCAGATGGGACTTGCACCACAACGCTTCCGGGGTTCAAGACACCGCGATTCGGAACTTTCCTATACCTGTAGGCCGGCCACGTTTGCAGAATCGTCAGTGGCCACCGCTGGTGTGCCGCTTCGCTTTTCGAGGATCCCGCGTGCACCCGCGCATCATCATCGCCGACGACCATCCCGTCGTCCTGCACGGCATCCGCATCGTGCTGCAGACCCATCTGATGGAGGTCGTCGGCAGCGCGCGTGACGGCGCCCAGCTGCTGCAGCTGGTCGTGCACCACGGCTGCGACGCGGTGCTGACCGACCTCTCCATGCCGGGTACCGGCCCGGATGGCCCGGAACTGATCGCTGAGCTGCGCGCACGCCACCCGGGCCTGCCCGTGGTGGTGCTCACCGGCGCCCGTCACCCCGGCCTGCTCGATGGCCTGCTGCGTGAAGGTGTCAGTGGCCTGGTCGACAAGTGCGCCGATTTCGGCGAGTTGCCGCAGGCCCTGAACGCAGCCATGGCCGGGCAGGTGTTCGTCTCGCAGCAGTTGCGCCATCACCTGCAGGCGCGCGACCTGATGTTCGCGCGTGAACCGGCGGCGCTGTCGGCCCGCGAACAGGAAGTGCTGGACCTGTTGGCCGCCGGGCTGAAAGTGAACGCCATCGCCGTCCACTGCGGCCGCAGCCCGAAAACGATCAGCCGGCAGAAGGCCGAAGCCAAGCGCAAGCTGGGGCTGCAGAACAACCAGGAGCTGTTCGCCTATCTGCAGTCGCGACGCGACTGAGGCAACAGCCTACCCGGGCGTGCGCCCTGCCCTGATGGGACGCATCACCCGCGCTGGCGATGATGCAGGCATGCCCATCCATGACTGGCCCGAGCAGGAACGTCCCCGCGAGAAGCTGATCGCCCGCGGCCCCGCCACGTTGTCCGACGCAGAGCTGCTGGCGCTGTTCCTCGGCTCTGGCTTCGGTGGACGCGACGCGGTGCAGACCGCCCGCGACCTGTTGCAGGCGCATGGCCCCCTGCGCGTGCTGCTGGACCGCCCGGCCCGCGAGCTGGCCCGGTTGCCGGGGCTGGGGCCGGCACGAAGCTGTGCCCTGGCCGCCGGCCTGGAACTGGCCCATCGCTACCTGGCCGCCGAGCTTCAGCAGGGCGAGGCGGTCGGCAACAACCCAGCCGCAGTCGGCCGCTACCTGCAGCACCGCCTGCGCGGCCAGGCCCGCGAGATCTTCATGGCGCTGTTCCTGGACAACCGCCACCGGCTGATCGCCTGCGAGGAACTGTTCCAGGGCACCATCAATGCCGCCCCGGTCTACCCCCGCGAGGTGGTGCGGCGAGCCCTGCTGCACAATGCGGCAGCGGTGATCCTCAGCCACAACCACCCCTCCGGCGACCCGGAACCCTCCGGCGCCGATACCCGGATCACCGATGAACTGCAGCAGGCGCTGGCACTGGTGGACGTACGCCTGCTGGACCACTTCGTGGTCGGCGAAGGCCGCCCCGTTTCGTTTGCTGAACGGGGCCTGCTGTCCCCGCCCCAGCCACGCCTGTTCGGCTGAGCGGGCCTGACCAGGGCCGGGCAGGTACCCCCCACAGGCATGTTCTGGTCAGCGTGGGCGCGGGTATCTGCGCTAAAATGGGCGATTCCGCCGCTCATTCTCACAGCAGGCCTCGTGAAAAATCTCCTCCGCGCCCTGATCAGCCAAGGCATCGAAGCCTTGCGCGCCAATGGCACCCTGCCCGCCGACTCCCTGCCGCCGGACTTCGTGGTCGAGCGCCCGAAGACCCGTGACCATGGCGACTTCGCCACCAACGCCGCGATGCTGCTGGCCAAGGCCGCGCGCAGCAATCCGCGCGCACTGGCTCAGGCGCTGGTCGAGGCGCTTCCGCGCAGCGAGGACGTCAGCAAGGTCGAGATCGCCGGCCCCGGCTTCATCAACTTCCACCTGGCTCCGGCTGCGTACCAGCGCGAAGCCGCGTCGGTCATCAAGGAAGCCCACGACTACGGCCGCAACCTGTCCGGCAATGGCCGCACGGTGGGCGTGGAGTACGTGTCGGCCAACCCGACCGGCCCGCTGCATGTCGGCCATGGCCGCGCGGCGGCGATCGGCGACTGCGTGGCCCGCGTGCTCGATGCCAACGGCTGGAACGCCAAGCGCGAGTTCTACTACAACGACGCCGGCGTGCAGATCGAGAACCTGGCGCTGTCGGTGCAGGCCCGCGTGAAGGGCATTGCGCCGGACCAGGAAGGCTGGCCGGAAGGCGGCTACCGCGGTGAGTACATCGCCGATGTTGCCCGCGCCTACATGGCCGGCGCCAGCGTTGACCTGGAAGGCACGCTGGTGGTCGGCGCCAAGGACCCGGACGACATGCAGGCGATCCGTCGCTTCGCCGTGGCCTACCTGCGCAACGAGCAGAACCTGGACCTGGCCGCCTTCGGCGTCGACTTCGACATCTACTTCCTGGAAAGCTCGCTGTACGCCGATGGCAAGGTCGCCGAGGCCGTGGCCAAGCTGCAGGCCTCCGGGCACACCTACGAGGAAGGCGGCGCGCTGTGGCTGCGCAGCACCGATTTCGGTGACGACAAGGACCGCGTGATGCGCAAGTCCGACGGCACCTTCACCTACTTCGTACCGGACGTGGCCTACCACCTGTCCAAGTGGCAGCGCGGCTACGAGCGCGCGATCACCGAACTGGGTGCCGATCACCACGGCTCGCTGGCGCGCGTACGCGCCGGCCTGCAGGCGCTGGAAGTGGGCATCCCGCAGGGCTGGCCGGAATACGTGCTGCACCAGATGGTCACCGTCATGCGCGGCGGCGAGGAAGTGAAGCTGTCCAAGCGTGCCGGCAGCTATTTCACCCTGCGCGACCTGATCGAGGAGGCCGGCCGCGATGCGACCCGCTGGTTCCTGATCGCGCGCAAGCCCGATTCGCAGCTGACCTTCGACATCGACCTGGCCCGCCAGCAGAGCAACGACAATCCGGTGTTCTACGTGCAGTACGCGCACGCCCGCGTCTGCAGCCTGCTGCGCCAGGCCCAGGAAAAGGGCCTTGTGTACGAGCAGGGCAATGGCCTGGCCAATCTGGGCCGCCTGGCCGACGATGCCTCGCTGGTGCTGATGAACGAGATCTCGCGGTATCCGGAAGTGGTGGAAGCGGCCGGCGTGGCGCTGGAGCCGCACCTGGTGGCGCAGTACCTGCGTGAATTGGCGCATGCCTTCCACACGTGGTATCACGGGACGCCGGTGCTGGTGGACGACGCTACCGATCGCAACGCCAAGCTGACCCTGGCCTGCGCGGCGCGCCAGGTGCTGGCCAACGGCCTCGAACTCCTGGGCGTGAGTGCCCCGGAAAAAATGTAAGCATCAGGAGACGCAGTACACATGGCAGCACGACGCGGCAAAACCCAGGCACGACGCAACAGCAGCAGCCAGGGCACCCCCGGATGGGTGTGGCTGGTGGCCGGTGTGGCGATCGCCGCCGTGGTGTTCCTGGCGGCGCCGAACCTGTTCAAGGGCGAAGGCGATGGCTTCCTGCGTGCCGGTCCGCAGCCGAACCCGAACGCGCAGCCGGCCCCGGTCGCTGATGCCGACAGCGATGTCGGCAGCCAGCCGGCCGCGCAGCCGGCCACGCCGAAGCCGGCCGAACCGGAGAAGCCCGCCGCGACGCAGTACGACTTCTACACCCTGCTGCCGGGCAAGGAAGTGGAAATGTCCGACGCCGAACTGGCCGCCAGCGCGCGCGCCGAGGATCAGCGCCGGGCCAAGGCCGAAGCGTCGCGCGCGCAGGCCGCGCTGGAGGGCAAGCCGGTACCGCCGGCCAGTACGGCCACGCCGGCACCGACCGCAACGGCCAGCGTCGCAAGCACCGCGCCGGTAACCGCGACCAACCGTCCGTTGCCGGCACCGCTGAGCGAGCGCCCGGCCGCGGCAACCCCGTCGGCCAGCACGGCGGCCGCGACTCCGGCGCCGCGCGCGGAAAGCGCGCCCGCCGCATCGGCACCGCCGGCATCCGCAGCTGCACCGGCGGCCGCCGACAACGCCCGCTACATCCTGCAGGCAGGAGCCTTTGGGGCTTCCGGTGACGCCGAAGCCACCAAGGCCAAGCTGGCCATGATGGGCCTGGCGGCACGCGTGGAGTCGGCGCAGATCAACGGCAAGACCGTGTACCGCGTGCGCATGGGCCCGTACGGCAGTGCCGGCGAGTTGTCCGAAGCCAAGCAGAAGCTGGATGGCACCGGCCTGCAGGCGATGGCGATCAAGGCGCAGTAAGCCTGCCGATGTGAATGAAAAAGCCGGGCAGTGCCCGGCTTTTTCGTTTCTGTAGAGCCGAGCCATGCTCGGCTGAATCCAGACGAAGCCGAGCATAGGCTCGGCTCTACAGGACCCGCGAAGCAGGTCAGCCCTCGCGGGCGACCTGGAATCCGGCAAACGACTGGCTGACCGGCATCAGCTCCAGCCGGTTGATGTTCAGGTGCGGCGGCAGGCTGGCCACCCAGAAGATCTGCTCGGCGATGTCTTCGGCGGTCATCGGGTTGGCGCCGCTGTAGAGCTTGTCCGAGGCGTTCTGGTCGCCATGGGTACGTACCACGGTGAATTCGGTTTCGGCCATGCCCGGCTCGATCGTGGTCACGCGCACGCCGGTGCCGTGCAGGTCCGAACGCAGGCCCAGCGAGAACTGGCTGACGAAGGCCTTGGTGCCACCGTAGGCGTTGCCACCCGGGTACGGGTAGACGCCGGCCACCGACGAGATGTTGATGATCGCGCCCTTGCGCTCCACCAGCTGCGGCAGCAGCCGGTGGGTCAGGGTCACCAGCGCGGTGATGTTGGTGTCGATCATCGTGGTCCAGTCCGACAGCGTGGCGCTCTGTGCCGGCGCGGTGCCCTGCGCCAGGCCAGCGTTGTTGACCAGCAGGTCGATCTCGCCAAAGGCCGGCGGCAGCGCCAGCAGGGCCGCCTCCATCGCCACCGCATCGCGGATGTCGAAGGCGGCGGCGTGCACCACGTCCTTGCCGTAGCGCTCGACCAGCGGCTGCAGGCGTTCGCTGCGGCGGCCCGTGGCGATCACTTTCCAGCCGGCCTGGGCGAAGCGGTGGACGGCGGCGGCGCCGAAGCCGGACGTGGCGCCGGTAATCAGGACAGTGCGGGTCATCAGGCAACTCCAGGGGGGAAAAACCGGACGCCCATTCTGGCATTCCCGGCCCGTCCTGAGTTGCCCGCCGTCCAGCCGTCCCCCCGGCTCAACGCACGCGAAACACTCTGGCCTTGGGCAGGTCTTCGTCGACCTGCAGGAACCAGCGCCCGGCAATTCCAGGAACAACGGCGATCTGCGGCGACTGCAACACCTTGCGCAGCTTCATCTGTCCCTTCATCACCTGCCATTGCTGACCGTTATCAAGAGTGAACAGCGTGCCGGGCTGCCAGCCTGCGACCTCTCCGACTACACGGGCACTGACCGGTTCGTCATCCAGGCCCAGATGCATTGCTGCCGGTGCCGGCACATTGGCAGGCAGCGGCGCAGCGACCGGGGCCACCGCTGCCGTCGACGCAGCGGTCGTGCTCTCTGCCTCGCGCAGTACCCGGTTCAACGCCTGCAACTGCGCTGGGCTGAGCCCGACCTCGGCCAGTTGGGATGCACTGAGGCGCCGCTCGACGGGTACGAAGCGGTCCTGGGCGAAGGCAGCGAAGCTGCCGGCGAGCAGTAGTGCGGAAAACAGATACCGGCGCATGCAAGGGTCCCAGCGAACGAGTGCTCACGATGCTGCAGTTCGATGACAGTCCGGTGACACGCCAGGGGCCGGTACAATTGGGCCATGATCAACAATGATGTCCTGCGCAGCGTGCGCTACTCCCTGGACCTGGGTGACCAGCACGTGGTCGCCCTGTGCCAGATGGCCGACCCGGTCTTTGCCGTGGATACCGGGCAGGTGAAGGCCTGGCTGCGCCGCGAGGACGAAGCCGGTTTCGAGGCGATGAACGACAGCGCGCTGGCGCACTTCCTCGACGGCCTGATCGTGCACCTGCGTGGCCGCGACGAGAGCCAGCCGCAGCGCGCAGTGGAGACCCTCATCGACAACAACCTGGTGCTGAAGAAGCTGCGCGTGGCGTTCCAGCTGCGCGACGTGGACCTGATGGAGATCTTTGCCAGCGCAGGTTTCAATGTCTCCAAGTCGGAAGTGGGCGCGCTGTTCCGCCAACCCGGGCACGCCAACTACCGGCGTTGCCTGGACCAGATGCTGCGCAACTTCCTCAAGGGCCTGAGCCTGCGCCTGCGCGGTTGAGCACGGCGTCGACGAACGCCCGCGCCGCTGGTGTCGGCAGGCGCTGCCAGACCAGGTGCACGCGCCGGGTCGGGGTCGGCTGCAGCGGAATCTGCACCACGCCCTGAAACCCATCGGCGATCAATGCCGGCACGATGCCGACCGCCAACCCATGGCGGACGAAGCGCTCGACCAGTTCCATCAGGTTGACCTCGAAACGGACCGTGTGCGGCAGTCCGGCTGCGGCAAAAGCATCATCGGTCTGCCGGCGTGCGCCGGTGCCGCGCGGGAAGTCGACCAGTGCTTCATCCTGCAGTGCGGCCAATGGCAGCCGCTTGCGCCCGGCCAGCCGGTGCGATGGCGCCAGTACCGCCACCAGATCCTCCTCCTGCAGCACCTGATGGCAGACACCGTCCAGCGCTGCCGAAGGCGCCAGGCCGACCAGTGCCACATCCAGCGCGCGCGACTGTACCTGCGCGATCAGGTCCTCGCTCTTGTCCACGCGCAACTGGAACTCCACCTGCGGGTGCACGCGCTGGAAGGCCGCCAGCATCGCCACAACGTCGATTCCGGTCAGCGAGGAAATCTGCCCGATGGCCAGCAACCCACGCACTTCGCCACTGACGGCGGCCACGTCGGCGCGCAGGTGGCGCAGGCTGGCCAGCACCTGGCGTGAGTGCACCAGCAACGCCTCGCCGGCGGCGGTGGCCCGCACCTGGCGCGGCAGGCGCTCGAACAGCGTGGCACCCAGTTCCTGTTCAAGATGGGCGATCTGGTGGCTGAGCGCGGACTGCACCACGTGGCAGCGCTCGGCGGCACGGGTGAAATTGCCCTCCTCGGCCAGCGCCACGGCGAACTCGAGCTGCTTGAGGTTCATACAACTATCTTGTTTTCAGATGGCATGGATGATGATGATTCATTTCCATCATGCTCGCAGCAGGCGGACACTGTGCCCCCCGCTTCCTGGAACATCGCGTGAGCCCATCCCTTCCCCCTCTGCACCGTTGGCAGGTGCTGCTGATGTCGGTCGCCACCGGCGTGGCCGTGGCCAGCAACTACTACGCGCAACCGCTGCTGCACACCATCGCCGACGCCTTCGGCGTGCGGTTCGGCCAGGTCGGCATGGTGGTTACCGCCGCGCAGCTGAGCTATGCCGCCGGCTTGATCCTGCTGGTGCCGCTGGGTGACCTGTTCGAACGCCGCCGCCTGATCGTGGTGATGAGCCTGCTGTCGGCGGGCGGACTGGTGATCAGTGCCTGCGCACCGTCGCTGACCTGGTTGCTGGTGGGCACCGCGATCACCGGCCTGTTTTCGGTGGTGGCCCAGGTGCTGGTGCCGTTCGCCGCCACGCTGGCCGCGCCGGAACATCGTGGCCGCGTGGTCGGAACATTGATGAGTGGCCTGCTGCTGGGCATCCTGCTGGCGCGCACCGTGGCCGGCCTGCTTTCCAGCCTGGGCGACTGGCGCCTGGTGTACGCGATCGCCGCTGCCACCCTGGTGCTGACCGCACTGGCATTGCAGCGCGGCCTGCCGCGATTCCACCACAGCGCCGGCCTTGGCTATTTCGCATTGCTGCGCTCCATCGGCGAGCTGTTCGTGCGGGAACCGGTGCTGCGCCAGCGCACGCTGCTGGGAGCCTGCAGCTTCGCCATGTTCGCGATCTTCTGGACCCCGCTCGCATTCCTGCTGGCACAACCGCCGTACGCCTACAGCGACGCCACCATCGGCCTGTTCGGGCTGGTCGGTGCGGCCGGCACGCTGGCGGCGGGTCTGGCTGGTCGCATGTCCGACCGTGGCCAGACCGGACGTGCCACCGCCATTGCACTGGCGCTGTTGCTGCTGTCGTGGCTGCCACTGGGGCTGTCGGCCCACTCGCTGCTGGCGCTGCTGGTCGGCGTGGTGGTGCTGGACCTGGCCGCGCAGCTGCTGCATGTCAGCAACCAGAACCTGATCTATGCGCTGCAGCCTGCGGCACGCAACCGCCTCAATGCCGGCTACATGACCGGCTATTTCATCGGCGGCTCGCTGGGCTCGCTGCTGTCTGCACAGGTCTACCAGCGCTTCGGCTGGACCGGCGTCTGCGTGGCCGGTGCCGCCGTAGCCGTGCTGGCCCTGCTGCTGTGGCTGCCCGGCGCGCTGCGTGCGCGCCAGGCGGCATCGTCGAATTAGAAACTGCCCTGCAGCGCCAGCTCCCAGCGTCCACCGGCGTTACCCGGGAACAGGCGCTTGGCCGCACTGTCGGTGTCGTGCACGGTGGCACGCAGCTCCCATGCCGGGGCCAGCGTGGCAATGGCACTGAGCTGGCCATGCAGGTAGTCCGGGCCCTGCGCGGTGGCCAGCCAGTACTGGCCCACCGCCGCTTCCAGGCGGACGCGTTCGTGCAGCGGCACACGCACACCCAGCTGGGCATAGGTGCCGCGATGGCCACCGGCCAGTGCATCGCTGGAATGGGCGACCTGCAGCCAGGCACGCTGCTTCCAGGTCAACGTGGTGTTGAGTTCGGTCCAGTCCAGCGTGCGGCCGCTGCCCGGGTACACGTAGCGGGTCAGGTTCGCATCCAGGTTCCAGGCCGGCGCCAGTGCGCCGGACCAGCCGGCCACCAGGTCGAACTCGCTGCGCGCGCCATTGTCCGGTTTGAACGAAACGTTCGAACCCCACACGCTGGCGTACCATCCCGACGGGATCGAGACCTTCGCGCCGGCCTGCACCGCCGGGTCGCCATCGCTCTGCGAGCTGCCACGCCACACGTAGTCGCTGGTCAATGCAGCACTGCCACTGGCCTGCACCTGTGCCTGCGCGCTGCCGATCCCGAGCAGCCCTGCCAGGGCGGCCACCAGCGCCGCCATCGTCTCCTTGCTGTTCACTGCACTGTGTTCCTCGTCGAAGGCGATCGCGCCGCCGGGACGGCAGTGTCGGGGGCGCCGCCGTAACGGATCGAGGGCGCTGCCCGGCCTGCAGCGCAAATTCGGCGTAAATCCCGTGGATGGAGGCTACGTGCCAGCCGCGCGGTATCATGGCGCCTTGTTTCCAGGAACCAACCACGTGGACGCCATCCTGACCCCGGTATCGATCGGCGAGCTGATCGACAAGATCACCATTCTCGAGATCAAGGCCGAGCGCATCGACGATGCTGCCAAGCTGGCCAACGTGCGCACCGAACTGGATGGCCTGTTGCCCTTGCTGCAGCAGCAGCTGCAGGCGCAGCCGGCATTGGACGCGCTGAAGCAGCAGCTGAAGGCGATCAACGAACGCATGTGGGACATCCAGGACCAGCTGCGCGACAAGGAAGCGGCCCAGGAGTTCGACGATGCGTTCATCCAGCTGGCACGCGGTGTCTATGGCACCAATGGCGAGCGCGTGCAGGTGAAGAACGAGATCAACCGCGTGGCCGGTTCGGCGCTGGTGGAAGAGAAGCAGTACCAGGGCGAGTAAGGCCGCTCAGCCGCATTCGAGCAGGTGGCGGAAGCGGAACAGGTCACCATCCCCGCGGATGCCGAGCTTGCGGTAGGCCGACGTCTTCTGCGAGCTGATGGTGCTGGCCGAGCGCCCTGAGCGCAGGGCCATTTCACTGGTGCTGACGCCCTTCAGCACCAACCCGAGCACTTCACGCTCGCGCTGGCTCAGCGGCGTCAGCACCGGTGCAGATACCCGGCGTGTGCGTGGCAGCTTCAGCTCCTCGCGTAGTTCCGGTGGCACGAAGCGCCCTCCGCGAGCGACCACGTCAATGGCGCGCAGCAACGTCTCCGGTGGCATCGACTTGGACAGGAAGCCGCGCGCGCCGGCTCGCATCGCGGTGGTCACCGTACTGGCGTTGCAGTGCGCCGAGAGCACCAGCACCGGCAGCGCCGGCCAGCGCTGCGACAGCACGCGCAGCAGGGCCAATCCATCGCCCAGGTCGCCCATCGGCAGCGCATCGATCAGCAGCAGGTCGACACACCTCGGGCTGCGCTCCAGCAGCTGCAGCAGGTGCGCCTCGTTGGACAGGCTCACGCGCACCTGCACACCACTGTGTTGGCGGAGCAGAACTTCCACGCCCAACCGAAGTACCGGGTGCGGATCCAGCAGCGCCAGGCGTCGTGGCCGATCAGGCCGCAGGGGCGGGAGTGTCGGTGGCATCGCGGCCTGTCCAGGCAACATGGAACATCCACCGTAGGCCGGTGCCCGCAGCGGCGGAATCCAATTCCTTGCAATGCTCGGCCCGCGTGCGCCACCAGTCAGACGGCATTTTGTTTCGCGCCGCCACAAACGCAACAGGCCCGGCAAGAGCCGGGCCTGTCGAGACGCCTCCAGCGCGCAGGCGCGCCGGAACAGCAGTTACCAGCTGAAGCGCGGGCCGACGGTGTATTCCTTGTCGCCGTCGCGGTTCATCTTCAGTTCGCCGTTCAGGCCCCAGTTCTGGTTCAGCTTGACCTGGCCACCCAGGCGGCCGTACCACTGGCCTTCCGGATTCACGCCGTGCTTCTTGGCGTAGTCTTCGTAGCCAACCATGCCGTAGACCTCGGCGTGGGCGCCGAAGGCAGTGCGGATACCGGCTTCAGCGCTGTAGCCGTTGAAGTCCAGGCCATGCTTCTGGTCGAGCTTCTGATAGGCAACGCGGGCAACGAAGTCGGTGCTCGGAGCGATTTCAACGTTGTAGCCGGCACCGATCTTCCACTGGTCCAGCTTGACGTTGGTGTGGTCGAATTCCTGACGGCTGTACTCACCGAAAGCGTGGAAGTTCGGCAGGAAGCCGTACGAACCCTTCACACCCCAACCGTCGGACTTGAACGCGTCGTTGTCGGTCTTGGCGTAGTCGGCTTCGGCGTAGTTGTAGGACAGGTTCTCAGCAGCCGAGGCGGTGAACGGCAGGGCGGCGGCCAGGGCCAGAGCAATCAGCGAATTCTTCATGGGGGTACACCTTTACTTTCTTATGGTGTGCAGCAGCGCCAGGGCGCCATCGCATCGGGAATGTAAATTCTCCGTTATTCGCCACAACGCTCCCTGAAAACAGCAGCCTTCGCATTGCTGAATTTTTTGGGTTGATTCAGGCTGTATCTGGCATACGCGCGCGGCGCGCGTGCATTCGAGTTCCGCTGACCCTTGCAACAGGAGGTTGCCTTGCACGTGCCTGCCCCGCTGCGGTTCCCGCTCTGCGCTGTCGTCCTCGCCTTCATCGACGGGTGTTCCACTGTATCGGCTCAGCCACTGCAGCCTTCTGATTACCAGCGCGCCGAGCGCGTGCACGACAGCCACCTGCGCGGTGCATTGCGCAATGCCTCGGTCGTGCCGAACTGGCTGGCCGATGGCCGCTTCTGGTATGAGCGCGAGGATGCACGCGGTCGACGCCAGGCGGTACTGGTCGACCCGCTACAGGCCACTGGCGAGGTCCTGTTCGAGCCCGCCGCACTGGACAGCGCGGTGGCGCCCTTCGGTGCCAGCGGGCCACGCCTGCGACTGGCCAGCGTGCAGGCAACCGACGATGGCCTGCGCCTGCGATTCAGCGGCGAGGCGCCGATCGATTGCCGGTGGCCGCGCTGGCAATGCGCGCCGTCGCAGGATGCGATGCCGCCGGCAGATGCGTTGCTTTCGCCCGCTGGCGATGCCTGGCTGCAGGTGCGCGACCACAATCTGTGGCTGCAGTCGCCCGGAACGGCAGCACGGGCACTGACCACCGGCGGCGAACCCGGTCATGGTTATGGCGTACTGCCGGACTTCACCCTCCGCGGCATTCCGCGCCGCCAGGGCCGGATGCCGGTGCGGCCGTTTGCGGTCAGCTGGTCACCGGATGGCCGCTACGTGGCCGGCATCCGCTACGACGAGCGTGCGCTGCAGGACTACCCCTATCTGGAAAGCACGCCGGCCAACAGCGCGCGCCCACGCGTGCACACCGTGAAGCTGGGGGTACTGGGCGATGCACAGCAGGTGCGCGACAGCCTGTACATCGTCGATGTACGCAGCGGCCGGCAGCAGGACATCACCCTGCCCGAGGGCTGGAACATCCTGAGCGAGGCGGGCATCCTGGGCTGGGACGGTGGCCGGTTGTACGCCGCGATGGCGCACTTCGGCATGCCACGGCGCCTGCGCCTGGTAGAGATCGACGCCGGCAGCGGTGCGCTGCGCACCGTGCTGGAGGAGTCCAGTGATACCCGCCTGCAGCTCAACGTGTATTCCTACAACCGGCCAGCGGTGGCAATCCTGCCCGGCCGGGACACCGCCGTGTGGTTCTCGCAGCGCGATGGCTGGGGCCATCTGTACCGGGTGCGCCTGTCCGACGGCAAGGTGATGGGCCAGCTCACCGGCGGCCGGTGGGCGGTGCGGGACCTGCTCGGCGTGGACAGCGCAGGCGATTGGGCATACTTCAGTGCCGGCGGTGTCGAGGGCGGCGATCCCTACGTGCGTGGCCTGTACCGGGTACCGCTGCACGGCGGAGCGGTGCAGCGCCTGGCCGCCGATGGCGACGACCACCTGGTTGATGCGGGCACCGGCATGCTGTTCGGTGGACGTGCACCGCAAGCGCTGTCACCCGGCGGTGGCTACCTGGTGGATACGGTGTCCAGCCTCGCGCAGCCGCCACGCACGGTGCTGCGCGCCAGCGACGATGGCCGCGAAGTGATGGTGCTGGAGGCTGCGGATGCGCAGGCGGTCGTCACTGCTGGCTGGCGGCCGCCACGGCGCGAGCGGCTGCTGGCCGCCGACGGGCGCACGCCGATCTTCGCCGCCATCTACCTGCCCCGCGACTATCGCGATGACGGCAGCTTCCCGGTGATCGACGCGATGTACGGCGGTGCTTTCATCAGCAATGCGCCGGTCACCTATGCCGAAGCGGTCTCGGCGCAGAACCCGGTATCCCGCGCCAGCCTCGCCGAGCTCGGCTTCGTGGTGGTCAGCATCGATGCCCGCGGCACCGGCGGCCGCGACAAGGCATTCCATGACAGCAGCTTCCTGCACGGCGCCGATGTACAGCTCGATGACCATGTGGCCGCACTGCGCCAGTTGGGCGAACGCTACCAGGGTATCGACCTGCAGCGGGTCGGCATCTATGGGCATTCGTTCGGCGGCTACAGCGCGGCGCGTGCCCTGCTGCGCTACCCCGCGTTCTACAGGGTGGCCGTGGCCTCGGCCGGCAGCCACAATTTCCAGGGCATGTACGGCGGCGCCCTGCACGGCATGGACCGGCTGTTCGGTGGCGTGGTGCCAGCTACAGCCATGGCCGATGGCGTGCCGGCCCCCTTTGCCGGTCTCGACAATGCGGCGCTGGCCAGCAACCTGCGCGGGCATCTGCTGCTGGTCTATGGCGAACTGGACGAGAACGCGCCACCCGCGCTGACCCTGCAGCTGGCCGCGGCCCTGAACAAGGCCCAGCGTCGCTACGACCTGCTGTACCTGGCTCGACAGGACCACGAACTGTTCCGCAACGACGCCACCTATACGCACCGCATGTGGGACTACTTCGTGCGCCACCTGGCCGGCCAGCAGCCACCGGATACGGCGCTGGCCCCGCTCCCGGGTGGCCCGGGCTGAACAGGCGTACGCGGGATGTCGATCCCCGCCGCGCTGGTTCGTCGTGTACTTGAAGGCCGTGCATGTGGCACGGTCCATCCGGAGGCTGGCAATGAGCTACATCGATGGTTTCGTCCTGGCGGTTCCCACCGCCAACAAGGAGAAGTTCCTCGCCCATGCACGCACAGGAGATCCGGTCTTCATCGAGTACGGCGCACTGCGCGTGGTGGAGTGCTGGGGCGATGACGTGCCGCACGGCAAGACCACCGATTTCTTCGGCGCGGTGAAAGCCACGCCGGACGAGACGGTGGTGTTTTCCTGGATCGAATGGCCCGACAAATCGACCCGCGACGCCGGCATGAAGAAGATGATGGAAGACCCGCGGTTTGATCCAACGAAGAATCCGATGCCGTTTGACGGTGCGCGGATGATCTACGGCGGCTTCGTGCCGATCTACGAGCTGACCCGCTGAACCCGGCGGACGTGCTCAGCGCGCGTCCGTTTCATCGCTGGCAGCGGCATGGCCGGCGCCCAGTGCGGCGCCGGCACCGAGGCCCATGCCGCCCATGCCAGCGCCCATTCCGCCGCCCCCACCTCCGCCACCACCCGCACGGCCGCCCTTGGCATCGCCATCGTTGCGCCCCTTGCCGCCACCACTGGCAGCGGGGCGGGTCGGCCCCTGCGGCGGAATCGGCAGGTCGGGAGGAATCGGCGCCAGGTCCAGCGCTTCGCGCACGAAGTCGCGCAGCGAGACCACCAGTTCGTGGGTATGCACCGGTCGCCCCTGTGCCAGTTCGTTGGCAGCGCGCGCGGCCAGCCGCACCTGTTCGTCGGTGCCCAGCAACAGGATGTCCGAGAGCGCGGCCTCGACCGCATCGCGGATGCGGCGCGTTCGATCTGAACGCGGTTCGGCGATGCCTTCGGCCGCTTCGCGCTGGCGCAGATCACGGCGATGGCTGGGATCCACGCCCAGTTCACCAGTGAATGAACCGCCCAGGGTCTTGTAGGCCGCCATCAGTGTGCGCAGCCGCTCGTTGATCTGCCGGTTCTCGCGCTCGCGACGCTGCTGCAGGGTCTGCATCACCAGCAGGCGGATGCCCACGCCCAGCAGGGTGATCAGGACCAGGCCGGCCAACGTGGACAGCACGCCCTGCCAGGAACTGAAATCGATACCTCGCATGCTGGGGCTCCGGCGGGAAGAATCTGCATCTTGCCCCAGACCGCGCCCCGAAAACGCGAAAGGCCCCACCACCCGGTGGGCGGCAGGGCCTTCGGTCACGGCGCGATTACTTGCGCTTGGCGACCTTGCGCACGGCCTTGACCGGGGCCTTCCTGGCAACAGCCTTCTTGGCCGGAGCCTTCTTGGCGGCGACCTTCTTCAGCGGTGCAGCCTTCTTGGCGACGACCTTCTTGGTCGAAGCGACCTTCTTGCCGACAGCCTTCTTGGCAGCAGTGGTCTTCCTGGCAACGGCCTTCTTGGCGACGGCAGCCTTCTTGCCGACAACCTTCTTGGCGGCGGCGGTCTTCTTGGTGGCGACCTTCCTGGTGGCGGCAACCTTCTTGCCGACAACCTTCTTCGCAGCCACTGCCTTCTTGCCGGCAACCTTCTTGGCGGCGACGGTCTTCTTGGCCACAGCCTTCTTGGCGGTGGCGACCTTCTTGCCAACCACCTTCTTGGCGGCCGTGGTCTTCTTGGCAACGGTCTTCTTCGCGACAGCAGCCTTCTTGGTGGCGGCCTTCTTCACGGTGGCGACCTTCTTGCCGGCAGCCTTGGTGGCGGCCTTGGTGGTCTTCTTGGCAGCGGCGGCCTTCTTGGTCACGGCCTTGCCCGCAGCCGCCTTCTTCTTCGCCACTTCCTTCTTCAGTGCAGCAGCTTCGGCCTTGGCGTTCTTCTTGGCCGCTTCCAGCTTCTTCCTGGCGTTGGCAACCGTCTTGCCGACCGACTTGGCAGCCTTCTCGGCCTTCTTGGCAACGGTCTTCTCGACCTTGGCCACGGCCTTCTTGGCCTTGGCAACGCGGGTACCGGCAGCCTTGCTGGCGCGCTTGACGGTCTTCTTGACCGACTTCACTGCGTCTTCGGCGGCGTGGGCGATGGTCTCGCCGACGTTGGTGGCGGTTTCTTTGACGTTCTCGACAGCGTCGGTCACGACCGACACACCATTACCGTTGCTCATGTTGCCCTCCTGCGGGCCTTAAGTATCAAAACGGGGCGATGCTATACCGACATTGACGATCGTGGAACGGGGCATGTGCCAGCAATCGCATCTGTTGCGACGCCGATGGTGTACGCAGCAGCCCCCGTTGCCACCTGCGGTTCGCAGCAAACCCCTTTTTTTCAGTGCTGCGCCACGCGAACCCAGCATTGCCTGGCCGTCGTCGCGCGCACGTGCACGGACGCAGCGTCCGGCATCCGTCGTGGCGCATTGCGGCACCCGCCTGCGCGGAACTGCGCAAGTATCCGCCTGTGCCAGTGCGGCGCGCGTTGGCCTTGAGTGGCGCACCCATCACCTGCCCGGGTGTCACCACAACCGCGCTTTTGGCCCCCGCGCTCCCACCTTCGAGGCCCCCGTTTTCATGGCGCATTTATCCAGATCGCGACACACTCATTCAGCTTGTTTTACCGTAGGCCCGAACAGCCCCCACCCACGCCAGCGAACCGACTCCCATGCGACCGCTTCCCACCCTGCTCACGCTCGCAATCGCCGCCGCCTTCGGTGGCTTCGTTGCCACCGGCATCAATGCCCACCTGGACAACCGTGCCGACGCCGCGCCGCTGCCGGCGGTCCTGCCGACCACCGCAGCGTTGCCGGCCTCGGTGGCCGGACAGGCGGTACCGTCACTGGCACCGATGCTGGAGAAGGCGATGCCGGCGGTGGTCAGCGTCAACACCAAGCAGGTGGTTCGCGTACGCAATCCCTTCTTCAACGACCCGTTCTTCCGCCGCCTGTTCCCGGACATCCCGCAGGAACGCATCAACGAATCGCTCGGCTCCGGCGTGATCATCGACGCCAAGGAAGGCCTGGTACTGACCAACCACCATGTCATCGAGAACGCCGATGACGTGCAGGTGACACTGGCCGACGGGCGCACGGTCAAGGCCCAGTTCCTGGGTTCGGACCGCGATACCGACATCGCCCTGATCCGCATTCCGGCGCAGAACCTCACCGACATCAAGCTGGGCAACAGCGACCAGCTGCGGGTCGGCGACTTCGTCGTGGCCATCGGCAACCCGTTCGGCTTCAGCCAGACGGTCACGTCCGGCATCGTCTCGGCGGTGGGCCGCAGCGGCATCCGCGGGCTGGGCTACCAGAACTTCATCCAGACCGATGCGTCGATCAATCCCGGCAATTCCGGTGGTGCACTGGTCGACCTGCAGGGGCAGCTGGTCGGCATCAATACCGCCAGCTTCAACCCGCAGGGCAGCATGGCCGGCAACATCGGCCTGGGCCTGGCGATTCCATCGAACCTGGCGCGCAGCGTGGTCGACCAGCTGGTCAAGCACGGCGTGGTGGTGCGCGGCACGCTGGGGGTGGAAAGCCAGAACCTGACCGCGCAGATTGCGCAGGGACTGGGCTTGGCCGAAACACGTGGTGCGCTGATCACCCGCGTGCTGGCCGGCTCGGCCGCTGCCGCAGCCGGGCTGAAGCCGGGCGACGTGGTGGTCTCGGCCAACGGCCAACGCGTGGACAGCGCCGAAGCCCTGCACAACGTGGAAGGCCTGGCCGCCGTCGGCAGCCCGATGACGCTGGACGTCCGCCGCGAAGGCAAGCCACTGCAGATCAAGGCAACGCTGAAGGAACAGGCACGTGCGGTCACCGGCGAGAGCCTGGACCCGCGGCTGACCGGCGCCACCTTCGTCGACCTGCCCGAGTCGCTGCGGCAGTCGGGGGTCGGCGGCGTGCTGGTCAGCGAGGTCAAGCGCGGCAGCCGCGCGGCCAGCAACGGCCTGCAGCAGGGCGACATCATCACCGACGCCACCGTGGGTGAATTCGCCGACCTGGCCAGCTGGCGTGCCAATTTCCAGCAACGCCCGCCGACCCTGGTGGTGCGCGTGCTGCGCAACAATGGCCAGCAGCAGGGCCAGCTCGTGATGCGCTGATCGCCCTGCCGTAACACCCCCTATACCCCGGCAATGCTATTGCTGTCAGTCCAGGTCGGCACCGCCGACGCCCGTTCCCCCATCGCAACAGGAGTGATTCGATGAGCCCCACCAATACCGAGAACCTGAAGGAACACCTGGGTGAAGCCGGTTCCCACCTGAAGCAGGCCGCCACGGCCGCCGGCGGTGCGATCAAGGGCGCAACCGGTGCCGCGACCGACGAACTGCGGATCGGCAAGGCCAACGTCAAGGCTGAACTGTCCGACAGCGCGCTGTCCGGCCTGGCCGCCGCCGAGTTCGGCGGGGCCGCTGCCAAGGAACAGGTCGATGCACTGATGGACAAGGGCAAGGACCTGATCGACAGCGCCGCCGAGCTGATCCGCGAACGTCCGCTGGCCTCGTTCGGCGTGGCCTTCGCTGCCGGCTGGATCATCGCCAAGCTGGCCCGCGGCAGCAGCGACAAGTAAGCCGCGGCGTGAGCGAAGACAACGTGCAAGCCCCTGATCCGGCAGCCACCCCGCCGCTGGATGAGAGCATCCGCCAGGTCGGCGCGGCCGGTCGTGCCGCTGCCGATTCGGCCAAGCACTCGCTGCGTTCGCTGCGCCGGCTGGCCTCGGCCGACTTCGCGCTGGCTCGCAGCGCATTCGGCCGTGCACTGGCCTGGGCCGGGGTAGCGATCGTATTCGGTGCGTCGGCCTGGCTGCTGATGGCCGCCACCCTCATCGCCCTGCTGCAAAGCTGGGGCCTGAGCTGGCTGCAGGCCCTGCTGATCACCTCGCTGCTGAGCCTGGCCGTCACCGGTTATGCGATCTGGCGGGTGTCCTACTTCTTCCACCACACCGGCATGCACGCCACCCGGCGCCAGCTGTCCCGCCTGGGCCTGTTCGACGAGCCCAGCGAAGACGACCCCGATGCCGATGTGCAGCTGCCAGAGGGCAAGCCATGAAGTTCGGTGCGCTGCAGCGGCGGGTGAAGCGCTGCGAACAGGTGGTGACCGTGCGTCTGGTCGAGACCCAGGACCACTGGTCCACGCTCAGTCAGGTCTGGCGCCAGGGCTGGTCGCCACTACGCATCGTGGTAGTGGGCCTGGCCGGTGGCTTCATTGCCGGCAAGCTGGAAATGCCGGGCAAGGTCAACGGTGCGCGCTGGCTGCAGATGGTGGGTTCAGTGTCGAACCTGTTCGCCAGTGCGCAGGCAGCGTTCGCCACGGCGATGGCGGCGCAGGCTGCGGCTACCGCCGACGATGCGGCCGAAGAAGCCGACAACGCCAGCGAACAGGCACAGGCGGCTGCATCGGCATCAACCGCACGGCCCGCGCCAGCGCCGGCGCCACGGCCCGCCGCAGAACCGGAGCCGCGCGAACCGCGCCCGGCCGAAGCCGCCACCGAACTGTCCGAACGTTGATCCATGGAATCCGCCGCGCCGATCGCGGCCGGCGGATAATGCGCTCCCCTTTCCGGCTGATGCGTCGATGAGCGAGTCCTCCCTGTCCCTGTCACCAGCCGATCCGCAGGACCCGGAGGCACCGCTGCCGCCTCCGTCTCGCCCACGCGGGCCGATGTCGCTGGTGGTGCTGGCGACCCTGGCGGTGGGCTACACGCTGTGGGCTGCGCAGGACATCATCCTGCCGGTGCTGCTGGCGATGTTCTTCGCACTGGTCGGCAACCCGATCCTGCGCCTGCTGCAGAAACTGTGGATTCCGCGCGCGCTGGGCGCGCTGCTGATTCTCGGCGCCGGCCTGGGCGTGACCGGTTCGCTGGCGGTGCAATTGATCGGCCCGGCGATGGAATGGGCGCAGGAAGCCCCGCAGCAGCTGCGCAAGGTCGCCCGCCAGGTGCAGGACCTGACCAAGCCGGTGCAGCAGGCCAACCAGGCGGCGGAGAACTTCGCGCGCGTCGCCGGCGGCGACAGCAACCACAAGGTGCAGGTGATCCGCACCCAGCTCGACGACCCGTACCGCATGCTGACCCGCGCGCCACGGCTTGCCGCCTCGGTGCTGGCCGTGGTGCTGCTGACCCTGTTCTTCATGATCCATGGGCAGAGCCTGCAGCGCGCGGCAATCGCGCTGTTCCCGAACCGCCAGCAGCAGCGCTTCACCGCCGACATCCTGCGGTCGATCGAGCGCGAGGTCTCGCGCTACGTGCTGACCATCAGCGTGATCAACACCCTGGTCGGGCTGGTGTTCGCAGGCGTGCTGATGCTGCTCGGCATCGGCCTGCAGGAGGCGCTGCTGTGGGGCACGGTGGCCGCGCTGCTGAATTTTGCCCCGTACGTCGGCCCGCTGATCGGCGTGGCACTGATGCTGCTGATGGGCTTCGTGGAATTCCGCGACCCGCTGCAGGCGCTGCTGCCGGCGGCCGCGTACCTGGCCCTGCACACTCTGGAAGGGCAGATGGTGACCCCGATCGTGCTGGGCCGGCGCATGAAGCTGTCGCCGCTGGTGCTGATCCTGGCGCTGATGGTGTTCGGCTGGGCCTGGGGCATGATCGGCCTGCTGCTGGCGGTGCCGCTGCTGGTCTGCATCAAGCTGGTGCTGGCACGGCTGGACGGCATGCAGGGCTGGGCACGGCTGCTGGAATGAAAGCCCGCGCGGGCAGGCGTAGAATGGCGGGGTGAATTTTCCCGTCCAAGCCATCACTCTCGACCTTGACGACACGCTGTGGCCGTTCGCTCCGATCGGCGCCCGCATCGACCTGGTCCTGCACGAGTGGATGCGTGAAAACAGCCCCGCCACGGCCAAGATGTATCCGGTGGCGGCAATGCGCGAACTGCGCGAGCGCCTGTACCACGCCCATCCGCACCTCCATCACGACCTGAGCGCACTGCGCCGGCTGACCCTGCACGAAGCGCTGCACGTCAGTGGCGCCAGCCTCGATCTGCTGGAGCCAGCGTACGAAGCGTTCTACGCCGCACGCAATCAGGTCGAGTGCTATCCCGATGCGATCGATGCGCTGGCGCGGATTGCCGCGCGGGTGCCGGTGGCAGCGCTGAGCAACGGCAACGCCGATCTGGAGCGGATCGGCCTGGCGCATCATTTCGCCTTCCAGCTGGGCGCGCGCGAACACGGCGCGGCCAAGCCGGAGGCAAGCATTTTCCACGCCGCCTGCACCCGACTGGGTGTGGCGCCGGCACAGGTACTGCATGTCGGCGACCACGCCGAAATGGACGTGGCCGGGGCGATCGCCGCCGGCCTGCGCGGGTGCTGGATCAACCGCGAAGCAGCCACCTGGACCCATCCGAAACTGCAGCCGGACCTGCAGTTCGACACCCTCACCGGCCTGGCCGACTGGTTGGACGCCAACCTCGACGCCGCCGCATCCCGGAGTACCTGACGCATGAGCGAGATCACTGGTTTCACCGCCGACACCACCGCGGCGCTGCCGCTGTACGTGCTGGACCGCGAGCAGTTCGCCGCCTGGAAGGACGGCCAACCGGCCGCCACCCAGGCCTGGCTGGCCTCGCAGGGTTTCACTGCCGGTGCGCACAGCGTGGCCCTGCTGCCCGGCAGTGAGGGCCTGGCCGGCGCGGTGATCGGTGTCGGTGATCGCGCCGATGCCTACAGCTATGCGCATGCGCCGCACGCGCTGCCGGAAGGCAGTGTCTGGCAGCTGGCCAATGAACTGCCTGCCGCCGAACATGCGCTGCTGCAGCTGGGCTGGGGCTTGGGCAGCTACCGCTTCGACCGTTACCGCAAGCGCAACCGCGCCCCGGCGCAGCTGGTGGCCGCACCGTCCGGCGAAGTGGCCGACCTGATCGCCGCCAGCCTGCGCGTGCGCGACTGGGTCAACACCCCGACCGAAGACATGGGGCCGCAGCAGCTGGAAGACGCCGCGCGTGCACTGGCCGATGCACATGGTGCGCAGGTCGAGGCGATCACCGGCGATGAACTGCTGAAGCAGAACTTCCCGGCCATCCACGCCGTGGGCCGCGCTTCGCACCGTGCGCCGCGCCTGGTGGTGCTGCGCTGGGGCAAGGAAACCGACCCGGCACTGGTGCTGGTCGGCAAGGGCGTGTGCTTTGATACCGGCGGCCTGGACATCAAGCCGGCCGACGGCATGCGCAACATGAAGAAGGACATGGGCGGCGCCGCGCATGCACTGGCCCTGGCCGGCCTGGTGATGGCGCGCGGACTGCCGGTGCGCCTGACGCTGCTGGTGCCGGCGGTGGAAAATGCGATCGGTCCGGATGCGTTCCGCCCGGGCGAAGTGATCGCCACCCGCAAGGGCCTGAGCGTGGAGATCGACAACACCGATGCCGAAGGCCGCGTGATCCTGTGCGATGCGCTGACCTTCGCCGGTGAGCAGAAGCCGGACCTTGTGCTGGATTTCGCCACTCTTACCGGTGCCGCACGCATCGCGCTGGGTCCGGATCTGCCGGCGCTCTTCAGCAACGACGACACGGTGGCGCAGCAGTGGCTGCAGGCCGGCGACGCAACCCGTGACCCGGTCTGGCGCATGCCGCTGTGGCGGCCCTACCTGCGCTATCTGAGCAGCGGCATTGCCGACCTGGCCAATGCCGGTTCGCGCATGGCCGGCTCGGTGACCGCCGCGCTGTACTTGGAACGCTTCCTCGAAGACGGCCAGCGCTGGGCGCACCTGGACGTGTACGCCTGGAACGACGGTGAACGCCCGGGCCGTCCGGCCGGTGGCGAAGCGCTGGCGCTGCGCTCGGCGTGGGCGATGTTGAAGGCGCGTTACAGCTGATCGGGTGGGTGCCGGCCTTGGTCGGCACGCCGTCCCCGGCAAACTTGACGAAAATTTGAATACCGGGCCTGGAAGGGTTCTGCGAGGATGTGTGGGTCGACCACCCACACGCTCCGTGAAGGCAGGACTCCGACCATGTCGCTCTTCGGCTACACCCGTGCCGGCCAGACGCCGGGCGCACCGCGCAAGCATTCCCCCCTGCTCTGGATCGCGCTGATCGCGCTCATCCTGGGTACCGTGGCGCTGGCCTTCGCCTGGCTGGCCGGCTGGATGGGCGACCGCCTCACCGCGCAGCGCTTCACCGACACCATCGAGGCCACCGGCCCGGCCCATCCGGGCTTCCGCCGTGCACACAGCAAGGGCGTCTGCGTAAGCGGCTGGTTCGAACCCAGCGCGCAGGCCCCTACCCTGTCCAGTGCCCGGGTGTTCTCGCAGACGCGTGTGCCGGTGATGGGCCGCCTGTCGATCGGTGGCGGCGACCCCTACGGCGCCGACAACACCGCACGCGTGCGCAGCCTGGCGGTGCAGATGGTCAGCGATGATGGCCAGGAATGGCGCATGGCGATGAACAGCTTCCCGTTCTTCGCGGTACCCACGGCCGAGGCGTTCTACGAGCAGACCCGCGCCTCGATTCCCGACCCGGCCACCGGCAGGCCGGACCCGCAGAAGATGGCGGCAGTGCTGGCGAAATACCCCAGTGCGCAGGCGTTCCAGCAGTGGGCGAAGACAGCGCCATGGACCAGCAGCTGGGCCGACACCACTTTCAACAGCGTCAACAGTTTCTGGTTCATCAATGCGCAGGGCCAGAAGCGTGCGGTGCGCTGGCGCTGGCAGCCGCTGGCGCCGGTGGTGGAGATGGATGCGGAAGCGCGCAAGCAGGCCAGCGTCGATTTCCTCAGCCAGGAACTGCAGCAGCGCCTGGCCAACGGCCCGGTGCGCTGGAACCTGGTCGTGACCACCGCCGAGCCCGGCGATGCCATCGATGATCCGTCGGTACCGTGGCCCGAGTCGCGTGACCAGGTAGTGGCGGGCGTACTCAGCCTGGACCGCATGCAGTCGCAGGAAGAAGGCGCCTGCGGCCAGATCAACTTCGATCCGCTGATCCTGCCCAGTGGGGTGCGCGGCAGTAATGATCCGATCCTGGCGGCCCGCTCGGCGGTGTACTCGCAGTCCTTCAACCGCCGTGAACGCGAGCGCGCCGCCGGCAATGTCGAACAACCGAAGGAGGCCGCACGATGAGCACCGGCAACGGCCACTTCAACCTGCTGGCGCGGGTGCTGCACTGGTCCATGGCGCTGATGATCGTCGCCATGCTGTTCATCGGCGTGACCATGGTCGCCTCGCTGCACCTGCGTCCCGCGCTGATCGACCTGCACCGCCCGCTGGGCATCGCGATCCTGTTGCTGGCGCTGCTGCGCCTGTACAACCGGCTGCGCCATCGCCCACCGGCGCTGCCTGCCGACCTGCCGGTCTGGCAGGGGGTAGCGGCCAAGGCCTCGCACTGGATGCTGTACGCGCTGATGCTGGCGATGCCGTTGATCGGCTGGGCAATGCTGTCGGCCGGCGGATACCCGATCGTGTTGTGGGGAGGGCTGCACCTGCCGCCGATCGTGCCGCACACCCCGGCGTTGTATGCCGCCTTGCGCAATGCGCACAGCCTGTTGGCGTATGTGCTGTTCGCCACGGTGCTGATGCATGTGGGTGCGGCGTTGTTCCACCTGTGGGTGCGTCGCGACGGGGTGTTCCAGGCGATGGCGCGCGGGAAGAAGTGATGATCGGGTTCGCCGGGAGTTCCCGGCGAGTTGTTTCCGCGACCGCAGGGGGGTGTTACTTTCTTTGCTCGTGCAAAGAAAGTAACCAAAGAAGCACGCCGCCAGAACGCGAGCCGGCGCTATGCGCCGGTACCCTGCGCTTCTCGGTGAATCAGGGGCCGGCGCCGAACTCGCTGCGCTCAGACATCGGCGCCTCTGCGCCCCTGATTCCCCTGCGATGCTCGGCTCGCTAAAAGGCGGAACCAACGTCAAAGGCAGAAGCTGCACCCAGTAGATCCACGCCATGCGTGGATGCTCTTGCTGTTGATCTTGACCTTCAAGTCCGCCTTGAGCGAGCCGAGCACCGCAGGTCCGGCGAGGGCGAAGAGGTGCGGGTGTCTGAGCGCAGCGAGTTCCCGCACCGTCCCTCGACGGACCGAGGAGCGCAGGGCACCGGCGTGCGAAGCGCGCCGGCTCGCGGCCGGCGGAGCGTTTCTTTGGTTACTTTCTTTGCGCGCAAAGAAAGTAACACCCATCCGCGGTCGCGGAAACGACATCACCAGGAAAGGCAGGCCGCCCCTACAGCCACCCCTTCTGCCGCGCCAGCCGGTACGCCTCGATCCGGTTGGCCACGCCCAGCTTGCCGATGCACTCGGACAGATAGTTGCGCACTGTGCCGTGCGACAACCCCAGCTGTTCGGCGATCTCGCTGGCGGTGCGGCCCTCGCCCGCCAGCCGCAGCACGCGACGCTCGCGGTCGGTCAGCGGATCGGCCTGCGACCACGCATCCAGTGCCAGCTGCGGGTCGATCGCGCGGATGCCCTGCTTCACCTTGCGCAGTGCCTCGGCCAGGTTCTCGGCCGGTGCGTCCTTCAGCAGATAGCCCAGCACGCCCGCTTCCAACGCACGGCGCAGGAAACCGGCGCGGGCAAAGGTGGTCACGATCACCACCTTGATCGGCAGCTCGTGACGCGCGATGCGCTGTGCAAGCTCCAACCCGGACAAGCCCGGCATCTCGATGTCGGTCACCAGGATGTCCGGCTGCAGCTGCTGCAGCATGCGCCACGCGGTTTCGCCGTCGGCGGCGCTGCCCAGCACTTCGATATCCGCTTCCAGGCCCAGCAACGCCGACAGTGCGCCGCGTACCATCGCCTGGTCTTCGGCCAGCAGGATGCGGATCATGCGGCACCGTCCTGCACCAGCGACGGCGGCACGCCTGGCGGCAGCGGTGTGGTCGCGGCGGCCAGTGGCACGCGCACGGTCAGCACCGTACCCTCACCCCTTGCGGACTGCACCTGCAGGCTTCCACCCAGGGCGGCCACGCGTTCGCGCATGCCGCACAACCCATTGCCCTCGGCCTGCACGCCGCCACGACCATCGTCGCGGATCTGCATCGCCAGCATGCGTCCCTCCAGCATGAACTCCACCCGTGCCTGCGTCGCCTGTGCGTGGCGCACGATATTGGTCGCGGCCTCGCGCAGCACCAGCGCCAGCCCACGTTCGACATCCACCGGCATCGCCGGTGGGGGTGCGTATTGAAGGTGGACCTGCTGGCACTCCAGCAGCAGCCGCGCCGACGCCAGCTCACCGGCCAGGTCACTGGCGCGGATGCCGGTGACCGCGCTGCGGACCTGCGCCAGCGCCTCGCGGGCGATGGCCTCGGCCTCGCCGATCTCCTGTCGCGCGCGTCCATCACCGCGGTCGTGCAGCTTGCGCGCCAGTTCCAGCTTCAACGTGATCAACGACAGGGTGTGGCCGAGCAGGTCGTGCAGATCGCGGCCGATGCGTTCGCGCTCGGCGGTGGCTGCGAGCCGCCGCACCTCGTCCTGCGAAAGCTGCAGTGCCGCATCCTTCTGCTGGTTGAGTGCCTCCACGTTCACGACCAGGCCGACGATATAGGACACGGCTGGGATCCAGACCAGGCTCTGCCACGGGTACTGGAACAGCAGGGCGAGGCTGCAGAACAGGAGGTTCAGACCAGTGAGCTGCAGCAGATACTGCCACCAGCCGCCGCGACCGCTCACCCGCAGCAGCACGCAGCCGAACACGAAGTAGGTCAGCCCGGACGGGTACCAGGGCAGCAGCACCAGCGACATCGCGATCAGGCCCAGGGCATAGCGCGGGGCGTGATGGCGCGGCGCCACCATCACCTTGGCGTACAGCAGCAGGAACACCGGGTAGCTGGCCAGCGTCAGCAGCAGCCAGCGCAGGGTGAAGCCATGGCCAAGCAAGGGCGTCAGGAAGATCCACACCGACCACAGCAGGTGGATCGCCTCGCTCCAGGGTGATTTTCCCCGGCGCAGCGTCTCGGCCACCGCCGAGTCCGGCGCGGGGCGCAGCAGGGAGGCAAGCCAGGTGGACGGCACAGGCGGTTCCAGGCGGGGATGATCGCCGCCGATCATGCCAGTTCGGCCGGCTGCGCGCAGGCGCCACCGCCGGCCAGTTGGCACCGGCGCAACCGAGCGCAGATCACGGTACGCTTGGTGGTGCCGCTGCGGCGGGCCGGCAATGGGGCGATCGGATCCATGAGCGGTACCGGTAGCGGGAACGTTGCCATCCTGTGCCGCCGTGGTCACATTTCGCAGTTGCCGCCGTCAGTGTCATCGGATGACAGCTGTCACTGCCGTCATCGCTGTACCTGCCTTCATGCTGTGCCGCACGCTCCACCGCCGGAACCGCCGTCGTCCGCGCTTCCGGCCACACCCGCCCGAACGCCTGTGATGGAACGAATGAACGCCTCTGCCGAGCTGTTGAAGGAACTCCGTATCGACCGCAAGTCGCCGCCGCCGGCCTCCGGAGGCAATGGCGGTGGTCGCCGCTGGTTGTGGATCGCGATCATCGTGGTCGTGCTGCTGGTCGCCGCGGCCGTGGCCTACCTGTTCGGCCGCGCACCGGCCGTAGAGGTGGAAACCGCTCCCGCCGTGGCCATCCAGCAGGGCAGCGCCAGCAGCTCGGTGCTCGACGCCAGTGGCTACGTGGTCGCCCGGCGCATGGCCACGGTATCGGCCAAGATCACCGGCAAGGTGCGCGAGGTGATGATCGAAGAAGGCATGCGGGTCGAGGCTGGCCAGGTGATGGCCACGCTCGACCCGATCGATGCCGACGCGCAGCGCAGCCTGTACGCCTCGCAGCTGCAGGCCGCACGCAGCCAGGTCGCCGGGCTGGAGGCGCAGCAGAGGCAGGCCGCCGCCGAAGCCAGCCGCCTGCAGGCGCTGGTTGGCCAGCAGCTGGTCTCGCGCTCGCAGTACGACCAGGCCGTGGCCCAGCGCGACAGCCTGCGTGCGCAGCTGGATACCGCGCAGCGCAACGTCAAGGTTGCCAACGATCAGCTGGCCATCGCCGATCTGGGCGTGGACAACAACATCGTGCGCGCGCCGTTCTCCGGCGTGGTCACCGCCAAGGCGGCGCAGCCCGGCGAGATCGTTTCGCCGCTGTCGGCGGGTGGTGGCTTCACCCGTACCGGCATCGGCACCATCGTGGACATGGACTCGCTGGAGATCGAAGTGGAGGTCGGCGAGGCCTTCATCGGCCGCGTGCAGCCGAAGATGCCGGTGGAAGCCACGCTCAACGCCTACCCGGAATGGAAGATTCCCGGCGAGGTGATCGCCATCATCCCCACCGCCGACCGCGGCAAGGCCACGGTGAAGGTGCGCGTGGCGCTGAAGGTGAAAGACCCGCGCATCGTGCCGGAGATGGGCGTGCGGGTCAGCTTCCTGGAACAGGCGCAGCCGCAGGCGGCCGCCAAGCCGCAGGGCGTGCGCGTGCCGGGCGGCGCCGTGGTCCAGCGCGACGGTGCCTCGGTGGCCTTCGTGCTGGGTGACGGGAACCGCGTTCAGCAGCGCACGGTCGAGGCCGGCCAGGCGATGGGCAAGGACCGCCAGATCCTCAAGGGCGTGAGCGCAGGTGAGCCGGTAGTGGTGAACCCACCCGACACGCTGCGCGATGGCGCCAAGGTGCAACAGAAACAAGCGCAGTAACGGCCTGGCGCCCGTGGGCGCGGCCGGCAGCATCGCTCGACGCACGCCTGCGGCCACCGCAGGTGCGCTTCCCCGTTTCCCGCTTCCCGTGGAGAACCACCCATGTCGACCCTGGTTTCACTGCGCAACATCACCAAGACCTACCAGCGTGGCCCCGAGCAAGTGCAGGTGCTGCACGGCATCGACCTGGACATCGCCAGCGGCGACTTCGTTGCGCTGATGGGCCCGTCCGGTTCGGGCAAGACCACCCTGCTCAACCTGATCGGCGGCCTGGACAGCCCCACTGGCGGCGAGATCAGCATCGAGGGCGAGCGCATCGACCAGATGAGTGGCGGCCAGCTGTCGACCTGGCGCAGTCACCATGTCGGCTTCGTGTTCCAGTTCTACAACCTGATGCCGATGCTGACCGCGCAGAAGAACGTGGAACTGCCGCTGCTGCTGACCCACCTCAGCGCGGCGCAGCGCCGCCGCAATGCCGAGATCGCGCTCACCCTGGTCGGCCTGGCCGACCGCCGCAGCCACCGCCCGAATGAACTGTCCGGCGGCCAGCAGCAGCGCGTGGCGATCGCCCGCGCGATCGTCTCCGACCCAACCTTCCTGATCTGCGACGAACCGACCGGCGACCTCGACCGCCAATCGGCCGAGGAGATCCTCGGCCTGCTGCAGCAGCTCAACCGCGAGCACGGCAAGACCATCATCATGGTCACCCATGACCCGAAGGCCGCCGAGTACGCCACGCACACGGTGCACCTGGACAAGGGCGAGCTGGCCGACGCGCCGCTGGCCCACTGACGGAGGCCACAGCGATGAAATACTTCTCGTTGGTGTGGGCGCAGCTGTTCCGCAGCCGCACGCGCACCTTGCTGACCCTGCTGTCGGTGGTGGCCGCGTTCCTGCTGTTCGGCATGCTCGATTCGGTGCGCGTGGCGTTCTCGTCGGGTGGCAGCGTGGAAGGCGCCAACCGCCTGGTGGTGGCCTCGCGGCTGTCGATCACCCAGTCACTGCCGATCCGGCTGGAAGCACAGGTTCGGCAGGTGGCCGGCGTCCGTGACGTGGCTTATGGCATGTGGTTTGGTGGCATCTACCAGGACCCGAAGAACTTCTTCCCGAACTTCTCGGTGTCACCCAACTACTTCGATGTCTACCGCGAGCTGCAGATCGATCCGGCACAACTGGAGGACTGGAAGCAGACCCGCACCGGCGCCATCGTCGGCGAAACCCTGGCCAAGCAGTTCGGCTGGAAGATCGGCGATACCATCCCGCTGCAGGCGACGATCTTCCCGCGTGGCGGCAGCAACGACTGGCCGCTGGTGCTCAAGGGCATCTACCGTTCCAAGGACCGTGCGCTGGCCGCCAACGAAGAACGCCAGTTGATGATGAACTGGAAATACTTCGATGAATCCAACGACTACATCAAGAACCAGGTGAGCTGGTACACGGTGACGCTGGACAACCCGGACCATTCCTCGCGGGTGGCACAGGCGATCGATGCGATCTCGGCCAACTCCGACCACGAGACCAAGACCCAGACCGAATCGGCGTTCCAGCAGGCCTTCGTCAAGCAGTTCGCGGATATCGGCATGATCGTCACCTCGATCATGGGCGCGGTGTTCTTCACCCTGCTGCTGTTGACCGGCAACACCATGGCGCAGGCCGTGCGCGAGCGCGTGCCGGAGCTGGCCACGCTGAAAACGCTGGGCTTCAAGGACAGCACTGTGCTGACCCTGGTGATGGTGGAGTCGGTGCTGCTGATCGGCCTGGGCGGCCTGATCGGCATGGGCCTGGCCGCCCTGATCCTGCCGGCCATCGGCCCGAAGAGCATGGGCATGCTGCCGCCGCACGTGCCGACGCCAACCTGGCTGATGGGGCTGGGCCTGATCGTGGTGATCGGCATCATCGTCGGCCTGTTGCCAGCGCTGCGTGCCAAGCGCCTGAAGATCGTCGACGCACTGGCCGGTCGCTGAGGAGAACACAGACATGTTCAAGAGCAAACTCAAGAAGTGGCTGGGCAACGGCGTGACGGTGCTGCTGCTGGCGGTCGGCCTGGTGCTGTGGATCAGCCTGCCGTGGATCGGCGTGCTGGCCGTGGCCGTGCTGGTGGCCCTGTGGTTGCTGCTGACCCGCGGTGGACGGCTGGCGTTGGCCGCCACCCGCATCGGCGTTGCCAGCCTGCCGCAGCGCTGGGGCGCGTCCTCGGTGATCGTGGTCGGCATCGCTGGCGTGGTCGGCGTGCTGGTGGCGATGCTGGCGATGGGCGAAGGCTTCCAGGCCACGCTCAACAACACCGGCGATGACACCACTGCCATCGTGCTGCGCGGTGGCTCGCAGGCCGAGACCAACTCGGTGATCACCCGCGAACAGGTACCCATGCTGTCCACCCTGCCCGGCATCAGCCGCGATGCGCAGGGCCGGCCGTTGTTGTCACCGGAGCTGTCGCAGGTGGTCAACCTGGTGTCCAAGTCCGATGGCACCGACGTCAACGCGCAGTTCCGCGGCGTCGGCCCGCAGGCGTGGGCGGTGCATGACAAGGTCAAGATCGTTGAGGGCCGCAAGTTCGCCACCGGGCTGCGCGAGATCGTGGTCGGCCAGGGCGCCAAGGGCCAGTTCCGCGACATGGAGGTCGGCAGGACGCTGACGCTGGGCAACCAGACCTGGACCGTGGTCGGTGTGTTCGCCACTGGCGATGCGCATGATTCGGAACTGTGGACCGACGCCGATACGCTGGCCACCACCTACCAGCGCAGCGCCTGGCAGTCGATCAGCGTGCGTACCGATGGCAAGGCCGGCTTCGATCAGTTCAAGGCGGCCGTCGCTGCCGACCCACGCCTGAAGCTGGACGTGGAAACCACCCGCGTCTACTACAGCAAACAGGGCGGCGGGCTGACCAAGCTGATCGACATCCTGGGCAAGGTGATCGGCACGATCATGGCGGTCGGTGCGGTGTTCGGCGCGCTCAACACCATGTATGCGGCCGTGGCCACGCGCGCCCGCGAAATCGCCACCATGCGTGCGATCGGCTTCCGCGGCCTGCCGGTGGTGACGGCCGTGATGCTGGAAACGATGCTGCTGGCGCTGCTCGGTGGCCTGCTCGGCTGTGCGGTTGCATGGCTGCTGTTCAATGGCTACAGCGTGTCCACCATCGGCAGCAACTTCAGCGCGGTGGTGTTCAAGTTCCACGTATCACCGGAACTGCTGTGGACCGGCCTGAAATGGGCACTGGGCATCGGCCTGGTCGGCGGCCTGTTCCCGGCGCTGCGCGCGGCGCGCTTGCCGATCACTACGGCGCTGCGCGAAACCTGAGCATCATGCAGCGGTGGACTGCGCATCACGCAGGGGGACGGAGCGAAGGCTTCGTCCCTTTTTCGTTGCTGAACTCAGGCATCCATCGCCGCAACATCGGATGGTGGGTGCCGCAGGGCCAAATGCCGGCGAACAGCCTCCTCCGGCGCGTACGCCGTGCCCAGCGCGTGCTGCTCACCCGTATGCCTGTCGACGAAGATCGGGCCATTGCCGGCCAGTGCGTCCGAGATCTCGCCGGATTGCAGGTAGCGCAGCGACTGGAAGCAGAACAGCCAGCCTTCGACCATCTCATGCTCGTGCGTGATGGCAACCGGCTCATCGTCGCTGGCAAGTGCAGCCTGCACGCGACGGCGTGCTTCGTCGAGCTGGATCATTCCTTCGTCTCTTGTTTTCGATGACAGCGCGAAGAGCATTTCATGCGGGTGGATGCATCGCAACGGATAGGCACCTGCGTACAAGTGCGCACTGCGGCGTGTTGTCACAACCGCTCAAGCGTGGCGGTTCTGTGCCGCTATCGATGCCTCTACTCATCGCAAACGCAGCGCGCGTGACGCTGCGCACAGTGCATCTGTGGATTGTTGGTTGCGATTCATCTTCGCGCACTTCCAGCGGCGTCGAGACAAACAGTTACGAATGGAAACATTCTAGAATCGCGCCCCCCACGTTGGTTTGCAGCACCCCACGCGCCCATAGAACGGGTGCATGTTTTTACTGAAACACGAGATTTCACGGATGTCCCTGAAAACCAATCCGCTGCGCAACGCGATCGTCATCGCGCTGGCCGCCAGCTGCACCACCCCCGCCTTCGCACAGAGTGCCGGCGATACCCCGACCAACCTCGACCGCATCGAAATCACCGGCTCGCGCATCCGCCAGGCCAGTGTCGAAACCGCACAGCCGGTGGTCGCGCTCAACCGCGCCGAGATCGAGAAGAAGGGTTACGTCAACGTCGCCGACATCCTGCAGGACATTCCTGCCGCCGGTGCGCCGAGCATGAGCCGCGCCTCGTCGCTGACTTCTTCGCGCGATTTCGGCGGCATGTACGTCAGCCTGCGCAACCTTGGCCCGGAACGCAGCCTGGTGCTGATCGACGGCCGCCGCATGGGCGTCAGCGCCGGCGGCTACTCCGACCTGGCCTCGATCCCGTCGTCCATCGTCGAGCGCGTGGAAGTGCTGACCGACGGCGCCTCCGCGCTGTACGGCTCCGATGCCATCGCCGGTGTGGTCAACATCATCACCCGCAAGAATTTCGATGGTGGCGAAGCCAGCGTCTATGTCGGCCAGTACGGCCAGGGTGACGGCCAGAAGCGCGCATACAGTGCAACCTTCGGCAAGACCTTCGAGCGCGGCTGGTTCAGCGTGGGCGCCGAGCGCACCAAGGAAGACGAGGTGCTGGGCAAGGACCGCGAGTTCAGCCGTTACACCAACGGCCCGCGCCACCCGAACGATGGCCTCAACGGCAACACGCCGTGGGGCTACGTCACCGTCGGTGGCAAGAACCTGACCGTGGGTCCGGGCGGCGACCCGAGCAAGGCCGGCAACTTCCATGCGCCGGCCCCGGCCGATGGTGCCAACACCAAGTCGAACATGAGCCTGCTGACCGGCCTGGAGCGCACCTCGGTGTTCGCCAACGGTGGCTTCTCGATCACCGACAACCTGCGCATCGTCGCCGACGCGCTGTACAGCAAGCGCGAGTCGACCAAGCACCTGGCCGGCTACCCGTACTCGGTCAGCGCCGCGCAGGCCCGCAATGGCAGCCGTGCCGCCCTGTCCAAGGACAGCGCGTTCAACCTGTGGGGCCAGGATGCGCTGTTCGCGCACCGCACCGAGGAGCTGCCGCGCGGCACCGAGAACAACCTGGAAACCAAGCGCGCCAGCATCGGCCTGGAGGGCAGCTTCGAAACCGGTTCGCGGTACTGGGACTGGAACATCAACTACATGTACAACCGCAACGAAGGCGAGCGCATCGGTACCGGCAGCATGTACCAGCCGCACGTCAACCTGGCCGTCGGCCCGTCCTTCATGGACGGCAACGTGGCCCGTTGCGGTGCGCCGGGCGCGGTGATCGCCGGCTGCGTGCCGTGGAACCCGGCTGCCCCGATGGGTTACACCGGCCCGGGCTCGCTGAGCAACCAGGACGTGCAGGACTACCTGTTCACCCGCTTCGTCGACAAGATGCAGAGCACCACCAAGGTCGCCAGCGGCAACATCTCCGGTTCGCTGTTCACCCTGCCGGCCGGCGACATCCTGGCCGCGATGGGCTTCGAGCACCGCAGCGAGGAGGCCAGCTACACGCCGGACATGAAGGTGCAGAAGGGCGAGATCGCCGGCACCAGCGGCCAGCCGACCCGCGGCAACTACTCGCTCAACGAGGCCTACCTGGAACTGCAGGTGCCGTTGCTGGCCGACCTGCCGTTCGCCCGCGAACTGTCGCTGGACGTGGCCGGTCGCTACTCGGACTACAACAACTTCGGTTCCACCACCAACAGCAAGTTCGGCCTGAAGTGGAAGCCGATCGACAGCCTGCTGGTGCGCGCCACCTACGGCACCGGCTTCCGTGCGCCGACCGTGGATGACCTGTATGGCGGCACCGTCAGCAGTCGCGACTCGTTCACCGACCCGTGCGATACCTCCTTCGGCACCGCCGCCAGCAGCCCGGCCGTCGCCGCCCGTTGCCAGGCGCTGAAGGTGCCGGCCAACTTCCGCCAGCTCAACAGCGATGGCAGCGTGGCCACCAAGCCCGGCCAGCAGGCCACCACCGATTTCAGCTCGGGTTCCAACCCGGACCTGAAGCCGGAAACCGCCAAGACCTGGACCGTGGGCCTGGTCTACAGCCCGGACTTCGTGCAGGGCCTGGACGTCAGCCTGGACTGGTGGAAGATCCGCATCGACAACGCCATCGTCGGTGAGTCGGCCACCAACATCCTGGAACAGTGCTACGTGCAGGGTTCGGATGCTGCCTGTGGGCGCTTCACCCGTGGCAGCAACGGCCAGGTCAACTCGCTGGACCGCTCGCTGGTCAACGCGGGCTACCGCGAAACTGCCGGCTATGACATCAACGTGCGTTACCGCCTGCCGGAAACCGCGTTCGGCAAGTTCGCCGTCAACTGGAACACCACCTACACCGATTATCTGGAGCAGCGCAACGACAGTGCCGCCACCACCCCGGTGGAACAGCGTACCGGTTGGGCGGGCGACTTCCGCGTGCGCTCCACCTTCAACCTGGATTGGCAGTATGGCGACCTCGGCATCGGCTGGACCGCGCGCTACTACTCCAGCATGAAGGAGAAGTGCTCGTACATGGACGAGTGCAACATGCCGGGCTTCAACTCGTCGTACACCAGCGCCTCGCCGACCAACAAGGTGGGCTCCAACACCTTCCACGACCTGCAGGTGCGCTACAGCCTGCCGTGGGATGGCACCGTGTCGCTGGGCGTGAACAACGTGTTCAACCACCAGGGCCCGATCATGTACAGCCAGCCGAACAGCAGCTTCACCTACTACGGTGGCTTCGACATCGGCCGCTTCATGTACATGAAGTACCAGCAGCGCTTCTAAGCCTGCAACCGCGTTCCCGCCACGGCCATCCCTCTCTCCTGGCCGTGGATGGAAGCAGAACGGCGCCCCTCGGGGCGCCGTTCTTTTTTGCGTGGAAGCAGGGTCGGATCCCCGCCGGCGCTAGCGCTTGGCGCGCATCGTGCGGATGTTGTCGCCGACGAACAGCACCAGGCCAGCCCAGATCGCTGCAAACCCGATCGCCTTGGCAGTGTCGAATGCCTCATGGAAGAAGAACACACCCAGCAGCAGCTGCAGGCTCGGTGCGATGTACTGCAGGATGCCGACCAGCGACAGCGGAATGCGCTTCACGCCGTAGGCGAAGCCGATCAGCGGTACTGCGGTGACCGCGCCGCCGAAGATCAGCAGCAGGTCGTTGCGCCAGCCCCAACCATGGAAGAACGCACCGCCGTGGCCGTTCTCGGCCCAGATCGCAAACGCCAGCGCCGGCAGGAACAGGTACATGCTCTCCACGCCGAGGCCGGCCACCGGGTCGACCGAGACCAGCTTGCGCAGCAGGCCATACAAGCCGAACGAACAGGCCAGGCCCAGCGCGATCCACGGTGGCGTACCTGCATCGATGGTCAGCCAGGCCACGCCCACCGCCGCCATTGCCACCGCTACCCACTGCAGCCGGCGCAGCCGTTCCTTCAGCACCAGCACGCCCAGCAGCACGTTCACCAGCGGGTTGATGAAGTAGCCCAGGCTGGTCTCGATGACATGACCGGCGTTGACCGCCCAGATGTACAGGCCCCAGTTGAACGCGATGGTCAGGCTCGACACCAGCAGGATCGGCAGCGCGCGCGGCTGCGCGGCGATCTTCCGCCACCAGCCCAGGCGCGCACTGATCAACAGCCAACCCAACACCAGCACCGTGCTCCAGATGATGCGGTGGGCGATGATCTGGAACGAGGGCACCTCGTTGAGCAGGTGCCAATAGACCGGCACCAGGCCCCAGATCACGAAGGTGGATGCGGTGACCAGCAGGCCCCGGCGTTGTTCTTTCTCGTCCATGCTCACTTCTTTCTCGTCCTTGCCATTGTCAGCACCACCACACCCAGAAGAATCACCGCCATCGCCAGCAGGTCGCGCCAACCGAAGCGCTCACCGTTGAGCAGCGCGCCCAGCAGCACCGCGATCACCGGATTGACATACGCGTAGCTGCCCGCGAGCGCCGGGCGCACGTTCTGCAGCAGCCACACGTAGGCAGTGAACGCGACGATGGAGCCGAACACGCACAGATAGGCCATCGCCAGCAGGCCACCGGTATCGGGCAGCGTGGTCGGGCGCTCGCCCACCGCCAGGCCGATCAGCACCAGCAGCACGCCGCCGCAGATCATCTGCCCGGCCGCGGTCATGAACGGGCCCGGCAGGTCCAGGCCGCGTGCCCACACAGAACCGAACGCCCAGCCGATCGGCGCGATCAGCAGCAGCACCAGCCCGGTCGGCGAGCCGGTCAGGCTGCTGCCGGCGTTGAGCCAGACCACGCCGAGGAAGCCGATGGCGATGCCCAGCCACTCACCACGGCTGGCATGTTGCCCGCGCAGCGCCGAGAACAGCGCGATCCACAGCGGCACCGAGGCCACCGCCGTGGCGGCCAGGCCCGAGGACACCTCGCGCTCGGCCAGCACCACCATGCCGTTGCCCAGCACCAGCATGGTCACGCCCATGATGACCAGGTTGCGCCACTGCCGCAGCGTCGGGTTCGGCAGCTTCCAGAACAGGCGCAAGGCCAGGAACATCAGGCCGCCGGCAATGATGAAGCGGCTGCCGGAGACCATCGTCAGCGGTAGTGCGCCGCCGTGCAGGGCCTTGGCGATGCCCAGGTAGGTCGAGCCCCAGACCACGTAGACCAGCAGCAGTGCCAGCGCGACAAGGCCACCCCGGGGGGCAGCCGCAGACGAAGAGGGGGGAGCCGACATGACACACCAGGGAGCCGGGGGAAGGCGGATTCTAGGACGTTTTGAGTATGGTCCGGGACCCCATACGGTGGCACGCTGTCATCCATCCATGCACCCTGCTCTGGTCTGCTACCCCGTGTTGACGGCCGATGCAGTACCAAGAGGGCTGCCCGGCCGCGCCGCCCCAAGGCCGGACGCCGTTTTCCCTGCGCACGGACGCGCCGCATCGAGGATTTCCACCCAGATGAGCACCACGTCCCAACCTGTTGTACCCGCGAACGACCGTGCCGCCCTGCGGCGGTCGATCTCCAACACCCTCAAAGGCTCCGCCGGCAACCTGGTGGAGTGGTATGACGTCTACGTGTACTCGGTGTTCGCCGTGTACTTCGAATCGCAGTTCTTCTCGCCGGACGACAAGAACTCCACCCTGTACGTGTGGGCGATCTTCGCGGCGACCTTCCTGATGCGCCCGATCGGCGCCTGGTTCTTCGGCCGCTTCGCCGACCGCCACGGCCGCCGCCTGGCGCTGACCGTCTCGGTCACGTTGATGGCGCTGTGCTCGTTCCTCATCGCCATCACCCCCACCGCCGCCAGCATCGGCATCTGGGCCGCCGTGATCCTGTTGTTCGCACGCCTGCTGCAGGGCTTCGCCACTGGCGGCGAGTATGGTGCCAGCGCCACTTACATGTCCGAGGCCGCCATTCCGGGCCGTCGCGGCTTCCTGTCCTCGTTCCACTACGTCACCCTGGTCGGCGGCCACGTGCTGGCCCAGCTGACCCTGCTGCTGATGCTGACCTTCTGGGGCAAGCCGGAGATCTCCGAGTGGGGCTGGCGCATCGCCTTCGGTATCGGTGGCATCGCTGCGGTGGTGGTGTTCTGGCTGCGCCGGGGCATGGACGAATCGCTGTCGGAGTCGTCGATCGAGGCCGCGCGCGAGGGCAAGGCAAAGAAGTCCGGTTCGATGTACGAGTTGTTCGTGCACCAGTGGCGGCCGCTGCTGCTGTGCTTCCTGATCACCGCTGGCGGCACCGTGGCCTTCTACACCTACTCGGTGAACGGCCCGAAGATGATCCAGAGCGCCTTCGCCGGCAACGACCCGATGACCGGCACCCTGATCAACCTGGGCGTGCTGGCCTTCCTGATGGTGCTGCAACCGGTCGGCGGCTGGCTGTCGGACATCATCGGCCGCAAGACCCTGCTGGTGTTCTTCGGCGTCGGCGGCGTGCTGTACAGCTGGTACCTGATCACCCAGCTGCCGCACCAGCATGACGCCACCCTGGCCTTCCTGACCCTGGCGCTGGCGTTCGTCATCCTCACCGGCTACACCTCGATCAACGCGGTGGTGAAGGCCGAGCTGTTCCCCACCCACGTGCGTGCACTGGGCGTGGGCCTGGGCTATGCGCTGGCCAACTCGCTGTTCGGCGGCACCGCCCCGCTGCTGTACCAGGGCGCGCTGAAGACCGGCCACGTCGACTGGTTCGCCATCTACGTGACCGCCACGATCGCGGTATCGTTGGTGGTCTATGTGTTCTTCCTTACCAACAAGGGCCCGAACTGGCTCGACGGCACCCGCAAGTAAGCGCGTTGCCCTGATCGCGGCCACTGGCGCAATGCCGGTGGCCGCTACGTCTCCCGCCACCACGCTGATGTGGATCGCAGTGACGCTGGCCGCAGCCACGGCATTGGCCTGGGTGCTGCGCCGCCCCAACGCGCAGGCCACGTGGCCGCGCACGGGTTTCGGGATCGCCCTGCTGGTGTTCTGCGCCGCGCTGGCGCTGCAGCTGGCGATGGACCTGGGCAGCGGCCACAGCTCGCTGCACCTGCGGCTGCATCGCGGTGTCAGTCCGGCCCCCCTGGTTGGCCTGCGCACGATGGTGGCGTGCTATCTGGCAGCGCTCGTCGCCGGCGGCTGGGGCGCGTGGAAGCTGCTGCGCCGGCGCTGACGAACACCCGGTCGTGCCGGCCGCTGGCCGGCAACTCAACATTCCTTTGGTAGTGCCGGCCGCTGGCCGGCAACCTCATGAACCTCCGGAAAGAGCAGGGAGTTGCCGGCCAGCGGCCGGCACTACCTCAGCGGCGGGCCGCTTCGCTCTTGTCGCGCGCGCCGCGGAACTCCGATTCCTTTTCCCACGTCGGCCAGCGGCGGCTGTTGGCCAGCTCGGCACCCAGGTCGTAGACCAGCAGCGTGTCGGCAGCGTGGCCGCTCGGGTCCCAGCTCGGCGTCCAGGCATCACAGGCCTGGTGGTAGCAGTCGGCGAAGTACTTTTCGCGCAGCGCGCGGCCGCGTTCAACGCCACCGTCCAGCTTGTCCAGGCCCGGGCCGATGGTGATCGCCGGCACGCCCAGGCGGGCGAAGGCAAAGTGATCGGCACGGTAGAAGAAGCCGGCTTCCAGGTTCGGGTCCGGACTGTAGCTGCGGCCACGGGCCTTGGCCACGCGCTCCAGATCGCCTTCCAACGACACCCGGCCCTTGCCCCACGAGGCAATGTCGCGGGTCGGGCCATCCGGGCTGAACATCTCGATGTTCAGCACCGCAGCGGTCTTGTCCAGCGGCGCCAGCGGATGGGCGGCGTAGTAGCTGGCGCCCAGCAACCCTTTCTCTTCGGCGGTCAGTGCCACGAAGTACAGCGTGCGCTGTGGCTGCGGGCCAGCGGCGAACACACGGCCCAGTTCCAGCACCGTTGCCACGCCGGTGGCGTTGTCGATCGCACCACGGCGGATGCGGTCCCCCTTGGCGTCGGGCTGACCGATGCCGAACGCATCCCAGTGCGCGGAGAAGATCACGGCCTCGTCAGCATGTTCACCACCGGGCAGCTTGGCGACCACGTTGCGGGTCACCACCTGCTCGCGCTTGAGCGCGAAATCCACGCTCAATTTCGCGTTGTCCAGTGCCACCGGGCGGAAGTCGGCACGCATCGCCTTGCGCTTCTCCGCATCGAAGTCGAGGCCGGCGTCGGCGAAGATCGCCTCGGCCAGCTCGCGCTGCATCCAGCCGCGCAGCGGGGTGTGCTGCGCCATCGCTTCGGCGTGGCCGCGCTCGATGTCGAACAGCGGCGAAGTGCCCGAGCTCTTTACCGTGGCCCAGCCATACGCGGCCGGCGCGGTCTCGTGCACGATCAGCACGCCTTCGGCACCCCGGCGTGCGGCTTCCTCGAACTTGTAGGTCCACCGGCCGTAGTAGGTCACCGCCTTGCCATCGAACGCGCCCGGCGCGTCGGCCTCGAAGTCGGCGTCGTTGATCAGCACCACGGCGATCTTGCCGTGCAGGTCCACGTCCTTGTAGTCGTTCCAGTGGCGTTCCGGTGCGTCGATGCCGTAGCCGACGAACACCAGCGGTGCATCCTTGATCTGCACGCGCTTGCGCGGCTGCAGGCTCTGCAGGGTCACGTCCACGCCATTGGCCAGCGCACGCTTGCCCTGCTTCAGCGACAGGCTGGCCTTGGCCTCACCCTCCAGCTGCGCGCGCACCAGCGGCACTGGCTGCACCCAGCTGCCGTCCACGCCGCCCGGCTGCAGGCCATAGCTGCGGAACTGCTCGATCAGGTACTGCACCGTGCGCTCTTCGCCCTCGGTGGCCGGTGCGCGGCCCTCGAACTCATCCGACGCCAGCACACGCACATGCCGCGACAGTGCCTGCGGATCGATGCCGCCACCCGGCAGGTCGTTGGCCGCATGGGCCAGGCCACCGACAAACAGGCAGGACGACAGCAGCAACACGCGCATCGGATTCACGGCAGTACCACGGCTAGCTTGGAAGTCACCAGAGTGTAACGTGGTCGTGACACCACGGCGCGGCTTGGGCCTGTGTCATCCACGCATGGCGTGGATCTACCTGCTGATGCGATCCAGCCAGCAGGCCAGGCCCTGTGCGTTGAGTTCGATGTCCATCGCCAGCACGGCAATCACCGCCGCATCGTCCAGCGCACAACCATGCTGCTGCGCCCGTTCCAGGTACAGCGCCTGCAGTGCCGCCAGCAGGCAGCGGTGGCGGTCTGGGCGGCCATCGCACTGGCGGCCGATCGCGGCCATCGCATCGATCTGCTCGAACAGGTCCGCAGCCAGTTTTTCCACCTGCTGCACGCGCCCATAGTGGGTCAGGTACATCGCCTGCGGGCCGTAGCCCAGCATGCGTCGGATCGAGGCCTTCATCGCCTCCGGGTCGAACTGCACCGGCGAGGAAGTCGGGAAGATGAAAGCGCCCTGCGCGCTGTCCAGCTCGCGGTAGGAGATGCCGAACGTATCGCCAGTGAACCAGCTGCGGCTGCGAGCATCCCACACGCAATAATGGTGCAGTGCGTGGCCCGGCGTATGCAGCAGCGCCAGCTCGCGGCCAGCGAGATCGATGCGGTGGCCGTCTTCGGCAACCACCACGCGGTGTTCGGGAATCGGCTCGATGCGGCCGTAGCTGCGCGCGATCTCTTCGGCGCCGTACACCGCCGTCGCACCCGCAATCAGCCGGGTCGGGTCGATCATGTGCGGCGCACCGCGCGGATGCAGCACCGCCTTCGCATTCGGCAACTGCTGCATCAGCAGGCCTGCACCACCGGCGTGGTCCAGGTGCACGTGCGTGAGCAGCAGCCAGTCCACGGCATCCACGCCCAGGCCAGCGTCCACCAGCGCCTGCAGCATCGCCGGCACAGACAGGCCGGTGCCGCAGTCGACGAAGGCCGCGCGGCCGTTTTCAACGATCAGGTAGGCCGCGTCGAAGTCCGGGCGCTGGAAGCCGGTATCGATGGTGTGGATGCTGGGATCGGCGGTCATCGGCACGCACCTGGCAGTCTCGGAAACAGACGCCCATGGTAGGCGCGCAGGCGGCCCGGGTTCGATGCGGCTTTGGTCGGGTAGTGCCGGCCGCTGGCCGGCAACCTCGGGATGGCCGGGAGAATGCATGTGCCGGCCAGCGGCCGGCACTACCGATCAGCCAGAGCGCAATCCGAACCGCGGCCGCAGCAGCAACGCCAGCACCAGCACCGCCAGGAACGCGCCATAGGCATACAGCACCGCCAGCACCTGCGGCCAGATCGGACCGGCGCCGGGCTGCACCACGCCAATGCGGTAGCCCCACAGCATCGACACGATGCTCAGCGCGAACGCCACGACCAGGGTGGTGCCATCGAACAGGCGCCGCCGCGCGCTGCGCGGCTGGCGCGGAAACAGCCAGTACAGGCTGCCCAGCAGCAGGAACCAGGGCAGGAACAGCAGCAGCGACAACCAGGCCATCGCAGACTCCATGTCATCGCGCCAGAGGCGCGCGGACATCATGCCATGGGTGCTGTGCCACGGTCGTGCCGGCGGGGGTCTTCCCTGTAGAGCCGAGCCCATGCTCGGCTGGGTAGCAAAGCAGCCGAGCGTGGGCTCGGCTCTACAGAGGCGGAGCCGGGTCGAGCATGGCTCGACTCTACAAAGGGCAGGCAGGCCCGGCGATCAGGCCGCTTCGCGCAACGCAGCCAGGGCGGCCAGCACGGCGTCCACCTCGGTTTCCAGCTTGAACAGCTCGCTCTGCAACTGGTCGCCCTGCTCGGCCTGCTTGATCACCGCAATCAACTGGCCGGCATCGCGTGGCGAATCGAAGCCTTCGCTCTGGATCAGCAGCGTGCCGTCACCGGCGGTCAGCTTGAAGTAGAAGCGGCCGTCCTTTTCGCGGTACTGCTTGAACTGCGGCGGCGCCACGCGGGCCACGCCGGCATCTTCGCTGGCGATGTCACCGGCACTGGACAGGTCACGCAGGCCCACCGCATGGCGCAGCTCGTCCAGCAGCGGTGCCGCCAGCTGCTCGCGCAGCTGCTGGCCACGGCGCTTGAGCAGCGCTTCGATCTTCTCCGGCTCGGCCATCAGCGCGTTGTAGCGCTCGCGCAGCGGCGACAGCTCGCTGTCGATACGCTCGAACAGCTGCTGCTTGGCGTCGCCCCAACTGATGCCGGCGGCGAAGGCCCTGGCGAATTCCGCGGTCTGTTCCGGCGTGGCGAACGCCTGGTACATCTGGAACAGCGCCGAGCCCTCGGTGTCCTTCGGCTCTCCCGGTGCGCGCGAGTCGGTCAGGATCGAGAACACCAGCTTCTTCAGCTCCTCGCGCGGCACGAACAGCGGAATGGTGTTGTGGTAGCTCTTGCTCATCTTGCGGCCATCCAGGCCCGCCAGCGTCGCCACCTGCTCGTCGATCACCACGTCCGGCAGCGGGAAGTACTCCTTTCCGTACACGTGGTTGAAGCGCTGGGCGAAATCGCGCGCCATCTCGATGTGCTGGATCTGGTCACGGCCCACCGGTACCTGGTTGGCCTTGAAGATCAGGATGTCGGCGGCCATCAGCACTGGGTACATGAACAGACCGGCGCTGACGCCTGCGTCCTCGTCCACGCCTTCCTCGCGGTTCTTGTCCACTGCCGCCTTGTAGGCGTGCGCACGGTTGAGGATGCCCTTGCTGGCGATGGCGGTCAGGAACCACATCAGCTCGGTGGTCTCGCGGATGTCGCTCTGGCGGTAGAACCACACGTGTTCCGGGTCCAGGCCGCAGGCCAGCCAGCTGGCCGCGATCTCCAGGGTCGCGCGCTGGGTGCGCTGCGGGTCCTGCGACTTGATCAGGCTGTGCAGGTCGGCCAGGAAGAAGAAGCTCTCGATCCCCGGCGCGCGGCTGGCCGCGATCGCCGGACGGATGGCGCCAACGTAGTTGCCCAGGTGGGGCGTGCCGGAGGGGGTGATGCCGGTAAGGACTCGGGTCGTCATGACTGCGTGGGGTAACCTTCAATGAACGGGGCCAGTTTACCTTGCACGCCACCAACCCCGTCAGGGCCTGCGGCGCGTTCATTCACGCAACCCCGCTGGAGACGTCCGATGAAACGCCTGCTGCCCCTGCTGCTGATCCTGCCCCTGGCCGGTTTCCGCCCGGCTCCCCTGCCGCCGCCGGTGTACGACGGCGGCCCCGTGCGCATGGCCCTGGTCGACCGCGACCGCGGCACCGAACTGCGCAGCTACCCTGCCGAGGGCCAGCGCTGGGTGGCCGGCGAGCGCGGCCACCGCTACGCCGTGCGCCTGTACAACGACAGCCCTCGCCGGGTACTGGTAGTGCTGTCGGTGGACGGCGTCAACGCCATCTCCGGCGAGGATGCCGATCCCTCGCAGACCGGCTACGTGCTCAATCCCGGCCAGCGCGCCGACATCACCGGCTGGCGCAAGAGCCAGGACGAAGTGGCGCAGTTCATGTTCAGCAGCCCCAGCGGCAGCTATGCCAGCCGCACCGGCCGCCCGGACAACATCGGTGTGGTCGGCGTGGCCGTGTTCGAGGAAGCGCGTCGCTGGCGCCCCGAGCCGATCCTGCGCCGTGGCCTGCCGCCGCCGGCTCCAGCCGCACAGGCCGAAGCGGCGGCCGACGCCAGTGCCAGCCGCATCGAGGGTTACGCCAGCAAGTCGCAGGCCCCGGCGCTGGGTACCGGCCATGGCGCACGCGAGCAATCCTCGGTACGCGACACCGACTTCGAACGTGCCAGCCGCAGCCCTGCACAGGTATTGCAGCTGCGCTACGACAGTGCCCGCAACCTGCGTGCGCGCGGCATCCTGGTCGATGCGCCCTCGCGCCTGCCGCGCGAACCGCAGGCGTTCCCCAACCGCTACGTGCCGGACCCTCCGGCCCGCTGATCGTCCCGCGCAGACAACACGACGCCCGCAACCTCACGGTGCGGGCGTCGTGATGTGGGGGAAACCGAAGCGCTTACTTGTAGTCCGGGTAGTCCTTGCTCACCGCGTCCTGGAACTCACGCACTTCCTTCTCCGCGCGGTCCTTGGCCCAGCCATAACGTTCCTGCAGGCGGCCGGCCAGATACTCGGCATTGCCTTCGGCCACATCGAAGTCGTCGTTGGTCAGATCGCCCCACTTGGCCTGGGCCTTGCCCTTCAGCTGCGACCACTTGCCGGAAATGATGTCTTTGTTCATTGCTGGGAGTCCTTGGTTGCAACGGCGTTCTTACCGTGGCTCCAGCTTCGCGCAGTCGCTGTTGAGTACCGGTCAACCGGCAATGAAATGCACGCTCACCTGCTTGAATGGTTCACTACGCTTCGACACGTACGCTGCAGAGAAACGCGCAAGCAAAAAGGCCGGGGAGATCCCCCCGGCCTTTTTGCTTTCCGTTCCACTTCAGGCTCAACGGCCCTTGGCGGCATCCTCAACCTTTTCACCGGCCTTCTGCACGTCCTTGCCGGCACCGGCCACGGTGTTGCAACCGGCCAGCAGGGCCACCGAGAACATCGACAACAGCATCAGGGCAACTACGCGCTTCATGGGCTTCTCCTTGGGTTCGCCGCTATACCGCTTCATTCGCGGATGGGATTCTTTCGCTCGGCGGGAGGGCACCAATGCCCACTGCCGCCGCGTGAAGTGCAATCTGGCGGCAGGGGCGTGGAGCGGGCGTGAACGGTTCGGCGATCCGTTCAGCAGGGGGCGGTCAGTCGCGCATCAGGGTGGACTTGCCGAACAGGCTTTCCACCAGGTCCACGGCCAGTTCGGCGGTGGCATTCTGCTTGTCCAGCAAGGGGTTGAGCTCGACGATGTCCAACGAACCCATGCGCCCGGTGTCGGCGATCATTTCCATCACCAACTGCGCCTCGCGGTAGTTCACCCCGCCCGGCACCGTGGTGCCCACGCCCGGCGCGATGCTGGGGTCGAGGAAATCCACATCGAAGCTGACATGCAGATGGGTGTTCTCATCAATGCCGGCCAGCGCCGCTTCCACGGCACGCTTCATGCCGTTCTCGTCGATGTAGCGCATGTCATAGACATCCACCTTGTGGGTCTTGATCAGGCGCTTCTCCTCCGGGTCCACCGAGCGGATGCCGATCTGGTGCATCTGCGCCGGGGTGATCGCCGGTGCGCTGCCGCCCAGACGGGTCAGCGCGTCCGGGCCGAGGCCGCACAGGCAGGCCACCGGCATGCCGTGGATGTTGCCCGACGGCGTGACATCGCTGGTGTTGAAGTCCGAATGCGCATCCAGCCACAGCACGCGCAGATTCTTCCCCTGCTCGCGGCACCAGCGCGCGACGGCGGTGATCGAACCGATGCCCAGGCAATGGTCGCCACCGAGCATGATCGGCATGCGCCCGGCCTGCAGCTCGGCGTAGCTGGCTTCCATCAGTGCGCGATTCCAGGCCACCACCTCATCCAGGTGGCGGTAGCCCTCCACCGGCGCGGTCCACGGGTTGCGCGGGCCATCCAGGTTGCCCACGTCGCGCACGTCCACGCCGCGCGCTTCCAGCGCCTCCGGCAGGCCCGCCACGCGCAGCGCCTCCGGCCCCAGCCGTGCGCCGCGATGGCCCGCACCGACATCGGTGGGAACGCCAATCAGGGATACGGAAATGGGATGGGCCATGGGTGCCTCCTGCGGTGCGGAAAAAGAAGCACAGTCTAGCCAGAGCTGTGTGACACCACTCGCGGCGGTGCAGCAGGGCATGGGTCAGATCGTCGCGGCCTGCCAGCCGTATCCGGTCAGGCATTCCAGCGCTGGGTCGTCAGGAATTGGACCTTCCGCGATCCACCTCACATCCCGGTCGGTTTCGCCTCTTACGCAAGGCTGTTGTTGTGTCCACGCTGCGCAGGCACCCTGAAGGTGCCGCCTCACTTCCTCAATCATGGAGCACCACGCGCATGAAACATGCACTCAATGGACTTGCGGTACTGGCAATTGCCCTGGGCGGACTGTTTCCCGCCGCTGCCAGTGCACCCTCGCAACGCATCACGCATACGGTGACCTCCGATGCGTATCCCATGCAGACGGCAGGCGCACGCCAGGTACTCGACTGGGTGGCGCAGCGGGTGAAGCCGTCGTTCGCCCCGCAGGGCTACGGCAACGTACAGGTGGAACGACAGGCAGTCTCCGTAGGCCGTGCGTCTGCACGCTCGGACGAATCGATTCCCGGCAAGCTGCCGGACCAGGGCATTCCCGGTGAGATCTACCGGGTGGAAAACCTGCTTCCCGACGGCTCCATCCAGACGTGGGAATTCACCTGGGTGGAGCCCTCATCCGGCCATGGAGGCGGCTGGGATGTCACCGGGTACTCCTACAAGAAGGGAAATGACCCGGTGAACCAGCAGTAGCGGAACGGGGGCAACGCGCACCGCGCTGCCCCCTTAGACACGCCGCCGCCGCGCCTCAACCGCCGCGGCGGCGAACCGGCGTCAGGCTCTGCACCTGACCGTTGTTGCGCATCATGCACAGGAAACGGCCATCGGGATAATCGATGATCAGTTCCTGGTAATCGCTGCCCACCGGCATCTGGGTGACCAGCGCGCCCTGAGCGCCCTTGCGCATGTTGCAGGCGCCCAACGCGGTATCGCCTGCCGGCGCCGGGGTGGTCACCGAAGACACATTGCGGAACACCGCGCGGCAGCCGCCATTGACCCACACCGAGTGCCGGGACAGGCCCCAGTTCTTGCCTTCCTCGCATCGGGTGCGGCTGAGCTGGCGCACGATTTCCACATTGCCGCGGGTATTCAGATCGCACGACACCTGCTGCTGGCCGGTGGATTCGCAGGTGACTTCGCGGGGTAGCGCGGCATCCCCGGCGGCAGCGTCGCGAGGGCGAACGCTGTTTGCGGCGGGCGCAGGTGCACCACTGCTACTGACCTGGCAAATGCCATTGGCGCCGCCACGGCCGGTGTAGCTGATCTGCGGCGTGCCGTCATCGCTGCGGCTGATCGACAACGTGATACCACTGTTGGCATCGCGCGCTTCGAAGTAGCGGTCGTTGAAGCGTTTCAGCGCCGCCTCGCGGCCCTGCACGTAGACGGGGCCGCCTTCGTCGGCGTGCACATCGATACCGCCCGGGCAGCTGGCGTTGAAGAACGGCACGGCGGCCATGGCCGGGGCCACGAAAGCGGTGGACACCAGTGCGACGGTGAGCGATAGGGCATGGCGACGCATGTGCGGATCCCGAAGGGGCCCAGGGTGGGCGTGTGGCGGCAGTATGCGGTGGGGCGCTGCGGCCTGTCCGTGAGGAATATCAAGAACCCGGCGGCGCGCGTGGGGATTCAGGTCTGATAGGGTGTTCCTGGAGCCCTGCCGGGGCGGTTAAGCCAGCTTTACGTCGTGGGCCGCGATGGGCCGTGCGACAGCAATGGCACAGCCGGATGTATCGTGGTTCGCGGCACTGCGCGAACTGTCGCTTCTGGCATTGCACTGCTCGAAACAGGCCAATCGCGATAATTCATTTTTCCTTTCAGATCTCCCGATGCCATCGAAACAATCGACTGGCAGACGGGGATTTCGCCTGCGCATGATGAATCGCCACCTGCAGAGGTGGCCGGGTCTTCCAAGCCCGTTTGATTGAAGCTGTATACGCTTGCCAGCCGGCGTCGTCCTTCCAGGTGCGGCGCCGGCTGGCAATCCGTTCGCCGATCGACGGCGGGCGGTGCGTGGGGGCCCTGTGCCCGCCGGCTCATCGATCTCCGGTCTTGGAAGCCACGCATCGCCCGCCACCCTATCGTGGCGGCACCTCTGTTCCTGACGAGGATGCCCGCATGTCCAGAACCAACCACCCATACCTGACCGCCACCCTGGGCGAGGCCGCCCTGCGCCTGCCGCCCGAACTGGCGCAGCCATTGGAAGCCGCTTTCGCCGCTGCGAACGAAGCGCCTGCGTCCATCAACCTACCCAGCTGCCTGCAGCGCATCCGCGTCGGTGATGCTGCCGACGGACAACCGTGGCAGGGGCCCGCCAGCACACCCGGCCAGGCCGTGGCCGCCGCACGCCGGGATCGCGCTGCGGTGGGTTTGGTGTCGCTGTTGGAGCTGTACCACGCCGCCGAGCGCGTGCGCGTGGACGGGGAAGAGAAGGACGACATCGGCGACGGCACCCGCGAAGGGCTGATGCTGGCCTGCCGAGGGCTGGCGGAGTATGTGGCGTTGCAGATGCGTAGCTGAGGCTGCTGCGGTCGCAGTGTGTGTGTGCGGCATTGATCGAAGGATCTGCCCGCGCCATACAGTGAGTTGACTCACCGGGTTGGGACGAGAAAACCAGCGAATGGCGGTTTCTTCATTTTCGTTCCATCGCCTTTGCGACTGGCGCCGCGCCGACGCATCATGATCGGCGCCTGTGCTTATGCTGCGCTGGCGTGCAATCGCACACCCAGGGCTCGGGTCACCTTCAGGATGGTCGCGAAATCAGGGCTGCGCTCACCGGAGAGTGCGCGTTACAGACTCTCGCGCGACAGGCCCGCCGCACGCGCAACCTTGCTCATGCCCTGAGCGCGGGCGATATCGCCGAGCGCTTTGGCGATGAAGGCAGAATCGCCGTCGCTCTCTTCGATGCCGGCGTCGAGATAAGCCGCCATCTCCTCCGGCGTCCGAAGATGCTCGGCCACATCAAATGATCTGAGTTCGACTTTTCTGTTGATGACCATGATGCGGCAGCTCCGGAAAGTAGAACCGGGTGCGTTTTCAGTAGCTCATTTTTCACGGGAATCCGATCCGGACTCACAAAACGCTGTGCTAGATTCAAGAGCGTGACATTGGCACGAGAGACGCTTTCATGGATGCATGGGTCGAGAAATGCGCTTCTTCATCAGAACGTGAACTTCGGCGCCACCTCTGGATAGCAGTGCGTCGTCGCCTCGCGATCGCTGTTCCGGCGCTTGTGCTGGCAGCATGTACGAGCGCCGCGCCGCCGCCCCCATCAGATTATCTGAATCAAAAACAGCCCGTCGAATCAGGGAGTCAAACTGGTATGGAGCGGTTCAAGAACGATATCGAGCGTTTGACCAAGTTGCGTTTTGATGATGTCGACGCATTGAATGAACAGCTCCACACGCACCTGGGAGAACCGACTCGACAAGGCTTGAGGGACGAGCGGACCGCAGAACGCGGCATGCTGGGCGGACTTGGTATCCAGAACATCACGCTGAGAAGTCCTGCCGACGATCCGACGCACGCGACCTTGATCTTTGAGGTCACACCACCGAGCATCGCGCTCGAGGAAATCATCTGGGAAGAATCCGCCATGTATCCACCCCACCCGGATGCGCCTGATTCCCGCCCTTACTGGTCTGCTCAGGTGAACAGTGCCAAGGTTCTACTCGGGCTCTCCCTTGACCACAAGACGCTGACCTACGTATCGATCAGTCAGCGCTGATCCCTGTCATTGCGAAAGAGCCGCACCATGGAGCGTACTGAAGAATCTGCACTGTCACAGCCGCAGGTGAGTGGCCGACCAGGGGCAACACGTCGTCCGGCTTCGCCTTTGGTTGATCCCTCGCTGGCACCGCTTCTGACCAAATCCCCAACACTTCGAGCGGGTCTTGCACAGGCTGATAGTCCCTTGCACGTGGCAAGAGAGTATTCATCGTCGAGGGAGCGATGGACGATCCTGCCCAACGCCGTGGAACCATGAATATGATGGACGCGCTTCGCCTGCCTGAAGCAGAGTCCCTTCATCGCGCTGAAGCGTTGGCCGCAAATCTGGAACAGCAGCCGGCGCAGCAGGTTCATGCGCAGGACGGGCCAGCATTCTCAAGGTAAGGCCGTCGACGCAACCGCTCTGCCGCCCTTCGAACAAATGGGAGTACCTGAGGCAGCGCAAAGAGGCGCTGACTCATGGGAATGGGGGCGATTATCCTAGTCGAACGGATGACCTGGTTGTCGTGGAACACCTGACACGATTCGCTGGAGCGGAGGCATCAGCCCCGCTTTCATGTGGGGACAAGATGCGCACAATTGCAATCTTCCTGGTTGGCGTCTGCACCATTGTTCTTTCAGGCTGCGCGACTACCACACTTCCCAATGGGGTTGCTTCAGCGGGATACACTGAAGTTGTTTCCGTCCCTCTAGGCCCTCTCCGTTACTTCCATACGACTTCTGTTCTACCGGGGAAGAACGCCGTAGGCGCTACGAACCTCGTCCGCTGCACGAATACCGCGCGGACGATCAACCTGCAGATCGCGAACGGGCTGGCGCTTGATGCCGCAGATGTGTGCGCACGTATCGATGCTGCGGCTGCGGCATCCGAGTCATGGATACCGGCAGCATCAAACAGGTACCGAATCCTTCTTCTGCCGGAAGGCACTGCTGGGGCAATACGAACAAGATCGATTGGCCTCTTTGCCACAGGCAGGCAGCTTGCGTTTGTGGCACCTGTATACAGCAATCAACATAGAACCTTCGCGAATCTTGTTGACTTGGTTGCGCACGAAAGCTTTCACGCTTTAGGCCACGCTGAAAAAAATCCCCGAGGACAGGACGAAAGAAGCGCCTACTACGCGGGCCTGTGCGCGCAACTTCGGATCAACGGCCTCATTGCGGAAGAAGACTTACCGGGGGCCCCTCTCGCGTCCGGCGATCAGGCGGTACGCTACTCCTCGCAGGAAGCCTATCGCGTGCGACTGGAAACCTATCCGTTGCTGGCGGACGGAGGCATCCGGCTTGGAGCTTCATCCGGCGACTTGATGCTGGACCGATGCCAGCAGATCAGAAGCGAGGTTGTCGGGCTTCAGTCGAGCTCATTAGTTCCTCCTAGGAGTCTGCTTCCCTGAGGTCAGCGTAGGGACGGACGGCAGACGCAGGAAAGCCAGCGTACTGCGCTGGCCTTTTTCGTTGAAACCCCTGTTTTCAAGGCGTTTCAGAGCTTCCCAGGTGGTGCCGCTTATCCGAATCGAACGGATGACCTACTGTTTACAAGACAGTTGCTCTACCAACTGAGCTAAAGCGGCATGGTTGGTGCACCGGCGGCAGCGCCGCGGTCAGGGGATTCTAGCGCAACCGCGTGCATTCCAGCGACCGGCTCTGGGCTGCGCCGCTGCGCTGCTGGGCCTGGGCCGGCTGCGTGCCTGCCGCCAGCTGCCCTTCCAGCCACCATTGGCCGGTGTCGCCGCTGGCGACCAGGCGCGGCTGGAAGCCGGCGGCCTGCACCGCCGCCATGCGCCGTTCGGCGCCTTCGCGGTTGCGGTACTGGCCCAGCGCCACGGCGTTGGCCTCCTCGCCCTGGCTGATGATGTAGTAGTCGCTCAGGCCGGCGGCGACGATGCGCTTCACGGTGGCCTGGGCTTCGTGACGGTTGGCGGCGGCCGGCAGCATCACCCGGTAGCGGGCACTGCCGCTGGCAGCGGGCTGTTCGCGCAGGCGCACCTGGCTGAGCAGCGTACCGGCCTTGCCCTGTGCACTGGTCGCGGCGGCGCGGTCGGCGAACGGGCCCAGCGCGACGCAGCGCGGCGGCTCGGCGGCCGCGGGCGGGGTTACGGGCTTTTCCGCTGCCGGAACGGGTGCAGGCGGTGTTCCCGGCTTGGCAGCGTCAGCAACCGGCGCAGCCTCAGCCACCTGCGGCTTGGCAGATTCCGGCTTGGCCGGCACGGCCGGCGCGGGTGTCGCAGCCACCGCGGTCTTCGCCGCCGGTTCGCGCTCCATCAGCGGTGCGGTCGGGGCGGCCGCAGTGGCCTCGGCTGCGGCATTGGCATCCGCGCCACCCGGCACCCAGCGCAGCTCGGCGACGCCAGCCGGTTGCGGCGCAGGCGCAGGCTTCTGCGGCGCATCGCGCAGCAGCCACCAGCAGGCGACGCCGAGATTGAGAATGGCCAGTACGACGATCAGGGCACGGGTCAGCATGCGCGGATACTAGCGCGCGGGCTGGTGCACCGCCCAGCGGGCGAGGCCATCCAGCACCAGCGAGGGGTGGTGATCGGCAGCGGGCAGCAACGGCATCAGCGCCGCTGCGCCGCCACCGTGCACCAGCAGCGACGGTGCCACGCCCAGCAGCATGTGCGCGTGCTGTGCGCTGCGTTCAACCAGCGCCACCGCAGCGCCATCGCAGCCGGAGGCCAGCGCGTCGGCGGTGTCGTTGGCGAACTCGCTGTAGCCGCCACCGGTCGCGGGCAGCTGCACGGCGCGGGCGTGCAGCGCTTCACGCATGGTGGTGGGCGATGCGGAAATGCGGCCACCGTGGTGCTGGCCGTCCGCGTCGAGCAGGTCAATCGTCAGCGCGGTGCCCACGCCGACCACCAGCACCGGGCGCTGTGCCTTTGCGGCAGCCAGCAGGGCCAGGAAGCGGTCGACGCCGAACTTTTCCGGCCTGGCATAGGCAATGCGCACACCGGCGCATTCGGCGCTGGTGCGCACCACGTGCACGTTTTCGAAGCGGCGCTGCAGCTGGTCCAGCATCGCGCTGGTCAGCGACGGTGCCGCCACGCTGGCCACGAACGCGGTGCGGCCGCTGGGCAGGCTGTGCGGCGGCTGCCCGGCCATGCCTTCGGCACCATGCGCCCAGGCCTGTACGTCACCGGCACGGTCACCCTGCAACGGCGCGAACTTGAAGCGCGAGTTGCCGAGGTCGAACAACCAATCGCTCATGCCGCCCTCACGCTGACTTCGCCGGCGTGCAGCAGGCGTTCCTGGCCATCGATGCGTACGCGCAATGCGCCGTCATCGGCCAGGCCAAGCGCAGTACCGTGCTGCCACTGCCCGTCCAGTTCCACGCGCACTTCGCGGCCGGCCAGCATGTCGAAGGCAGCGTAGCGCGGCAGGAACGGAGCGAGGCCTTCGCGATCGAATTCTTCCAGCGCCGGCAGCAGGCGCGCCAGCACGGCAGCAACCACCCCATTGCGGTCCACCGGCTTGCCGGCCAACGTGTCCAGGTCCACCCACGGCTGGGCGATCTGCTCGCCGAACGACGGCGGCATGTGGGTGTTGATGCCGATGCCGATCACCGCGCGCGCCGGGCCGGCGTATTCGCCACCGCCCTCGGCAAGCAGGCCGACCAGCTTGCGCTTGCCATCGACGATCAGGTCGTTCGGCCACTTCAACTGCGCTTGGGTGTAGCCCAGGTCGTGCAGCGCTTCGGCCACGGCAATGCCGGCCACCAGGCTCAACCCGGCCAGGCGGCCCAGGCCGCCGGAGTACAGGCGCATCACCGACAGGTAGATATGTGCGGCCAACGGCGAGGCCCAGGTGCGGCCACGACGGCCGCGGCCACCGGTCTGGCGTTCGGCCAGCAGCACGCTGACCCCGCGCTGGGGCGCGCTGCACCGCAGCAATTCAGCATTGGTGGAGTCCACCGTCCAGGCCACCTGCAGGTCGTGCAGCAGGGCCTGGGCATCGGCGGGCAGGCTGGCGCGGATCGCCGCCGGGTCCAGCAGGTCGACCGGGCGGGTCAGGCCATAGCCCTCGCCAGCACGGCCCTCGATGTCCACACCTGCGGCCCTAAGCCCTTGAATACGCTTCCAAATAGCCGCCCGGGTCTGGCCCAGCTCTCGGGCCAGGGCGTCGCCGGACAGGCGACCGGCAGCGAGTTTGGCCAGCAATTGGCGATCGTCCACGGCAGCTTCCACGAAGTCAGGCAGGAATTATGCGGGAAAGCCGCCAGCGACGCCTGCCACGCTGGGTTCCGCAGGGGCTTCCAACGGGGCGCCGGGTTCGGGCTAGAATCGGGAACTCACCCTCCCTTAACGTGGATGTCGTCAATGCGCCGTTATGCCCATTGCCTGATCCTGCTGATGATGCCCTTCGCGGCGTCTGCAACGGCAGCGCTGGACGACAGCCGGGGCGCCTGCGTGTCCTCCAACGGTGATGCCGCCTCGCAGCGCGCGCCGACCGCGACCGCCTCGGCTGCGACCACCAAGCCGGCACCGGTACGCCCTGCGGCCAGCAGTGCCACCAGCACCGGGGGCGGCGGCAGCGACGACGACGTGCTGCAGCGCATCCGTGCGCCGAAGTGGCACAGCTACCTGCCGGGAATGTTCCGCTGATCAAGTCGTTGCTGCAGTGGCTGCGGCCCTCGCCGCGGCCGATCGACGATGCGCTTTGGGAAGACGCCTGCCGCCGTGCGGCCTGGCTGCACGGCCTGGACGACGAACGCCGCGCGCGACTGCGCGTGCTGGCCACGCGCTTCCTGCATGAGAAGACCATTACCCCTGTCGGTGAACTGCAACTGCAGGCTGGCGATGGCGTGCTGCTGGCCGCACTGTGCTGCCTGCCGCTGCTGGAATTCGGTGAAGTGGGGCTGGAAGGCTGGTCGCAGCTGATCGTCTACCCGGATGCGTTCCGCGTGCACCGCAGCCACATGGATGCGGCCGGCGTGTTGCACGAGTGGGATGACGAGCTGATCGGCGAGTCGTGGGACAGTGGTCCGTTGATCCTGTCCTGGGCCGATGTGCAGGCCGACCTGGCCGCGCCGCACGACGGCTACTGCGTGGCGGTACATGAGATGGTGCACAAGCTCGATGCACTGGATGGTGCGATGGACGGCACACCGCCGCTGCCGCGGCAATGGCAGCGCGAGTGGGCGGCCACGTTCCAGCGCGCCTACGACGCCTTCTGTGCGCAGGTGGACGCAGATGAAGAGACGCTGATCGATCCGTATGCGGCCGAGGCGCCGGAAGAGTTCTTCGCGGTAGCCAGCGAGTACCACTTCTCGGCACCGGATCTGCTGCAGCAGGCGTTGCCCGAGGTCGCCGCGCAGCTGCGGCGGTTCTATGGCGAGCCGCCGAAGATCGAAATGCCGTAGTGCCGGCCGCTGGCCGGCAACCTCATGATCTTCGATGGCATTGCTTGGTTGCCGGCCAGCGGCCGGTACTACCGATCAACGAGGTTTACGGCCCCGGCGGCAAGCGCACTTCGAAGCGGGCGCCACCCAGTTCGGCTGAACGGCCCACGGTCAGTTCGCCGCGGTAGTCCTTGATCAGGTCCTGCACGATCGACAGGCCGATGCCGTGGCCCTGCACGCGCTCGTCGCCACGCACGCCACGCTGCAGCACCTTGCCGATGTCGTCAGGGGCGATGCCCGGGCCATCATCGTCCACCGCCAGCAGCAGGCCGGCACGGCGCGCGTTCGGCGCCGGCAGCGGCTGCGCGGTCAACAGCACGCGGCGGTTGGCCCACTTGAAGGCGTTCTCCAGCAGGTTGCCGAGCAGTTCCTGCAGGTCGCCCGGTTCGCCGTGGAAGCGTGCGGCCGGGTCGATATCGAATTCGCACAGCACGCCCTTGGCGGCGTAGACCTTTTCCAGGCCACGCACGATTTCCTCGGCGTTGGACTCGATCGGCAGCGGCGCGGAGAACAGCTTGTGGCCCGACGAGGCCGCGCGTGCCAGCTGGTACGAAACCAGGTTGTTCATGCGCTGCAGCTGCACGTCCAGTTCTTCGCGCAGCGCACCGTCGCCGGCGCCGCTGTCCATCTGCGTGCGCAGTACCGCGATCGGCGTTTTCAGGCTGTGCGCCAGGTCGGCCAGGGTGTTGCGCTGGCGCTCGAGGTTCTCTCGCTCGCTTTCGATGAAGGCGTTGATGCTGTCGGTCAGCGGTTCCAGCTCGCGCGGGTGGCGCTCGCTCATGCGCTCGGTCTCGCCGCGCTGCACCTTGGTCAGCTCGGTGATCACCCGGCGCAACGGGCGCAGGCTCCACTGCAGGATGACGGTCTGCAGCAGCAGCAGGATCAGGCCGATGCCGCCCAGGTAGAACCAGACGCGGCCACGGAACACGCGCAGCTGCGCACCCAGCGCGCGCGAGTCTTCCATCACGTAGATGGTGTACGGGAATTCAGTGGCGGGGTCGGCGTCGGCGCCCCACACCAGGCCCAGGCCATAGCGGTACACCGAGCCCTGGCTGCCATCGATCTGGATCATCGGCAGCGGGCCTTCGAACACTTCCTGGCGCGGCGCCAGCAGGCCGCCGCCCACGGTGGGCAGCATGGGCCCTTCGGCGGACATCGAATTGCCCTTGCCGTGCGGCATCACCACCTGCAGGTACAGGCCACTGCCGGGTACGTCGAAGCGTGAATCCGGCGGCTGCTCGCGGATGTACAGCGAGCGGTCGCGGGTGAAGTCGATGCCGGCCGCGTAGGAGGTGGCGTAGTTCTTCAGGCGCTCACGCAGGTTCGCCTTCGCCGTATCGGCGAAGGCGGCGTCGAGCGCGTAGCCGGCCAGCGCCAGGAACGCCACCAGGCCCACGGACGCGGCGAGCATCTGGCGCGCCTGCAGTGAGCGCGGCCGCCAGCGTCGGAAGAACCACAGACGGCCGGACATCGTGTTATCGCCAGGGTGAGCCGGCTCAGCCCTCGTTGCGCGGGATCGCGAAACGGTAGCCGCGACCGCGCACGGTCTCGATCGGCTTCAGTTCGCCATCCGGGTCCAGCTTCTTGCGCAGGCGGCCGATGAAGACCTCCAGCACGTTGGAGTCGCGGTCGAAGTCCTGCTGGTAGATGTGTTCGGTGAGGTCGGCCTTGGAGACCAGTTCACCGGCATGCATCATCAGGTACTCCAGCACCTTGTACTCGTAGCTGGTCAGGTCGACATTGCTGCCGGCCACGCTGACCGTCTGGGCAGCAAGGTCCAGGGCGACCGGGCCGCATTCCAGGGTCGGCTTGCTCCAGCCGGCGGCGCGGCGCAGCAGCGCGTTGACGCGGGCCAGCAGCTCTTCGACGTGGAACGGCTTGACCAGGTAATCGTCGGCGCCCTGCTTCAGGCCCTCGACCTTGTCCTGCCAGCTCGAACGCGCGGTCAGGATCAGTACCGGGAACTTCTTGCCTTCGTCACGCAGGGCCTTGATCAGCTCCATGCCCGACATCTTGGGCAGGCCGAGGTCGATGATGCCGACATCGAACGGAACTTCGCGCCCCATGTAGAGGCCTTCCTCGCCGTCCTGCGCAGCATCGACGGCAAAGCCTTCGCGCTTGAGCCGGGCTGCCAGGGTCTCACGCAGCGGGGCTTCGTCTTCGACCAGAAGGATACGCATGAACTCTCCCTAGTGTCCTGGGTGTGGCCCGGAGGCCTGTGGGGTACGGGTTGATAGCGACGACTATCCCTGTTCAGGGGTTATCGCCGCGTAGTGATGACATATCCGACCGCGGCGTGCGCGGCTGTGAACGCGACGGGGCGGGGTCGTCCATGTAGCGGACCCGGCCCCGGTCGTCCATGTACTTCACCCGGTTGATATCACGACCATCGAACGGCACGCGCTCGGCGCCGAGGATGTGGCCGCCGGTGCTGCGCTGCACGCGGCGCACGGCGTCGGACAGCGAGCGCTCGTCGCCACGGTTGCCACGCTCTCCCCGATCCATCATTTCCGCCCGTGCCTGCTCGCCGCGCGGTGGCTGTTGCGCCAGCGCCGACGACAGCGGCGCAGCCGACAGCACCACGCAGGTGGCCAGGGCAATGCGGCAATGGAAGGGAGCGGAAGACATCGATGCGATCCTAGCCGAGCACGGCGATTCGTTCAAAAGTCGTAAATCCGGGAGCCGGGTGCGGGACCCGGCCTTTACAATTCCTTTGCAAATTCTTGGTTTGGGGCAGTGAATCCGGTCTGAACTTTTCCGGCCGCAGCCCTGCGATGTTCAGCTAGGTGAACATTCGGGACGAATCGCCGTCCCTTGTCAAGTCAGGAATGTGACTGCGGTCACGCTGCGGCACGATCGGCTTCGCGCTCAGTGACCGACAGGGCCTGCTCGACCAGGCTCCAGTCGGCGCCCGGGCGGTGCGCGCCCTCGCTCAGCACCTGGCGGAACGCGCGGCCACCGGGCTGGCCGTGGAACAGGCCGAGCAGGTGGCGGGTGATGTGCTTCAGCGCCAGGCCTTCGCCCAGGCGCGCTTCCACGTAGGGACGCAGCGTGCGCAGCAGGTCGCCACGGGCCTGCAGCGGGGCGCCGGTCTGCAGCGCCTCCAGCTGATGCAGCAGGTAGGGGTCGTGGTAGGCCGCGCGGCCCAGCATCACGCCATCGACGTGCGCGGCCTGCGCCTGTACCGCCTCGATGGTGGCCAGGCCGCCATTGAGCACCACCGGCAGCGCCGGGCGCTCCTGCTTCAGGCGGTAGGCCCAGTCGTACTTCAGTGGCGGAACCTCGCGGTTCTCCTTCGGCGACAGGCCCTTCAGCCACGCGTTGCGCGCATGCACCACCACCATTGCGGCACCGGCGGCGACCTGGCGGTCGACGAAGGCGGCGAACACGTCATAGTCGTTGTCCTCGTCCACGCCCAAGCGGCACTTCACCGTCACCGGGATCCCGATCGCGTCGACCATCGCCGCCACGCAGTCGGCTACCAGCGCCGGCTCGCGCATCAGGCAGGCGCCGAAACGCCCCGCCTGCACGCGGTCGGACGGACAGCCGCAGTTGAGGTTGACCTCGTCGTAGCCCCACTCCGCGGCGATGCGCGCGGCCTGCGCCAGCAGCGCCGGGTCGCTGCCGCCCAGCTGCAGCGCCAGCGGCTGCTCGCTGCGGTCGAAGCCGAGCAGGCGCTCGCGGTCGCCGTGGATGACCGCGTTGGCGTGCACCATTTCCGTGTACAGGCGCGCACCCGGCGCCAGCACGCGGTGGAACACGCGGCAATGGCGGTCGGTCCAGTCCATCATGGGGGCCACGGACAGGCGCAGGGAATCGGCGTAACGGGCGGTGGCGGACGTCATCGGGGTGTTGATCGCGGAGACTGGCATTGCCAGTGAGATCAATAGTTTACACCGGACGGCCGAATGGCGGCGGGTGGCGCCGGGACTGGCCGCTCGACCGGCCCCGGGGTCGCCGCGTGGCCTACAACCCGCGGTTGCGCATCTGTTCCTGCTGCTGCTCCTGCGCACGCTGGTTGAACTGGCTGTCCAGCGCTTCGCTTTGCCGGCTGCTGGCCTCGACCGAGTGCGATACCGCCTGCTGGCGGTCGACGAAGGTCCGCTGCGCCGCCGGGTCGCCCAGCTCGCCCTGCACCGCAAACAGACCGGTGCCGTCGGGGCGGGCCACGACATGGTCGATCTGGCGCATCCCGGACACCTTGCTTTCATAGGCCAACTGGCCGGCCGCACGCTCGGCCTCCTGCGGGTTGTCGAACAGTGGCTTCAGCCCGGCCTGGGCGCGCTGCATCCATCGTCCTGTACTCCTATGCGCGGAACTACTTCGAGGTCAGTGCCTGCAGCACATCGGCACGGTTGGCAGTGCGATTGATCCGGCAGGACTGCGCGTCCAGCATCTGCCCCTGCCCGTCTTCGGCAGGGTTCCAGCAGCAGTAGCGATTGGTATCGGACATGTAGGCGGCCTGCTCGTCCATCAGCCTGTCCTTGTCCTTGCCATCGGGGCCGTCGACGATCTTCATGAAGGCCTGCTCGAGTCGCTGCTCCTGCCAGGCAAGCTCCTCATCGCCGCACGCCTGCAGTGCCGGTGTCTCGCCGCCGCTGGACTTCACGCACGTGGCGTATTGCGGCCGCAGCGTCGCCTTGTTGTAGGAATCATCCGGGCGCCGCGGCGGCATGTCCTGGTCATCGCCATCGGCCGCCGTCGTGGCAGGTGCGGCACGTGCAGGCTCTGCAGTGGCGGGCGGCGATGCAGTGGCCGGCGCGGCGGCCGCGGGGGCAGCTGCCGTATACGCCTCCGGGCTCTTGGCCTGGCATGCCGCCAGGCTGAGGCCAAAGACCAGCGCAAGGGCGATGGCACCAACCTTGCCGAACGTTTCACGGGGGGCCGCTGGAAGGTGGTTCGTTCCCTGCATTGCTTGCATCTCCTTGGCATCCAGGCGCGTGGCCGGTCAACGCGGGGCCGTCCATCGGCCCCATCAGGAAACGCATGCTACGCGAGCGTGGATTTCAGATGCCTGACTGGATTCGGAATGCGTGCACCTTGTCCCAACTGCAATCTGCACGGCGCAACGTCCTCGCGATCGCGTTCGCGAATTCGTATGTTGAGGTCGCTCACATGATACCCAACACTCACGAACCTCAACGAAACTGCCGTCTCAAGAACATCTTGAAGACTTGATCGCAGTCAATTCCGTTGCGCTGCCAGCAGACGGGCTTTCGGATCGGCGTCGAGGCCCCCTGCAATGCCGGCATCGAGGCTCGTCATCGCGCCAGCACGCCCTTCTGCAGTTCCGCCACACGGTTGGCATAACGATTGATGAAGCACAACTGTGCATCCAACGCCGGGCCCACGCTGTCAGTGGCCTGGCTGCACTTTTTGTCCGTCTCTGCGACCCAGTTGGCCTGCTCGTCCATCCAGCGGTCCTTGGCCGGGCCGTCGGCGCCGTCCATCAGTCGCGCGACCTGTGCTTCCAGCAGCGCCTTGTGGTGGGCGAGCTCGGCCGTATCGCAGGCTTCCAGCTGGTCGTCCATGCCGCGGGCGTCTTGCACGCAACGGGTGTATTCCGGACGCAGCGTTGCCTGGGTATACGAGGTATCCGGCGGCGCGCTCTGCGCCAGCAACTGGTCGGCACGGTTGGCAACACGGTACAGGCGGCATTCCTGCGCGCCCTGCAGCTGCTGCACGCTGCCATTGGGAACATCGCGGCAATAACGGTCTGTATCGCTGCGCCAGCTCGCCTGGCTGGCCTGGAACGCCGTCTGGGCAGCGGCGTCGAGCCCGGCCAGCGCCTTGCTGGCCGCCGCTTCGAGACGCGCTTGCTGGTAGGCGAGTTCGTCCTTGCCGCAGGCCTGGAGCTTGCCTGCATCTTCCACCCCATCCACACACCAGCCATAGGCTGGGCGCAGCGTACCTTCGCTATAGGACGTATCCGGGTACCGCGGAGAATCTGCGGATGCCGGGCCGGGAGGAGCTGCCGGCGATGCTGCGGCGATCGACACGGGCGCAGCCGTATCGGCCGCTGCCTGGGAAGAAGGCGCTTGGCATGCGGTGAGCGCCAGGCACAGGGCCAACACCTTCCAGCACCCACGGCCGACGCCGACCCGTTCGTTGCGCCCGAGCGCGTCCATTGCCTGCATTGCCTGTTTCTCCCTTGCGTGTCGCCAGCGGGTGCCGGCAGGAAGGGGCCGTCCATCGACCCCCATCACGCGGGCAATGCTACGACGGCGCCGGTTTCAGGTGCCTGACCGGATTCAGAATGCGTGCACCTCGTCGCAGAAGCAGGACGCGTAAGCCTCAATGCCCGCCCGCGCGCCCGCCCACCAGCTCGACCAGCGTCTGGCTGGCCGCATTGAGTCCCACCACCGTCACCTCCGCCCCATGCGCAGCCAGCTTTTCCTGCGCACGTTCCAGCGCGGCCACTGCGGTCAGGTCCCAGAGGTGGGCGTCACGCAGGTCGATCTGCACCTTCGGCGCCACGTGCTGGTAGTCAAAGGCGGCGCCCAGCTGGCCAGCGGACGCAAAGAAAACCTGCCCGCGTACGCGGTAGACCTGCGTGTCTGCGGCATCCTCGCGCTGCACATCCAGCATGCGGCCGACCTTGCGGGCGAAGAACAGCGCCGACAGCAGCACGCCACTGAGCACGCCCTTGGCCAGGTCGTGGGTGGCCACGGTGACCACTACGGTCAGCAACATCACGGCCGAGGAACTGCGCGGATGCGTGCGCAGGTCGCGCAGCGAGCGCCAGCTGAAAGTGCCGATGCTGACCATGATCATCACCGCCACCAGCGCGGCCATCGGGATCTGCCGCACCAGGTCGCTGCCGTACACCACCAGCACCAGCAGCAGCACGCCGGCCACCAGGCAGGACAGGCGGCCGCGGCCACCAGACGTCACGTTGATGACCGACTGGCCGATCATCGCGCAGCCGGCCATGCCGCCGAGGAAACCGGTGACCGTGTTGGCCACGCCCTGGCCAACGCACTCGCGGTTGCGCTCGCTGGGCGTCTCGGTGATGTCCTCGACGATCTGCAGGGTCATCATCGATTCGAGCAAGCCGACCACGGCCAGCGTGGCCGACACCGGCAGCAGGATGCGCAGCGTTTCCCAGCTGAGCGGTACATCGGGGATGAGGAACTGCGGTAGGCTGTCCGGCAGCTGGCCCATGTCGCCAACACTGCGCACGTCCACGCCAAAGCCGATCACTACGGCGGTGAGCACGACGATTGCCACCAGCGGCGAAGGCACAGCGCGGGTGAGGCGCGGCAGCAGGTAGATGATCGCCAGCGCGGCGGCACACAGCACGTAGACGGTGGGGCCGTGGCCGATCAGTTCCGGCATCTGCGCCAGGAAGATCAGGATCGCCAGCGCGTTGACGAAGCCGGTGATGACCGAGCGCGAGACGAATCGCATCAGCGACCCAAGCTTGAACACACCGGCCAGCACCTGCAGCAGGCCGGCCAGGATGCTGGCGGCGAACAGGTACTGCAGGCCATGGTCCTTGACCAGGTCGACCATCACCAGCGCCATTGCACCGGTGGCGGCGGAGATCATGCCCGGCCGGCCGCCAGCGATGGCGGTGACCACCGCGATGGAAAACGCGGCGTACAGGCCGACCTTGGGGTCAACGCCGGCGATGAGCGAGAAGGCGATGGCCTCGGGAATCAGGGCCAGGGCGACGACCATGCCGGACAGCAGATCACCACGGATGTTGCCGAGCCATTGCTGGCGCAGGGGGTAGGACGTTTGCATGGAAAAACTCCGCGCGCACGCGGGCGTGGCCGCATGGCGCTGCAGTGGAAAGACGCGGGTTCCTGAGCCGGGCGGGCCGGCTACCGATGGGCGGCAAGGGTCAGGGTGGCGTGATCACTGCAGTGCGGGCGTCGAGGAGCTTGAGAGGGGCGCAGTCTACGGGAAGCGGCCGGGCGGCTCAAATGGCCGGCCGCGTCGGTAATCTCCCCTCAGTAAGTGTAAGCCGCAAGGACGAAGCTTGGCAGACGCGAGGCGAACGTCTGGTAAGACGCACCACTGAGGGAACGCTGGCGATTGGCAGCCCGCCGGGTGAAGTTGACTCGCATCTGCGATGCATTCGGCGTACTGATGGCTGCCGAGTAGCGCATGTTGGTACGGATGGTGGGGTTGCCGCTGGGCATCGCGTAGACGTCGTGACAGAGTCCGATGTCCGAGAGCAGGTAGGCAAGATTGCTCCCTGGACCATTGATCAGATCGCCCGTGAGAATGTTCTCGTTCGACATTTCGCTGGCAAGTGGTGGCCGGGCCCCGGTCATATCGACCAGGCCTGCCATGCGCAGTGGACGACTGCTCATGTCCCACTGCAGCGAGCCATCAGCGTTGTATACCTGCATGCCAGTATTGCTACTGGGAACCGCATGTCCCCATGCCCACCATTCGAAGCTGGTGGTGCCCTGGGCCATGTTCCAGCTGAAACCTGCAGTGCCGGTGGAAATCCGCGTGGAGCCGCCATTGCACCGGATGAACACCAGGTACGGCACACTCTGCGCCGGAAGGCTGACAGAACCGCTTTGTCCCAGCGGCGAAGTATTACTGCCAATGGTCTCCACACCCTTCCCTGCCGCAAAGAAGGCAAGTGCATGTGCGTTGACCAGAACGGGAACACCACTGTCGTTGGTCACTTCAAGGCCGACGGTCATCAGAAACTCCCGTAGAAGAGATAGGCATTGGGATTGGTGGTCGTCATGAAGGTGAAACTGAGCGTGAGATAGTCCCCATCAGCGGCACCCGCTTTGTTGAAGGTGATGAATGCCATGTTCGGTGCGGAGAACTGGTTTCCATTCATGTCCTGCCAGCTGTCCCAGAACGTGCTGGGCAGGATCGCAAACGGCTGTCCCATGCCCGCCATGCCCACGTAGATGCTGGAACTGCTGCTGACGTGCATCTCACCCATTACTTTGCCGGCGCGATCATTGGTGTCGAACCACATCTGCCCGTCCGGGCCGAATATCTGCATACCGGTTGCCATTACCAGATCCCCATGCGGACGCGGACGCGGCCGTTGCTGTCGTAAACTTGGATGACACTGTCATTGATGGTCAGGCGGCCGCCGTTCTCTGGGCCGTTCATCGTCAACGTGCCGTTCTTGTCGAGCCTCCAACGCGGCTGCCCGCCGGCGCCGATCGCGTTGGATTGGATCACATCGCCGATCATGGCGTTCTGGATCCAACCGTTGCCGATCAGTGCCTGGCTGATGAAGGTCTGCCCGCCCTGCACCACGAAGGGCGCACTGACCTGGCCGCTGTTGGTGTTCAACAACGCGAAGCGATCAGCCTGCATCAGGATCTGACTCTGATAGCTGCCATCAGGCTGCTGCTCGACACCCAGACCCATGCCGGCCATGTAGATCTGTCCGGCACTGTTGATCTGCGCCTTGACCGTATAGGTCGCGCTGACCTTGCCATCCAGGTTGACCACCGCCTGCGAGACCTGCTGGACCGCAGCACTGACACCCTCGATCTTGCCGGGTACACCCTCGATGGACGCTTCGACCGTATCCACACGTTTGGCCAGTGCCGCGTCCTTCTCAGCCATCACGCTGTAGACGGTGATGGCACCGGCGCTGACATCGTTCTCGCCGACGTTGTAGTCCTCCTCACCGGCAGTGTGGTCGCTGACCTGGGCGAACAGGCCATCGACCTTCTGCCCCTGCGCGGCCACCTTGCCATCAACGTCGGTAACGTCCATTTCCAGCTGATCGACACGGCCGACGATGGCGCCCGCCTCGGCGATGGCGTCGCCGATATTCTTCCAGTGGCTGCCCGGCGGCGTTTCATTGCCTGCAGCAGCGCCCTGCCAGCTCCAGATCCTGCCGTCGTGGATGACGGATTGCCCTGGGCTGTAGGTTGCCTCGGCATCCCAGACCAGCGGCAGCACTTGGGTGACGCGCTCGATCTTGCCCCTCAGCAGTTGGCCCAACGCGCTTTCGTTGATGCGGCCGGCAAAGTAGGCGTCGTAGTCATCCGGGTTGCTGCTCGACTCACCCATCACCCCGGCTTGCGCCGGATACCACCGGCCGATATTGCCACTTCGGTCCACCAGCCGTCCCCAGAACCAGAAGCGCGCGCCAGCGGCCAGGCCGTTCATCTGGTGCTGGGCCTGCGGGTAGGCGAAGTCGCCCAGCTTGATCGCGCTCTCGCGATTGGGGCCGGTGCTGTACCAGAGTTCGGTCCGTTCGGTATCGGTCGCACCTGCGGGGAAGCCCCAGGACAGTGCGATGCCGAAGGGGCGGGTAGTGCTGGTCAACGATGCCAGCGACGGGGGCGGCGTCGTCTTGCCTTCAATGGTGGTGAGCGCACTGAGCGTCGGCTGCGACACCGCGCCCAGCGCATTGACCGCTCTTACGCGGGCCAGATACTCGCCCGCATAGACGCCACGCACTTCCAGGCTCTGCGTCCCGACGCGACCGGCGCGGACCCAGTTGAGGTCACCACGGCGCCATTCCACGTCATAGCCGATCGCCTTGTCTGCGGCATCCCACTCGATGGTGAGCACGGACGTGGCGATGCCCTGGTCCACCACCACATGCGAGGCCATCCGCACATTGGCCGGTGCCGGCTGCACGCTGGGCGGAATGATGCTGATCGGCGGCTGCTCCAGGCGCGTGCCATCGTCGATGGCCGCGTACTTGCCCGGCACGTGCTTGAGTGCCGTGATCTGGTAGGTCAGGTCCTCGCCTTCGCTGATCGACAGCACGCGATAGTGCTGCAGGGCCAGCTCCGGCGATTCCAATGCCCATACCGATTGCGCCACCGGTACTGCCGACCACGGCGCGGTGACGGTCACCGTCTCGCCATCCACCGACTGCACCGTGCGTGCTTCGGTCTGCCCGCTGGGCAGGGTGGCGCGCAGGGTGTCACCGGCCGCGATCTGCTCCGGCACGCGATCCAGCACCAGGCTGCGCGTACCCGCACTGCGGATGCGACCCGCATTGCGGCGACCGGCGCGGTTCGGGTCGGCCACCTGGATCACATCGCCAGGCATGCAGCCCAGCGCGTCCAGGCCCACCGAGAAGCTGATGGTCTCGGTTTCCAGCATCTCGGTATGCAGGATGTGGTTGCCCACGCGCTGCGCCTGCGAACGCGAGTGGCAGCCCACCGCCGTCACTTCGGTCTGGTTGATGCCGTAGCGGGCCACGCCGGGCAAGTGCTGCACCACTTCAACCTTCTGGCGACCGAAGTCGTCCGGATCGATCCACGACACCAGCGCCACCGTGTGCCGCGCTGTGCGGCTGCTGCCGGCATAGTGGAAGCGCCCTTCGATGACGTTGGCCTGGCTGTAGGTCAGTACCGGGTCCTTGGGCATGTCGGCCGAGGCCATCACCTGCCCCGCCGCATAGAAGCTGATGCCGCGGAACATGGTGGCGATGTCCTGCAACACGCGATAGGCCTCGGCGCGGGTCTGCAGATACAGGCTGCAGGTGAAGCGCGGCTCCTTTCCGCCCTGGCCATCGCTGACCAGTTCATCGCAATAGCGCGCGATCTGGTAGAGCCGCCACTTGTCCACCCAGTCCAGCGGTACACGATGGCCCAGGCCGAAGCGATCGTTGGTGACGATGTCGAAGAACACCCAGGCCGGGTTGTTGGTCCACCCGCTCTTGAAGGTGCCGTCCCAGACGCCGCTGTAGAGACGGCTGAGTGGATCGTAATTGGAGGGGATGCGCACGATGCGCCCCCACAGCTGGTAGGACCGGGTGGGAATGTTCTGGAACTGGCTGGCGTCGACCTGCACCGCCGCCAGCGCACAGTTCGGATAGCGCAGCTTGGCATCGATGATCTCGGTCATCGACAGCACGTTGATGGTATCGGCGATGGTGCTGCTGTTGGCGTTGGCGGTCAGCCGGCGGATGCGCACCTGCCACTGGTTGCCGGCAGGCAGATCGATGCGGCGGCTGCGCTCGTACTGTGTGGTGGTCTTGCCACTGAAGGCATCGGTCAGCACCGTGCTGAACGGGCCGCCGTCGGTGGACAGATCCACCGCGTACATGATCCGGTAGCCCTCAGTGTCACCGTTCTGAGTGTTGGTCTTCTGCAATGCCGGCACCGCGAAGCGGATACGGACGGCCGACAGGTCGGCACCGGATACGGTGCGTACCACCGGCGCATCGCTGCGCAGCTCGACATTGACTCCGACTTCGTTCTCGATGGAAGGGAAGCCACTGATGTGCTCCTGGTCCTGGGTACCGGAACGCGTCTGCACGTCCACGCCCGAGAAGTTCAGCGTGCCGTCCGGATTCTCGATCGGCACCTGGTCCAGGTAGATCGACTGCTTGCCGGCGACCAGGCCACGGATCTCGCCTTCGCTGGCGAGGTCGATGATGCGGGCCACCGCCATCGAGTGCAGGCTGTCGGCGGTTTCGACCGGGGTTCGGGCGTTGCTCGCGCCCTTCTTGGCGCCCGCCAGTACTGGCGCAACTGCACCGCGCGTGCGCGGCGTGGAATGAGTGATCTGATTCAAAACTGGTCCTCCGCCAGGATGCCGCCGCTGATCACGGCCGAGCCGATGAACATGCCCTTGCTGTCATGGCCGCCATAGGCAACCGGCACGGGGTTGCCTTGCGCCTGCGTGTTGACGGTGCCGTTCATGCTGTAGCTGGGTGCGTTTTCGGGCGTGTCCTTGGCGCCCAGGCCTTTTGGCTGGGGGGAGAGCATCTGCACGACACCGCCAGCAACCATGCCAATACCCGACGTCATGACTCCCGCGCCGCTCCCTGGTGCGTAAGCATTCATGACGGCACCGATGACAATCAGCACGACGCCCATGATCGTCTGCAGTACGCCGCCCCGCTTGCTCCCCACCATCACCGGCGCAATACGGATGTCATCCTGTCCCGGCGGGTCGTGCAGCTGATCCCGCGACAGGTTCTGCCGGCCGTTGAACACGGCAAATTCCATGCCCTTGGCCTTTGCGCCCATCAGGTACTGCTGGAAGCCAGGCAGCATCGTGCACAGCGCATGCACGGCCTCGGCCGGGCTGTTCACCGCCAGCCGGAACCTGCGCCCGAAGCGGGCACCCAGCTTGCCGTACAAGCGGATCGTACGAAGACGGTCAGTCATGGCGCACCTCGCGATGACGCACGATGCAACGGGTGCGCTCGGCCCACATGCCGCCGTACGGCACGGTCTCGGACAGGCGGCCATGCAGGTGATGCAGCATCTGCCCGTCGCCGAGGTAGATGCCCGCGTGGTTGGTGACCGGCGAGCGGATCTGCATCAGGATCATGTCGCCCCGCTGCGGCTCGCCCTCGATCAGGTCGAAACCCTCGGCGTGCAGCCGTTCAAGGCTGTACAGGTCCTGGCCGTGGCTCCACCAGTCGTCCTGGCGTTCGTACTCGGACAGCGGAATGCCCAGTTCGCGTGCATGGAAATCGCGGACCAGGCTGTAGCAGTCCAGCACGCCGTGGGCAAACTGGCGGCCGACCAGCGGTGCCGCATAGCCCGAGGGATGCAGCGTCTGCAGGTCACCGCACAGCGGCGCCTCGCCGGCCACCTGGCCGACGCTGACGATGTGCCAGGTCAGCCCGCTGCGCTCGCACATGACCCGGTCTGCATCCGATGGCGTTGCGGCAGCATCGGGATGGCTGTGGACCAGGGCCAGCACCTCGCCCTTGTCCTCGGCCACGGCATAGTCCTCAGCCGGCAGGCGGAAATGCTCGCTGGGCGTGGCTGCCACGTTGCGGCAGGGAAGATAGCGTTCGTGGCCTTCAATGGCCACGATCAGCCCGCAGCATTCGCGCGGGTACTCGGCCACGGCGTGCGCCTGGATGGCCTGCAGGGTTGTCGGTTGCATGTTTCACCCATGAAAAAGGCCCGCGCGGGCGGGCCTGGAAAGTGGAATCGGGAAGGGGCCGATCAGGAGCGCAGCAGGCCCGCGGCGGGGAAGCCGCCATAGGGCAGCGGCTTGTCCTGGCCGAAGCGCAGCTTGCAACTGCGTACCCGGCCTCCGCATTGGTCACGTGCCGGGTCGTCAGTGGCGACGTCGTCGCTGTCGGCCACTGCGGGACCGTTGTAGCCGCAGTACGCGCCTCGATAGCCGCCACGCACCAGCCAGCCGCACATGCCGGCGATGATCTGCCTGCCCGGCAGCTGCTGGCCATTGAGATCGATCGCGGTGGTCAGCTCGAACTCGACCATCTGCTTGTCTTCGCCGATCTTGCGTTCGATGAACCAGACTTCATCGGGAAAATGCTCGCCAGGATCTGCGCTGGGATTGCCTTCCTCGAAGTTGGAGGCGTCCAGGTACTTGGCCAGCGTCTGCCGGCGGATGATGCGGGCGCCCACCAGGTCATCGAACAGCAGGCACATGGCGGTGATGCGTCCATCGATGTTGCTCACGCGCAGGCGTGGATTCGGCGGTTGGTCGCTGGTGCGTTCAAAGCCGCTGGCCTCGATCGGCCAGGGGCCATATTCCTGGCCCTGCCACCAGATGAGGCCACTCTGCAGATGTGCGTGGAAGAAGAGCTTGTCGGCGCCGAAACTGCTGGCGTCGAGTTCATAGACGGTGATGCGGCCACCCGGCTCAAGCTGCTGGGCATCGGCGGTGATCATGGGGTGTGCTCCTGTTTCGGCAAATCGAACATGTTGGGTTGCGGGAGCGCTGCACGAACCTGCTCCCAGGTCTCAATGTCTGCAGGCCAATCCTCGCCAAGCCCCTCGAGGGCGACACTGACTGCGTCGCGCCAGGCGATCATGTGGGTGGCATTCTTCGCGTAGCGGGGGACCGTGCTGTTGATGTAGCTGCAGCAGTTCTCGATGCTGTCGTGGCCGAGACGAAGTGCATAGGGCGTCATCCAATCCCATGCCAGGGAGCGCAGCAACTGATAACGCGCAGACGAAGTCATACTTAGCAATGACTCAGCAGGAGCCGCGATGTTCCCGGCCGCCAGCCACTCCTTGTAGAGGGGCCACATCCGGTGCCCTCTCGGTATGAAGGTGGATGACTCCGTGCACCTGACAATGTCTGGATTTCCTGTCAGTTGATACATTTCAGATCTCCGCGTCCGATGTCCAGTGCCACCACATCCCCCACGCGCCGCTGTTGTTGCTGCCATAGAGTGAGAAGCCCGATTGAGAGGCGTCTTCGACCACACCGTTGATATCGGCGTTGTTGTTCTGACAGATTTTTCCTGCCGCGCCAGACTCTGATGAGTAGAGCGTGACCGCCGCCGACGTGCGCTTGGGAACACGGTACTGCTGGTAGAAGAAGTTCAGGGCGTTCGCTGCGATGGACTGCGCTACGCAACTTCGCCCTTGTCGGGTAACAGTCCCTGGAGTGATGGCGACGGGATAGCTCTTCTCGAAGTAGCGTTGGCAGAGCATCAGTTCGATCGTGTCCGGTCGCACTTCGTACTCTGTTGGTACAGCCCCACGCTCCAGCTGCATGCAGGTCAGGGAGAACGAGCCTGATTGCCCGACCAGTTGTGCGCTGTAGGCCGCCGGCGCGCTGAAATCCACGATGACATGGAGCTTGCTGTCGGGTCCGACTACTTTCCCTTGAATGCTTGGCAGATCAGCCGTGAACTGGCGTAGCGACGAGGCCGTTCCAATCTCCTGGACACCGGCATAGATCGTCACATCCGGAGACCCGCCCTTTCCAAAGGATTGGATGAAGCGCACACCGATCTTTCTTCCGGGTGACGCCGCCCACGCCTGCATGCTGAGAGTGACCGTTGATCCCGAGAGCGTCTGCACACCCTCTACCGGCTGCGTGCAGAAGGCTTCGGTGGCTGCGGTCGCGCCGGAAACATCGCAGTTCATGTAGTGGGTAGCTCCGAATGCCGGCGTTGCAAATGCCTGTTGGCTTGCTTTGATCTGGCCCGCTCCGATGCACACGATCTGATACCTGTCTGGAACGTAGATTGCGAGCGGAGCCGTCACGGTTTTGCTGGCACCGCGCTGCCAGAAGCGGAAGTCGCCATTGATCAACACGTTACGTCCGCCCATCCTGCCGGTGAGCCCCGCTAGTGTGGATACAGCCTGGCCGAGCCCGTCGTAGACCTCTGCAAAGTTCGCATTGATCTTGGTGAATGCCGGACGCTGCGTTTCACCCCGCTTGCCGTTCGCTTGAACGGTATCGAGGTCGATGATTTTCATTGCCATTCTTGCTCCCCTGGCTCCAGCCACCTTCGCTGATTCAGCGCGACGTGTCCTTTGCCGATGTAGAAATTGTTCGCGAATCAGGTTCCGACGTCGGAGAAGCTGCTGATGCGCTCGGATTCGGGAGCGACGCAGGACGATGCGCTCGACGGATTCCCTTGGACGGCATCGAATCCGATGCTGAAGAAGAGGCGCTTGGCTTCATGCAGCACGATGACGTGGTGCCCGGATCGCAGCGAGGTATTGCTGGTGAAGCAGACGCGGTTTGACGCCTGCGGAGGTGCGGTTGTCATGACTCAGAGCTCCGCATCGGCCTGGACCAGTACCTGCGAGGTGGTCGACCAAACCACCACCGCGCCCGAGAGCTGCATGTTGTTCGGCATCGAGGCGATGACCGCCGCGTCGACGGTGGACTGCCAGCTGGGTGCTCCGCCGTCGAAATTGATCAGGTTGCCGGCATTGCCGAAGCCCACCAGGTTCAGCGCGGTGGACGGGGAAGAAATTCTCGGTGCGACCCGCTTGCGCACCTTGAACGGAATGCATGCACGCGTGTCGCCGTTGGCGGTGTAGGTGATGCCGATGATCCGGTTCACATCCACCGTCTCGTAGTAGCGCTGGCACAGCAGCAGTTCCAGTGCCTCGGGCCTGCGATCGAAGTCGGTGGCGGTGTCGCTCTCTTCGATCTGCACTTCGGCCAGCTGCACGCTACCACTCTTCTGCCCGGCGGCGAACGCGCGCCCGCCAAAATCGGCACCTGCATCCAGCCAGAAGCTCAGCTGCAGGTAGCTGTCCGGGCCCAGCGTCTTGCCGGCGAGGCCGGGAACATCCATGGTGACCTGGTGCCATCGCCACAGGGTATCGAGTACGACCGACGCGCCGATGCTGTCGCGCGCGCTAGACCCACCGGTGCCATGGGACTGCTGCAGCTCCACGCCGACGCGGAAGTCATCCACCGAGGCGCGTGCCTTGAAGCTGATGGTGACAGTGCGCCCGGCCAGGGTCCGGACGTCCTCGATACGCTGTTGGACCAGTGCCATGTTGCCGGCACCGGCCACGCTCTGCACGTCCAGCCGGAGCAGATGGCGCGATCCGGCCAGCAGGCGCCCTGCCTGACCGCCGCCTGCCGGTATGTCTTCGCGTGTGACGGCTACTTTGGTGCCGATGGCGTTGGCCAGCCAGCGATCGGCGATGTAGCGCGGGCCCGTGGCTGCAGGGAACACTGCACCGCGCTGCCAGAGCCGGAAGTCGCCGTTGATGAGCCTGTTGCGGCCTGCCATTCGGCCATCTAGCCCATCCACCGCAGTCTGGACGGCATCCAACCCCCCATACACTTCGGCGAAGTTGTCGTTGATCTTGGTGAATGCCGGCCGCTGGGTTTCACCCCGTTTACCGTTCGCCTGAATCGTATCCAGGTCGATGATCTTTCTGCTCATTGAACTTTCCTTTCCGAATCAGCAAAGCCTGGCCACAGGTGGTTGCGGCGCCAGTGGAAGGCTCCATACGAGATACTCAGTAGATCTCTGCATCCGCGGTCCAGTGGAACCAGCCACCCCAGCGGCCTGGGGCATTACCCCAGGCCACTTCGAAGACGTTCGTCGCAATTGTGGGGATCGATGCGGGCGTTCGGCTGCTGTCGTCCTGATTGACGTATCCGGGTTCGACCACATTGTTGTTGGGCCTGACGACAATCGTTGGTGTCACCCGTTTTCGCGTCTTGAAGGGAACCGACAAGTAGCTGGTTGCACCGGTAGCGGCCGAGTTACCCCAGCTGTAGCGACCGCTGTTGGTCGGAGTTCCAGGAACGACGTCGTTGTCATAGGACTTTTCGTAATAGCGCTGGCATAGCTGCAGCTCGTAGGCCAGGGGGCGGAGGTCGAATGCCGTTGCCCGGTTGCCGCGCTCCAACTGCATCATCGCGATGCCAAACTCTCCGTTCTGGCCGGAGATGACACCGCCATAGGCGTCCGCGCACAGATCCACTACCAGCCACAGGAAATCGCTGTCGGCATTGCTGCCCAGCGTCTTCCCTTTCACCGATGGCAGTCGCGCACTGAGCTGGAAATAGGTCCAGGACGTGGCGGTGACCGCTACGGTTCCCAGCTCCACACTGACCGCGGCGGACGGCGAACCACCGGTGCCAAAATGCTGAATGAGACGAACACCGATGCGTTTTCCTGGCGGACCATAGGCGAAGCCCGAAACCGTCACCTCGCCGTCGGACAGCGTTGCCGCGCTCTCGACCTTCTGTGCAACGTAGGCGCTGCTACCTGCGCTGGTCTTGGAGACAACGCTGTTGAGGAAACGGCGCGATTCCGGCGCGGCACCGCCGGCAGGCAGATTGGCCCCGCGATTTGCGGTATGCGTGCAGCCCAGCGCTGCCACGGTCCAACGATCGGCCACATAGATCTCGCCGCCCTGGGTGGTTCCGGTGGTGGCCCGCTGCCAGAAATCGAAGTTGCCGTTGATCAGGCGATTCCTGCCTGGAATTACGGTCTGAAGAGCGCGCTCCAGTGAATCCACACGCTGTCCGATCGTGGTCACGCCATCCAGCGCCCCATAGACCTCGGCGAAGTTGTCGTTGATCTTGGTAAATGCCGGGCGCTGCGTTTCGCCCCGCATTCCGTTCGGTTGAACGGAATCGAGGTCGATGATTCTTCTCGTCATTGCTGTCGTCCTGTAAGTTCCGGGCGCGCCCCATCACAGCTCGGCTTCGGCCCACCAATGCCACCAGCCGCCCCAACGGCCCGGATTATTGGTCCAGCTGACTTCGTAGCCTGAAGGCGAGGCGTAGTTGACCAGGCAGGGAACGCGGGAGATGTTGTCTTCCGCGATGTGTCCGTCCTGCTGGATGTTGTCGGCCGAGATGATCATCACGTAAGGATGGGTACGCTTGGGTGCATGGAATCGCACACTCTGGTAATGCGCCATTCCCGGTGAATTGATCGAGAATGCCTCGCGCCCTTCGTTGTGCGCGGTGTTGGGCACGATGTCGAGGTTGTAGCTCTTCTCGTAGTAGCGCTGGCACAGCGCCAGTTCCACACCCGGCGGGCGCCAGTCGAAGCGCGTCGCTGCGCGACCGGATTCGACCTGGAACTGGGTGAATCCGAACGAACCGTTCTGCGCCACCAGCTCGCCCTTCTGGCCGGTACCGCACAGGTCGAACACCACGTAGAGGTGGTCGTTGCCATTGCTGCCGAGCACCTTTCCTCGGGTGCTCGGCAACGTCACTGTGATGCTGTGACGTTTGGCGGTCGTCCCCAGCGTGAGCACGCCGGCCTCCAGCATCACCTGCGGCGAGGGTGAGCCGCCTGTTCCGAAATCCTGGATGACACGCACGCCGACGCTGCGGCCTGGTGCATCACTGTTGGCCCATACCGAGATCGTGATGTCACCGCTTGCACTGCGGACACCTTCGATCTTCTGCCCCATCCAGGCGCCACTTCTGGCAATGGCCTCGGATACGGTGCAGACCAGGATCGACTGGGTATCTTCCGGAAAGCCGGCCTGCCCATCGTACGCCACGCGCTGTACGTCGTGGTTGCAGACCAGCGCCGAGTTCGTGAAGCGGTCGGCGAAGAATTTCTCCGCTCCCAACGTTCCGGCTCCCTGGCCAACGCGACCGGACGTGCGACGCTGCCAGAACTGCAGGGCACCATTGATGAGCAGATTCCTGCCTGGAACGCGGTCGGTGATGGCATTCGCCACGGTTTCCGGAATCTTCGCGACCTCGGTCAAGGTGTCGTAGACCTCGGCGAAGTTCTCGTTGATCTTGGTAAACGCCGGGCGCTGTGTTTCACCCCGCTTTCCGTTCGGTTGAACGGAATCGAGGTCGATGATCTGTCGCGACATTTCTGCTGTTTCCTTGTGGTTCGAGATCCATGCTCATGCCTACGCCTGGAAGGTCTGCTCGAACGTGGCGGTGATGGTCGATACCTGGCCGCCGAGATGGCTGTCGGTGTAGGAATCACACATGTAAAGCCCCTGCCCCAATGGTCCCTTCCACAGGAAGCTGCGGCCGGCATGACCATCCAGGAACGCCACGATCTCGTTGATCGTCCTGCGGTTGCCGACGAACTGCAGTTGGTAACTGCGCGAGGTGACATTCAGGCCATCGGCAGCGGCCTGCGCATAGCCATCACCGAACTTCGCGCGCTTCACGGCGGCAGTGGTGGTACCGGTGCTCTGGCTGGTTGCCGGCCAGGTGAATGTGTCGGTCATTGCATGGCACTCCTGCTGAGCACACCACCTGCCTTCAGGTCACGACTCTGCAGCTCGCGGTACTTGCGTTCCACAAACTGGCCGATCTCGTTGCCGAACTGCTGCAGCATGCTTTCGTTGGTGGTGACTTCCTTGCCACCGTTGTTGTCGATGCGGATGCTGACTCCCACTCCGCCACCACCACCGCCGCCGTGCGCGGCCACACCGAGACGACCGTCCGGCCCGCGCCGCAGCGGCATGATTGCTTCCGGTCCCGCTTCGCCGAATACGCCGGCGCCCTTGGCGAAGGCGAACAGCTGCGGGGTGTTGTAGACACCGCCGGAGTAGGCCGACAAGCTGGGCGACTGATAGACGCCACCGTTCGCGTTGGCCTCCACCCCCGTGCCATAGCCGAACAGGCCCGCGATCTTTTTGACGCCCCAGACGATTGCCTGCTGGATGGCGATCATCTTGAGATCGGCGATGATCGACTTGGCCAGATCCTTGTAGTTGGACTTGCCCGTCTTCACGAAGCTCTGCAGTGCCGCCTCGGCGCCGGTGAACGCCTTGGAAAAGGCATCCTGGGTAGACTTGGCGGAATTCTCGGTCTTTTCCATGTACTCGCCGAGCGCGCTGCCGAAGCCCTTGCGGAACCCCGAAAGTCCCGTGGTGCCCTTAGTGTCCTTGGCGTCTTTGGTTTCGCCCGCCTTGGCATCACCGGCCTTGGCATCCCTGGGAGTCGATACAGCTGCAGCCGCCGCCGCATCCGTCGCTGCGTCCTTGGGCGTCAGGTCCACCCCCATCAAGCCGGCGATCTTCCTCGCTCCCCAGACCAGCGCCTGCTGTGCGGCGATCATCTTCAGGTCGGACAGGATGGACTGGGCCAGTTCCTTGTACTTGGACTTGCCGGTGGTCACGAAGCTGCGCAAGGCTTCGTCGGCACCGGTGAACGCCTTGTCGAACGCCTTCTTGGCCGCCGTGGCGGTGTTTTCGGTCTTGCCGACATAGTCGCCGAGCGCGCCGCCCAAGCCCTTGCGGATGCCCGCCAGGCCCATGTCGTCCTGTTGGGCCTTCTCTTCCTTCTTTGCAGCCTTGCCAGCGTCCGCGCCAGCTGGAGTTGCACCCGCCTTCGCCGCCGCCTGCAGCTGCGTGTTCAATGCAGTCAGCTGCGTGGACAGTGCGGTGACCAATGAGGCGCTGGTGGTCAGCACGGCATTGAATGCCTGCTGCACCGTGTTGATCTTCTCCAGCTGCCGCTGGAACTCCTGTGTACTGCCGGTCATTTCGGTCATGCCGCGCCTTGCTGCCTGCATGGCCGTTTCCAATGCGTTGCTGGTCTCCACGGTGACCCGTGTGCTGCCAGGCGATGTAGTGCTCATTGAGTGTTCCTCGGGAGAGTCGGCTCCGCTTCGGCGGAGCCGGGATCGGCCATCGGCATTGCCGCGATGGCCGGCTCATTCCTGTTGCATCTGCTCCAAGGCAGCGCGTTCGATGATGCGGATGGCCGCCATCACCTCGTCATGCTGGTCGCCGTCGAGCGCTTCGCGCTCCAGCTCCCGGTAGACCACGTTGTAATCCAGCCCGATCGGGCCACCTGCGCCGACGCGCCACTGGGTGGCAACCCGCGAGAAAAGTTCGATGGGAAGCACGCACTCCGGCCACAGCTCAACCTGCGGCGGCGGAAAGTGCTTGGCCTTCAATCCAAGCTGCATCAGCTCGGACTCGGTGGGGGCCCGCCAGTACAGGGCCCCCACCGCCTCGATCAGTTTCCCTTGCGTGCGACCTGCAGCGCCTGGGTGTAGCCACCGATGATGGCGCCATCCAGGCCGGCCTGCTGCTGCAGCGCCAGCTCGACGCCGGCGGTGTCCAGCGCCACGTCGGCATCCCACTCCACCACGATGTCCAGGATGGCCTGGGCCACGCTCAACGTGTCATCGCCCAGACGCTCCAGCAGGCTGGCGTAGTCGGCGACCGACAGGTGCCGGTAGGTCAGGTTGAGCTTCTGCTCGCGACCGTGACCGACGATGGTCAGGGTGCTCTTGAAGTTCTCCGGCGCCTTTACCTGGAACATCAGGCGCCCTCGACCAGGATGGAGTCGGCCAGCGCGGTGAAGGTCGCGGTGGTGCCCATCGGGGCGTTGGCGGCCATGGTCGGGTCGCCGTTGTAGCTCAGGTAGCCGTACCAGTACAGCACGTCGCCGCCAACCAGCTTGGCGCGCAGGATCACCGGCTCGCCCTTGGCATCAACGTTCTTCAGTGCCGAATACCACGGCTTCTTCGGGTCGTAGAACAGCGGCAGGGTGATGGTCTTGGCGTTCTTGAAGGTTGGCAGCTGGACCTGGCGACCTGTCGGGTCTTCCAGCAGGGTGCCGCTCCAGTACTGCTGCTCGCCACCGGCGGTGGTCGGGTCGCCCTGCTGGTCCAGGTCGACGAAGGCGCCTGCCTTGCGCAGCACGCCGGCGCCGCTGGTGCCCGGGAACAGCACGGTATCGGTGGTGTCGATGCCCAGCAGTTCAACGGTGCCGGTGGCTTCAGCCCCGGCGCGGGTGGCGCGGTTGTTCAGGGCCGGCCAGCCCGGCAGTTCAATGACCACCACATCGCCGGTGTCGACGCTGTTGGCGGCAACGCTGGCCAGCGCCGGCGCAGCCTTGGAGATCGAGCTGGTAGCGATCGCGGTGGAGACGACCGGTGCGAAGCCGAACTGGGTGCCCTTGGGAAGCTTGAGTGCCATGGTGTATTTCCTCGTTGGATAAAAAAATGCCCGGCGAGTGCCGGGCTGGGTGTTGCACGGGTGATGCGGTTTACGGGTCGACGTACCACAGGCCGAAATCGAGCCGCGCGCCGTACTTGTGCAGTACCGGCTCATGCACGGCGATTGCAGCGCCGAACGATTCGGCAGTCGGTAGTCCCGCGCAGACCTGATCCTCGATGTCGCGGATCAGGGTGTTGGCTTGGGCGCGGCTGTCCGCCCAGACGGTCAGCTGCACGCGGGCGTGCTTCTGTTCGGGAGTGGAACCTTCGTTGAACCACACGGACTGTCCACCCATCTGCTGGTAGACGGCACACGGATAGATGACCGGTTCCGGCGGTACCTCGGGATACAGCCGGCCCTGCAGCAGCGGGGCCAGCAGCGCGTGCAGCTGTGCTTCGTAACTCATCGCGGTGTCCTAGTTGGCGTCGCTCAGGCAATGCCTGAAGACTGTTCGGTGAACAGCACCGTGGTCTGGCGCCGGCTGAAGTCGGGAGCAACGCCGGTGATGTTGAAAACGCGACCGTCATGCACGATGCGCATGCCGACCTGGATGCCGGCCTGTCGTGCGGCCGCCATTCGGACATGGAAGCGCTGGCGGCGGATGGTCGCTGGCAGTCTGCTTTCCAGCGTCAGCCGCTGCACGCTGTCGGCGGGGTCGGCGATGATGGCGGCCCACAGTTCTGCCACCGGCTGCCAAGCGTCCAACGGCTGCCCCCATGCATCAAGCTGGCCGTTCTGGCGCTCGATGCGGATGCGGCGATTGAAGTGGCCGGCGTTCATGGCGTTGCCGCCGATCGGTACGGATCAAGCAGCGCGGCCACGCCGAACGGCAGCTCCATTGCGATGGCCGTGGCACCTGCCGGTGCATCGAGCGTCTGCGCAGACACGACCACGGCTTCACGATGGGCGTACAGATGGCCCAGCAACAGGCGCACCGCTGCACGGATGCTGTCGTTGGCCGGCATGCCCTGCAGCAGGCGCGCACTGCGCGCGGTCGCCACGGCCAGACGGCGATCGGCCACATCCCGCATGGCCTTGGCCTTGGCCGCGTTGGTCTCGGCGTTGGCGGCGGCAACCGCGGCTTCATGCCCGGTCACCGCCGCCGCCATGTCCTGCGGCAGCTGGTCCAGCGCCTGGTCCAGCGCGGCCTGGTCGGCGTACAGTTCGCGGCCCAGGTAGGCCGCGGCTACGTCGCTGGCTGCGGCCAGCAGGTCATCCAGGATGGCATCGTCAAAATCGCCGTCGATACGGCAGTGCGCGCGGCACTGCTCAAGGGTCAGCAGGGGCATCGAATCCTCCTTCGTTGATGGATGTGGAGTGCCCCGACCCTGCGCGCACGGCGGCGCCCCACGCGGTCACCAGGACGGCGCGGGAGAAGCAGGATCGGGGCGGAAAACAGAACGGCCGCGACGGGAACGTCAGGGCCGGTGGCGATGGCCTCACAGCGCGCGATGGCGCAAACGAAAGAAGCCCCCGGGGTCACCGGAGGCTTCTATGTCATCGTGGTACAAACGATACGCTTCGGGTGTGCACCCGTCAATCCGCAAACGGTTACCAGTCTGGTGACTTTTCCAGGCGCTGTGCGGGTGCGGTCGCGGCGGCATGCTGCAGGCTGGATAGAATGGCGACGCGCCGCTCCCGCAGCCCATTTCCCGCTGGATTCCCGCATGCCTGCCACCCCCGAACGCTTCTTCGATGCGCGTACCGAACAAGGCGTGCTGCGCCTGTCCATCGCCGCCTCGCTGCTGCTGGCCGCCGCCGCAGTGGTATTCGGCCTGCTGGCCAATTCCTCGCTGATCATCTTCGACGGCATCTACGGCCTGATCGATGTGGTGATGACCTGGCTGTCACTGCTGGTCGCGCGGCTGATCGCACTGTCCACGAGCACCGACGCGCTGCAGTCGCGGCTCAACCAGCGCTTCACCATGGGGTTCTGGCACCTGGAGCCGATCGTGCTGGGGGTGAGCGGCACGCTGATGATCGGCGCGGCGTTGTATGCGCTGGTCAATGCGGTCGACGCGCTGATGTCCGGCGGCCGCCACATCGCGCTCGGCCCGGCCATCGCCTTCGCCGGGCTGTCGATCGTCGGCGAAGGTGCGCTGGCCTGGTTCGTGCTGCGCGCCAACCGGCGCATCGGTTCGGAGTTCATCGCACTGGACGCGAAGAACTGGGCGATCGCCGCCAGCATGTCGGCCTGCTATCTGCTGGCCTTCCTCGGCGGCGTGCTGGTGCAGGGCACCTCGCTGGCGTGGGTCGGGCCGTACATCGACCCGGCCATCCTCGCCTTCGTCTGCGTGCTGGTGATGATCGCCCCGCTCGGCACCGTGCGCCGGGCGCTGGCCGGCATCCTGCTGGTCACTCCGCCGGAACTGCAGGCGCATGTGGATGCGGTGGCACGCGCGATCGTGGCCAGGCACGGCTTCGTCGAGCACCGCAGCTACGTGGCGCAGGTGGGGCGTGGCGAGCAGATCGAGTTGTTCTTCGTGGTGCCGGAAGACGACCCACCGCGGCCCTTGGTGGAATGGGACCGGCTGCGCGACGAGATCGGCGAAGCGCTGGGCGAGGCCTCGCCGGACCGCTGGCTGACCATCATGTTCACCACCGACCGCGAGTGGACGATCTAGGCCAACAGGACGATCGATCAAGTTTTTCGTACGCGTTGCAACCCAACGTACGCGGAAAGCGGGCAAAGTAGGCTCCAACGCAACACCCACCCACTGACCAGGAGCATCCCGATGTCCATCGAAAAGGTTCTGTACACCGCCCAGGCCACCTCCACCGGCGGCCGCGAAGGCCGTTCCGTCTCCTCCGACAACGTGCTGGACATCCAGCTGTCGACCCCGCGCGAGCTGGGTGGCGCCGGCGGCCCGGGCACCAACCCGGAACAACTGTTCGCCGCTGGCTACTCGGCCTGCTTCCTGGGCGCGCTGAAGTTCGTGGCCGGCCAGGCCAAGGTCGCGCTGCCGGCCGACACCACCGTCACCGGCAAGGTCGGCATCGGCCAGATCCCGACCGGTTTCGGCATCGAGGCCGAGCTGACCATCAACGTGCCGGGCGTGCCGCGCGAGCAGGTGGAAGAACTGGTGCAGAAGGCACACATCGTGTGCCCGTACTCCAACGCCACCCGCGGCAACATCGACGTGACGCTGATCGTTGCCTGATGCAGCGCCGGGGTCGGATCCCTTTGCCAACAGCAAAGGGCTCTGACTCCATCCCAGGCCCGGCACGGCTATATGGGGTCAGAGTCCTTTCGCGTTGCGAAAGGGATCCGACCCCAGTGATCCGCCCCCCCAAAAAAATGGGCGGATGCCGGTCGAAACCAAACATCCGCCCATCCCACCTCGGGTGGGCCCCGGCACATGGCCGGGGACGCATTCGCTGCGGCGCGCATCCATCCTTCTGGAGAAGAGCCCCCTTGTTGTTCAAGGGGGGCGCGCCAACGGCGCGGGGATAAGGTGGAATGCGCGGACCAGCGACCAGTTACTGGTCGCTTGTGATGAGCTGCACGACGCTGGAGAAATCCAGCTTGCCGCGGCCGGCCTGGTGGTTCATCGAGTACAGGTTGCGGGCCACTTCGCCCAGCGGGATCGAGGCGCCGACACTCATCGCCGCTTCTACCGCCAGGCCCATGTCCTTCAGCATCAGATCGCTGCCGAAACCGCCGCTGTAGCCGCGCGAGGCCGGCGCATTTTCCAGCACGCCCGGCCACGGGTTGCACACTTCGGTGGCCCAGCTGCGGCCGGTGCTGACCGCCATCATCTGCGACAGCACCTTCGGGTCCAGCCCGTGCGCCACGCCCAGTGCGATGGCTTCACCGGTCACCGCCATGATCACGCCCAGCGCCATGTTGTTGCACAGCTTGGCGACCTGGCCAGCACCGCTGGCGCCGACATGGAAGATGTTCTTGCCCATCGCCTGCAGCACCGGGCGGGCGCGCTCCAGCGCGTCCTCTTCGCCACCGACGATGAAGGTCAGGGTACCGGCCTGGGCGCCGGCGGTACCGCCGGAGACCGGCGCGTCGATCATCTGCAGGCCACGCGCGGCGGCCGCTTCCGAGACCTTGCGGGCACTGGCCGGTGCGATCGTGCTGCAGTCGATGACCAGTGCACCGGCCGGGATTGCGGCGAGGATGCCGTCATCGCCCAGGTAGACGCCTTCGACGTGGCGGCTGGCCGGCAGCATCGAGATCACGACTTCCGCATCGGCCAGGGTGTCGCGTGCCGACGACGCCGCGCTGGCACCGGCATCGACGGCGGCCTGCACCGCGGCCGGGACCAGATCGAACACGCGCACGGTGTGGCCGTTCTTGACCAGATTGGCGGCCATCGGGCCACCCATGTTGCCCAACCCGATGAATGCAATGCGGCTCATGCAAGGCTCCTTTCAACAAGGGGAGTGCCCAGGTCGGCCAGCGGATGCGCGGCAGCGGCCCAGGGGGAAGCGAAGAAGGTGTCGGCCCACGCACCGGTGGCCTCGGCCAGGGTGGCCGGGTTCCACTGCGGATTGCGGTCCTTGTCGATCAGCAGCGCGCGGATGCCTTCGGCGAAATCACCGTGGGCGGCGCAATGCAGGGCGACGATGTACTCCAGGCGGTAGACGCTGGCCAGGTCCTGGCCGGCGCTGCGGCGCTGCAGCTCGAACGCCAGACGTGCCGAGCCGGGCGCGCCGGCGGCAAGCGTCTTCTGTGCCGCCTGCAGCCAGGCATCGTCGGTCTGCAGCGCGCTGATGCGTTTGATGATCGCGGGCAGGTCATCGCCTTCGCACAACGCATCGACCTGCGCCGCGTTGGCCAGCAGCGGACCGGTCGCAGCATCACTGGCATGCGACTGCAGCAGATGGGTCAGGCGTTCGTGGTTGTGTGCGGAATCACTGGACCAGGCCACCTGCAGCAGCGCATCGAACACCGCGCTGCGGCGTTCTTCAGCCACGTGCACATCGGCCAGGCCGGCATAGATGGCATCGCCCGGATTGAGCAACGCGCCGGTCAGGGCCAGGAACAGGCCGCCCTTGCCCGGCACGCGCGGCAGCAGCCAGCTGCCACCGACATCCGGGAACAGGCCAACGGTGATTTCCGGGAAGGCCAGCTTGGAGCGCTCGCTGACCACGCGGTGGCTGGCGCCGGACATCAGGCCGATACCGCCGCCCATCACGATGCCGTGGCCCCAGCACAGGATCGGCTTGGTATAGGTGTGGATGAGGTAATCGACGCGGTACTCGACGTCGAAGAACTCGGCGGCGTAGTCGTTCTCGCGGATGTCGCTGCGGCCGTCCTCACGGAAGGCGACCATGGCCTTGTACAAGCTGTGCAGGTCGCCGCCAGCGCAGAACGCCTTTTCGCCAGCACCCTGCAGCACCACCATGGCGATGCCGTCGTCGTCGGCCCAAGCGTTCAACTGCTCCAGCAGCAGGTGTGCCATCGACAGCGAGAAGCCATTGAGCGTGCGCGGCGCGTTGAGCGTGGCGAGGCCGATGCGCACGCCGTTACCGGCCACGCGCTCCTCGAACAGCACCGGTGCGTCGTCGGCAGCGGTGTCGGCGCTCATGCGTTCTTCCACTGCGCGGCGCGCTTTTCCAGGAAGGCAGTCACGCCCTCGACCTGGTCGGCGGTGTCGAACAGGTCGACGAAGGCTTCGCGCTCGGCCACCAGCGCCGAGGCGTGGGTGCCGGTGCGGGTGGACTGCACCAGCGTCTTGCAGGCGGCGATGCTGGTCGGGCTCTGCTTGCCGGCCTTTTTCGCCCATTCCAGCGCCAGTGCCTTGGCTTCGCCCTTGCCGACCTTTTCTTCGGCCAGCCCGATGCGCAGCGCGGTCTCGGCGTTGATGCGCTCACCCAGCAGGATCATGCGCTTGGCCCAGCCTTCGCCGACCAGGCGCGGCAGGTTCTGGGTGCCACCGGCGCACGGCAGCAGGCCAACGGTGGCCTCCGGCAGCGCCACCTGGGCGTGCTCTTCGATGATGCGCAGGTCGCAGGCCAGTGCGCATTCCAGGCCTCCGCCCATCGCGTAGCCGTTGATCGCGGCGATCGACACGCCACGGAAACCGGACAACGCCTCGAAGGCTTCGCCGAAACGGCGCGCGGCTTCGCGCGCTGCGGCCTTGTCGCCGGAAGCGAACTGGTTGAGGTCGGCACCGGCGGAGAAGAACTTCTCGCCCTCGCCAGTGATCACCAGCGCGTAGATGTCGCGGTCTGCGTTGAGCGCGCCGACCAGGTCGCGCAGCGCCGACAGGCTGTGCACGGTCCAGGTATGCGCCGGCGGGTTGTTCAGGGTGACCACGGCGGTGTGGCCATCGACCTCGACCTTCAGGCCCACGTGCTCCTGGGTACGCCAATCCTTCATCGCAGTTCCTCTTCGGTATTGAGCAGGTGACGGGCAACGATCACCCGCATGATCTCGTTGGTGCCTTCCAGGATCTGGTGCACGCGGCAGTCACGCAGCAGGCGCTCGATCGGGTACTCGCGGATGTAGCCGTAGCCACCGTGGATCTGCAGCGCTTCATTGCAGACGTTGAAACCGGCATCGGTGGCGAAGCGCTTGGCCATCGCGCACCATACGTTGGCATCGCTGGCACCGGCATCGAGCTTGCGCGCGGCGGTGTGCACCATCTGCCGCGCGGCCACCAGTTGGGTGACCATGTCGGCCAGCTTGAACTGCAGCGCCTGGAACTCGGCCAGCGCCTTGCCGAACTGGCGGCGCTCGCCCATGTAGCGGCGCGCGGCATCCAGCGCGCCCTGCGCGGCACCCAGCGAGCAGGCGGCAATGTTGATGCGGCCACCATCAAGCCCCTTCATCGCCAGCTTGAAGCCGCCGCCTTCCTCTCCCAGAAGGTGGCTGACCGGCACGCGGACGTTTTCGAAGGTGATGCCACGGGTGGGCTGGCTGTTCCAGCCCATCTTCTCTTCCTTGCGGCCGAAGCTGATGCCCGGCAGGTCCGACGGCACTGCAATGGCGCTGACGCCGCCGGCACCGGCACCGCCGGTACGTGCCATCACCACCAGCAGTTCGGTGGCACCGGCGCCGGAGATGAAGGCCTTCGAGCCGTTCAGCACGTAATGATCGCCGTCGCGCACGGCGGTGGTCTTCAGCGAGGCCGCATCGGAGCCGGCACCCGGTTCGGTCAGGCAGTACGAGGCCAGCTTGTTGCCCGAGGACAGGTCAGTGCCCCACGCATCGCGCAGTGCTGGCTGGCCCCACGTGGACACCATCCACGAGGCCATGTTGTGGATGCTGATGTAGGCCGCAGTCGACGGATCGACGTTGGCGAGCTCCTCGATGACGACGGCGGCGTCCAGCCGGCTCAGGCCGCTGCCGCCCACTTCCGGGTCCATGTACAGACCGCAGAAGCCCAGTTCACCGGCCTTGGCGATCGCCTCGCGCGGAAAGATGCCCTCCGCATCCCATCGCGCGGCGTGTGGCGCCAGTTCGGCCTGTGCGAAGTCGCGCGCTGCCTCGCGGTACGCCTGCTGCGCTTCTTCCAGTTCCGTCGTCATCGAGTGGCTCATGGCTGCTCCTGCCGTTACTTCAGGCTGATCGTGGTGTTGACGCCGTGGCTCAGCGTTTCGTCATCGAACCAGCGCGCGGTGACCGTCTTGGTCTGGGTGTAGAACAGCACCACCTGCTTGCCGTATGGGCCCAGGTCGCCCAGCTTGGAGGCGCGCGAACCGGTGAACGAGAACAGCGGCACCGGCACCGGGATCGGCACGTTGATGCCGACCTGGCCGACGTCGATGTCTTCCTGGAACTTGCGCGCGGCCGCGCCGGACTGGGTGAACAGTGCGGTGCCGTTGCCGTTCGGGTTGCTGTTGACCATCGCGATGGCGTCTTCCAGCGTCTCCGCTTCGAGGATGACCAGCACCGGCCCGAAGATTTCTTCCTGGTAGATGCGCATGTCGGTGGTGACACCGGCAAAGATGGTCGGGCCGACGAAGTTGCCCTTCTCGAAGCCATCCACCTGCGGGTTGCGGCCATCGAGCACCAGCGAGGCGCCCTGCTCCACACCCGAGGCGATCAAGCCTTCCACGCGCTCGCGGGCACTGCAGGAAATGACCGGACCGACGTCGGTGCCGGATACGGTGCCGGCGCTGACCTTCAGGGTCTTGGCCTTTTCGACCAGATCCTGCACCCAGTTGCGCGCTTCACCGACCAGCACCAGGGTGGAGGCGGCCATGCAGCGCTGGCCCGCGGCGCCGAAGGCCGCACCGACCATCGCGTTGAGGGTCTGTTCCTTGTTGGCGTCCGGCAGCACCACGGCGTGGTTCTTGGCGCCCATCATGCACTGCACGCGCTTGCCGGCCAGCGAGGCACGGTTGTACACGTGGGTGCCGACGCGGGTGGAACCGACGAACGACACGGCCTTGATGTCCGGGTGGTCGCAGATCGCGTTGACCACTTCTTCGCCGCCGTGGACGACGTTCAGCACGCCCTTCGGAATGCCGGCTTCCAGGGCAAGCTCGACCAGGCGCATGGTGACCATCGGGTCCTGCTCGGACGGCTTGAGGATGAAGGTGTTGCCCGTTGCAATCGCCATCGGGAACATCCACAGCGGGATCATCGCCGGGAAGTTGAACGGGGTGATGCCGGCGCACACGCCCAGCGGCTGCATGATCGTGTAGGTGTCCACGCCATTGGCCACGTTGTTGGCCAGCTCGCCCAGTTGCAGGTTGCCGATGGCGGCGGCGTGCTCGACCACTTCCAGGCCGCGGAACACATCGCCTTCGGCGTCCGGCAGGGTCTTGCCCTGTTCGGCGGTGAGGATGTGGGCCAGCTCGCTCATGTTTTCGCGGATCAGCTGCTGGTACTTCAGGAAGATGCGCGCACGGGTGCCGATCGGGGTCTTGCGCCAGGTCTTGAAGGCTTCCTTGGCGGCTGCGACGGCGGCGTCCACTTCACCGGTGGTGGCGAAGGGCACCTTGGCCAGCACGTCCTGGGTGGCCGGATTGATCACGTCCTGCCAGTGGGAGGTGGCCGATTCAACGAACTGGCCATCGATCAGCATGCGGATACGGGGCGCTGCAACAGTCATGACGACAATCCCACAGGGTGCGAAAGGTGCTTGGCATTATTCACAGCACGCACCTCGATTTCCGGGCTGAATCCGCTTAATCTGGCCAACACACCCCACGATTCCTGTTAATTTTGTGAATACCTCAGCTCCCCAGCGGCAACTCGGCCTGCGCGTGCTGCGCCTGCGCGAACAGCGCGGCTACAGCCAGGTTGACCTGGCGCGGGCGCTGGGGCTGTCGGCCAGCTACCTGAACCAGATCGAGCGCAACAAGCGCCCCCTCACACCAGCGGTGCAGAAGAAGCTGGGCGAGGTATTGGGCGATGTTTCCGTGCTGTTCGACGAAGATGAGCCCGCCGCGCTGCAGGAAGCGCTGGGCGAGACCCTGCGCGACCTGGGCCTGGCCGAAGTCAGTGCCACCGAACTGCGCGCCCTGGCGGGCAACCTGCCGCAGGTCAGCCGTGCGCTGCTGGACCTGCACCGCCGCCACCTGGCACTGCGCGAGCATGCCGCCGCGCTGGAATTCCAGCTGGGCGAGCCCGGCGCCGGCAGCACCCTGCCGGCCGGCGACCAGGTACGCGAGTTCTTCAACCGCATGCACAACCACATTCCCGAGCTGGACGAACTGGCCGAGCGCCTGTTCGCCGAGTGGGGGCTCTCGCCCGGGCATGTGGCGCCGCGCTTGCGCCAACTGCTGGCCGACCGTCACGGCGTGCTGGTGGAAGTGGCCGCACTGCAGGCCGGGCGCGAGAAGCGCCAGTACGATGCCGGCACGCGCCGGCTGTGGCTGCCGGACTACCTGGAGCCAGGCCAGCAGGCGTTCCAGATGGCCGCCGAACTGGCCCTGCACGGCTACCTGCCGCAGATCGATGCGGTGGTGGCGCGTGCCGGCTTCACCGATGACGCACGCATCGCACAGGCGCGGGTGGGTCTTTCGAACTACTTCGCCGGCGCGCTGGTCATGCCCTACATGCGCTTCCTGCGTGCGGCCGAGGCCAGCAGCTACGACATCGAACTGCTGGCGCACCAGTTCGGCGTCGGTTTCGAGGCGGTCTGCCACCGGCTGAGCACGCTGGCACGGCGCAGTGCGCCCGGCCTGCCGTTCTTCTTCATCCGCGTAGACCGTGCCGGCAATGTATCCAAGCGCCATTCGGCCACCGACTTCCATTTCTCGCAGGTGGGCGGCTCGTGCCCGCTGTGGATCGTCTACGAGGCGTTCAACCAGCCCGGGCGCATCCTTACCCAGACCGCGCGCATGCCCGACGGGCGCCGCCATTTCTGGCTGGCGCGGCAGGTCAGCAGTGGCCCGGTGGGCCATGGCCAGCCGCGCAAGACCTTCGCGGTGGCGCTGGGCTGCGATCTACAGCATGCCGAACGCCTGGTGTATTCGCTGGGGCTGGATGTGCAGAGCCCAGGGAACTCGGTTTCGATCGGACCGGGTTGCCGGGTGTGCCCGCGCGAGGACTGCATGCAGCGCGCGTTCGCGCAATTGCCGGGGAGGTAGGGTTGGTTCGGCAGGGCTGCGCCCTGCACCTGCCGAAGCCGAAGCCGAAGCAACAGCAACAGCAAAAGCTGGCATTCCGTGGGATTGCGGGGCGGTGTCGGATTGCGGGGACGCCGTGAACCCGTCCCTGGGGGCTTGGCCGCAGCATCCATGCCGCGGACACCCCGCAATCCGACACCACCCCGCCTTCGACAGTTTCCTTCCATCTGTCGGAACGACGTATTGCTCTGGTAGGTGTCGACCTTGGTCGACACGGTAGATCCACGCCATGCGTGGATGCTCTTCGATGAATGTTCGAAATATTCGATTTCGATGGACGTTCATCCACGCATGGCGTGGATCTACTACCGGGTCAGTAGATCGGCGTGACCTTCATCTGCGGCAGCGGGCGCGGTGCGCCATCGGTCAGGTCCGGGCCAAGGTCTTCCCAGGTGCGGCCCTGCTCGACCATCTGCGCCCACAGCAGCTGCGAGCCGCGACGCTTGTCTTCCGAGCCGAGCTTGTACGACGGCGGTGCCGGCTCGCCACGGGCAACCATCGAGTACGCCGCGCGGTAGGCCAGCACCTGCTGCCCCGGGTCGTCGGTACGCGCCACTTCCAACGTGTAGCGCTGGTAGGCCGAGGCCAGGTTGCGCCAGCGGATCCAGTAGTGGTTCCCGAACGAGAACGAACAGAAGCGCGCACCCGCCAGGCTGCCCTTGTCGGCGATGCGGGTCAGCACCTCCTGCGGCATGTCCAGGTTCATGCCGCCTTCGTCGCCCTGCAGGCTGACGTGCACGATACGGTCGCGGTAGCCCGGTGCGCGCGCCTGCAGCAGGTCACGCCAGTTCTGCATGGTCGCCACGACTGCGAACAGGAAGCGCCCCAGCTCAGCTGCGGCTAGCGGCGTGGCAATGGACTGGTAATGCCGTTGCCAACCGTGGCGGTTTTCGGTGGGCAGGAACACGGCACTTTCCAGCGCCTGTCGGCCATCACTGCCGCGGCCCACGTCTTCGGCATGCTGCGGGTAGACCAGGTTGATGGCGAAGGTCGGCCAGCGCGGTAGCGCGGCATCAAACAGATGGATCGGGAAGTTGCTGCTGATGCCACCATCGGAGAACCAGCAGATGCGGAACGCGGTGATCACCGGGCCGCAGGTCTGCCCGGCGCTGGTCAGCCCTTCCATGCTGTCGGCCACGTTGTGTTCCTGATCGGCGGCAGGTGCAGTGGGTTCGCAGCGGCGTTCGCGGCGCGAGGGCTCATGCAGCGGCACCGCGCTGATCAGCAACGGGAAGCTCAGGCTCATGCGCGTGGCCACCAGCACCGGCAGCTTCGGACCCTGCGGCAGGTGGTAGTACCGGCGCCCTTCCACCTCCAGCGGGGGGCCGGCCTGCGTCACCAGCCACTGCACCACGCTGGCGGGGAACAACTGCTCGAACTCCTCGCGCAGGAACCAGAACTGCGCGCCGCCCAGCGGCAGTGTGCGTGGTTCGTTGTGCGACACGCAGGTGGTGATCATCTGCAGGCTGATCGCATGCGGGCTGTCCGGCTCGCCGGCATAGCGCGGCGCGTCATGCAGGTCGGCAAAGGTCAGCGGTGCATCCAGCGGCTTGCCGGACAACTGCTGCAGGCATTCATGCAGCCACTCGGTCAACGCCGGCTTGCGTGCATCGCGGCCGAGGCCACTGCACAGGCCCAGCAGGTTGCGCCGGGCCACACGCGCAACGCGCAACGCGGCTCCGGCCACGCCTGCACCGTAGGCGCACAGCAGCGACGGCAGCAGCGTTGCGGCCACGCCGCTCCAGCCACCGCCCCACCAGCCCAGGCCGAGCAGCAGCGCCAGCGACACCAGCACTTCCAGCGGCGCGATCTCGAATACCGCCACCGCCAGGCACAGCAGCTTGTGCGGCAGGCCGGCATTGCCGGTCAGCACCACCAGCAGCCGATAGGCCGCGCGCGCGCCCCGCGCCGGTTGGAACAGGCTGTAGATGAACCCGCGCCGCGACAACTGCGCCGACACCGCCGACAGCCCGCCATAACCGGCATCACCGGGCAGGTGCTCGCCAGCCTGCATGCGGCGATCACCGCATGCCGCCGCAGCCGCTACCGCCGCAGCGATGGCGCCAGCGGAGGTGCCGCCGATGCTCTTGAACCGATACTCGCGTGCCAGCGCCAGCACCGCATTGGGGTACACGATGCCGCTGGTGATGCCGCCTTTCATGACCAGATCGCAGTACTTGTCCGCCACCGTCTTGCCCCCGAGCCTACCGTCCGCCGCGTGGATGCCAGTATGGCGCAGCGGCTTCTCAGGGCCTGAGAACACCACCGCAGTCCGGGCAGGAATCTGCGGCGTTCAGCAGATGGCAGGCCTGCAGGCTTGACCGGCCCCACCATCGGCGTAGCATCTGCAGCAAGCCAAGGGACAGACCCGCGGCTGCCACAACGACATGAGGGATTCTCATGGAATTCGACTATCTCGTCTTCATCGGGCGATTCGAGCCCTTCCACAACGGCCACGCCGCCGTTGCCCGCCTGGCCCTGAGCCGGGCCCGCAAGCTGATCTTCCTGGTCGGCTCTGCCGATACCCCCCGCAGCCTCCGCAATCCCTGGACCGTGGCCGAACGCGCCGTGATGATCCAGGCCGCCCTCGATGGCCACACCGACCGCCTGCTGATCCGTCCGCTGCGCGACCACCTGTACAACGAAGCGCAGTGGATCGCCAACGTGCAGCGCCAGGTGGCCGAAGCCCTGCGCAACGACGGCGCCGCCGCCGATGCCAAGGTCGGCCTGATCGGCATGGACAAGGATGCCTCCAGCTACTACCTGAGGGAGTTCCCGCAATGGCCGCTGGTGGACGTGCAGCACACCGCCACCCTGTCGGCCACCGAGCTGCGGCGCTACCTGTTCGAAGCCGGCGACGTCGACTTCCACGGCGCGCTGCTGATGCTGCGTGGCAATGTGCCGGCGCCGGTGTACGACATGCTCGAAGCGTTCCGCAAAAGCGCGCCTGCGTATGCCCAGCTGGTGGCCGAGTACCGCTTCATCGAACAGTACAAGGCCGCCTGGAAGGATGCGCCCTACGCGCCCACCTTCGTCACCACCGATGCGGTGGTAGTGCATTCGGGCCACGTGCTGCTGGTACGGCGCCGTTCGGAGCCCGGCAAGGGCCTGTGGGCGCTGCCCGGCGGTTTCGTTGGCCAGGAGCAGAGCCTGCTGGACAGTTGCCTGCGCGAACTGCGCGAGGAAACCCGTCTGAAGATTCCGCTGCCGGTGCTGAAGGGTTCGCTGAAGGGCCAGCAGGTATTCGACCACCCCGACCGCAGCCAGCGCGGCCGCACCATCACCCACGGGTTCCACTTCGAATTCCCGGCCGGTGACCTGCCGCCGGTGCGCGGTGGCGACGACGCCGACAAGGCGCGCTGGATACCGGTGAGTGAGGCGTTGGACATGGGCCCGCAGCTGTTCGAGGACCACCTGCACATCCTGGAGTATTTCCTCGGCCGCGGCTGACCTGCCCGGCTCTCCCCACTGGCGGATAGACCGCTGGTGTCACTCGACGCGAAGGAGCTTCCGTCATGCACTACCTCGATAATCTTCTCCTCAACACCGACAGCTACAAGGCCAGCCATTGGCTGCAATACCCGCCGGGTACCGATGCCACGTTCTTCTACGTCGAATCACGTGGCGGCCTGCACGATCGCACGGTGTTCTTCGGCCTGCAGGCGATCCTCAAGGACGCGCTGGCACGGCCGGTCACCCACGCTGACATCGACGACGCTGCTGCGGTATTCGCCGCCCATGGCGAGCCGTTCAACGAAGCCGGCTGGCGCGATATCGTCGACCGGCTCGGGGGCAACCTGCCAGTGCGCATCCGTGCCGTGCCCGAGGGCAGCGTGGTACCCACCCACCAGGCACTGATGACGATCGAGTCGACCGACCCGGCTGCATTCTGGGTGCCGTCGTACCTGGAAACGCTGCTGCTGCGCGTGTGGTACCCGGTCACCGTGGCCACCATCAGCTGGCATGCACGACAGACCATTGCTGCGTTCCTGCAGCAGACCAGCGACGATCCGCAGGGGCAGCTGCCATTCAAGCTGCACGACTTCGGCGCCCGCGGTGTATCGAGCCTGGAATCGGCCGCGCTCGGTGGTGCCGCACACCTGGTCAACTTCCTCGGCACCGACACCGTCTCGGCCCTGTGCCTGGCCCGCGCGCACTATCACGCACCGATGGCCGGTTATTCGATTCCCGCCGCCGAGCACAGCACCATCACCAGCTGGGGCCGCGAGCGCGAGGTGGACGCCTACCGCAACATGCTGCGCCAGTTCGGCAAGCCGGGCGCGATCGTGGCAGTGGTGTCGGACAGCTATGACATCTACCGCGCGATCAGTGAACACTGGGGCACGACGCTGCGTGATGAAGTGATCGCTTCGGGCGCCACCCTGGTCATCCGCCCCGACTCGGGTGACCCGGTGGACGTGGTGGCCGAAAGCCTGCGCCGGCTGGATGAAGCATTCGGCCACACCCTCAACGGCAAGGGCTACCGCGTACTCAACCACGTGCGGGTGATCCAGGGCGATGGCATCAACCCGGATACGATCCGCGCCATCCTGCAGCGCATCACCGAAGACGGCTACGCCGCCGACAACGTGGCCTTCGGCATGGGCGGCGCGCTTTTGCAGCGGCTGGACCGCGACACCCAGAAGTTCGCGCTGAAGTGCTCGGCAGCACGGGTCGAGGGTGAGTGGATCGACGTCTACAAGGACCCGGTCACCGATGCCGGCAAGACCAGCAAGCGTGGCCGCATGCGCCTGCTGCGGCGCCTGGATGACGGCAGCCTGCACACGGTGGCGTTGCCTCCCAACGGTGACGAGGCGCTGCCGACCGGCTTCGAGGATGCGATGGTGACCGTGTGGGAGAACGGGCGCCTGCTGCACGACCAGCGGCTGGACGACATCCGGGCCCGGGCCGCAGCGGGGCGTTGAGGCGCATCCCGACCGGGGTCGGATCCCGTTGCAGCGCAAAGGGCTCCGACCCCGGTGCCCCTTGACCCACGCCGGCAACGCGTCCACCGTGGGCACGCCGAAGGTATCCCTGCCGTGGCTGGATGGCGGCAGGGAGTTAAACGGGAATCCGGTGAAGGCGCTTCGTGCGCCCATTCCGGAGCTGCCCCGCAGCGGTGAATGGAAACGAATCCTGCCAACAGCACTGGGCTCGCGCCTGGGAAGCGGCAGGGAGTAGGTGGGCTGCGGCCCGTGTCCATCAGCCCGAATACCGGCCCCGGCCGGGGGACACGACGGTCCCCTGATTCGACCTGGACTCTCCGCGGGGAGGGTGCCGGGGCCATCACCATCCTGCATGTGCAGGCGGCGTGGCCGCGCGCGTCCTGTTCACGGTAACCGGCCAGACCGCTCCCACGCCCTGACGCACGCCACGATGACCGAGTTCCAACGCCCCACCCTGACCCTGCCCGCCGATGGCAAGCGCCTGCTGCTGCATTCGTGCTGCGCGCCGTGCTCGGGCGAAGTGATGGAGGCGATCACCGCTTCCGGGATCGACTACGCGATCTTCTTCTACAACCCCAACATCCACCCGGTGAAGGAGTACGAGCTGCGCAAGCAGGAGAACATCCGCTTCGCCGAGCAGCACGGCATTCCGTTCATCGACTGCGACTACGACACCGACAACTGGTTCAGCCGTGCGCGTGGCATGGAAAACGAGCCCGAGCGCGGCATCCGCTGCACGATGTGCTTCGACATGCGTTTCGAGCGCACCGCGCTGTACGCGCACGAACACGGCTACGACACCATCAGTTCGTCGCTGGGTATTTCGCGCTGGAAGAACATGGCGCAGATCAACGACTGCGGCATCCGTGCCGCCTCGCGCTACGAGGGCCTGCAGTACTGGGACTACAACTGGCGCAAGGGCGGCGGTGCCAGCCGCATGATCGAGATCAGCAAGCGCGAGCAGTTCTACCAGCAGGAGTACTGCGGCTGCGTGTACTCGCTGCGCGATGCCAACCGCCATCGCCGTGAGAACGGGCGCGAACGGATCAGGATCGGACTGCTGTACTACGGGCAGGACGCTGAGGCGCCGCAGGGCGATTGACCTGTGCCGCCGGGGCGGCCACGCTGGTCGCCCCTTCTGATGTAGTGGATCTGCCATGACTGCCCTGCCCGCCGATGTCGCCCTGCTGGTGATCGACCTGCAGCCGGACTTCATGCCCGGCGGTGCGCTGGCCTGCGACCAGGGCGATGCGCTGGTGGCACCGATTGCCGATCTGTTGGCGCAGCGCCGCTACCGCACCGTGGTGGCGACCCAGGACTGGCACCCGGCCGACCACGCCTCGTTCGCCAGCCAGCACCCCGGCAAGCGACCGTTCGAGACCATCCTGCTGCACGCGCAGCCACAGACCCTGTGGCCCGACCATTGCGTGCAGGGCAGCGATGGCGCCGCGCTGCACCCGGGCGTGGACTGGACCGTGGCCGACCTGATCCTGCGCAAGGGCACCCGCCCACAGGTGGATTCGTACAGCGCCTTCCGCGAGAACCACGGCCCCGATGGCGAGCGCCCGGCCACCGGCCTGGCCGGCTGGCTGCATGAGCGCCGCATCCGCGAAGTGCATGTGTGCGGCCTGGCCCGCGACTACTGCGTGCTGTGGAGCGCGCAGGACGCGGTGAAGTCCGGCTTCCGGGTGAAGTTCCTGTGGGAGCTGACCCGGCCGGTGACCGAAGCCAACGACGCGATGGTGCGCGAAGCGCTGGGCAAGGCGGGGATTGCGATCATCTGAGGCGTGACCGCCGGGCATGGCCCGGCGCTACCGCGCACGTCGCTTATGCCGCTTGCGCGCTCCTGCCCACAACAACACAATCGATTCATCCAGCCCCCTAACTACGCCCCCCTATAGATCGCGGGACGGCCGAACCGGGGGCTTTTCATTGGATGAAATCAGGATTCGGTAGTGCCGGCCGCTGGCCGGCAACCTCGGGATCTCTGCAGTTGCCGGCCAGCGGCCGGCACTACCGGATAGCACCCGTGGTAGCGCCGGGCCATGCCCGGCGGACGCGGGATGGGCGATTACCGGAACACCACCGTGCGATGCCCATTGAGCAGGATGCGGTGCTCCACATGGCGGCGGACCGCGCGCGCCAGCACCAGCGATTCGGTATCGCTGCCCAGCCGCACCAGCTCGCGCGGAGCCATCGCGTGGTCCACGCGGGCCACGTCCTGTTCGATGATCGGGCCTTCGTCCAGATCCTCGGTGACGTAATGCGCGGTGGCACCGATGATCTTGACCCCGCGCGCGTGCGCCTGATGATACGGCTGCGCGCCCTTGAAGCTGGGCAGGAAGCTGTGATGGATGTTGATCGCACGGCCGGCCAGCGCGCGGCACAGCGTGGGTGACAGGATCTGCATGTAGCGCGCCAGCACCACCAGGTCGATGCGCTCACGCTCGACCAGGTCGATGATCTGCTGCTCCTGCACCGCACGCGTATCGGCGGTCACCGGCAGGTGGTGGAACGGTACCTGGTAAGACGCGGCCAATGGCGCAAAGTCGGCGTGGTTGGACGCCACCGCCGCGATATCGACCTTCAGCTGGCCGCTGTGGGCACGGAACAGCAGGTCGTTGAGGCAGTGCCCCTGCTTGCTGACCAGCACCAGCAGGCGTGCCCGGCGGCGCCCATCATGCAGCTGCCAGTCCATGCCGAAGCCTTCGGCAAGTTTGGCCATCGCGGCATGCACGGTCTCCAGCAGCAGGCTGGCATCGCGGTCGAAATGCACGCGCAGGAAGAAGCGGCCACTCTCCTCATCGCCGAACTGCTGGGCGTCGAGGATGTTGCAGCCGTGGTCGAACAGCAGGCCGGACACTCGGTAGACGATACCGGTACGGTCGGGGCAGGACAGGGTGAGGATGGAATCGGGGCGCATCTCCACAGTGTAGGGCAGCTTCCTGCCCAGCAGCCGGATGATCACCGATGCAACCGAACCGCTTGGTTCAGTCCCAAGCGATACTTGGCCATCACCGTGGCAAGCTGGTCGGTCATGAACCTGTTGCAACTGATCCGCAGCTTCACCCGCACCGCAGAGACCGGCAGCATTGCCGCCGCGGCCCGCATCCTTGGCATCAGCGCCACCGCAGTCGGCCAGAACATCAGCCGACTGGAAGCGCATCTGAGCGTACGGCTGCTGAACCGGAGTACGCGCCAGCTGGCCCTCAGCGAGGCCGGCGCGCTGTACCTGGCGCAGGTGCGCCACATCGAGGGCGACCTGGCGCGCGCGCAGGCGATGGTGACTGCCGGTGATATCGAACCGGCCGGTCCCCTGCGCATCGCCAGCAGCAGCGCCTTCGGCCGCCACGTGCTGGCACCGTTGCTGCCGTCACTGCAGCAGCGCTACCCGCAACTGCAGCTGGAGCTGCGCCTGACCGACCGCGCCGTGCAGCATGGTCCAGAGGCGGTGGATGCCAGCATCCGCATCGGCGCGCAGCTGGAGGACGGTGTGGTCGCACGGCAGCTGGCGCGCGTGCCATTCGTGTTCTGCGCCTCACCAACCTACCTGAAGACCCATGGCACGCCGCAGGAACCCTCGGACCTGGGCAGCCATCGCGGGCTGCTGCACCGCTTCCCCACCGATGGCCGGCCGCTGCGCTGGGGCCTGCTGAAGGACGGCCAGCGCGTGGACGCCGCGCTGCCGCCGAGCATGGTCTGCGATGACATCGATGCGCTGGCGTCGCTGGCGGCGGCCGGTGCCGGCATCACACGATTGGCTGCGTTCGTGGCCGAGCCCTACCTGCGCGACGGCCGCCTGCAGGCGGTGTTCGGCGCCGACACGGCGTGGCGCCCGGAGCCGATGGAGGTCTATTTCTGCGTCAGCGACCGCCGCGACTTCACCGCCAAGATCCGCGCGCTGTTCGAGCATCTGCAGGCCGGCATGGCGCCGGCTTGGCGGGTGTGAGCCTCAGCGCGTCTTGAACACGCCACGCGCCTCGCGCGGCTCGCAGCGCAGGTACTGCGGCGCCGGCTCCACGCTGTCGCGCAATGCGGCAGCAGCGTGCCACGGCCAGCGCGGGTCGTAGAGGATGCCGCGTGCCAGCGCTACCGCATCGGCGTGGCGATGGCGCAGGATCGATTCGGCCTGCTCCGGTTCGGTGATCATGCCCACCGCGATCACCGGCATGCGTACCTTGGCCTTGATCGCCGCGGCGAACGGCACCTGGTAACCGGGACCGACGGTGATCTTCTGGCGTTCGTCCAGGCCACCGCTGGAGACATGCAGGAAATTGCAGCCGCGCGCGTCCAGCACCTGGGCCAGCGCTTCGCTCTGCACCAGGTCCCAGCCACCCTCGACCCAGTCGCTGGCGGAAATGCGCACGCCCACGGCGATCTTGTCCGATACCGCCGCACGCACGGCGTCGAACACCTCCACCAGCAGGCGCAGGCGGTTCGGTAGCGAGCCGCCATAGCCATCGGTGCGGTGGTTGCTCAGCGGCGACAGGAACTGGTGCAGCAGGTAGCCGTGCGCGGCATGCAGCTCGATCAGCTCGAAGCCCAGGCGCTCGGCGCGCACCGCACTGGCGGCGAAAGCGGCGATGAGCTCGGCGATGCCGGCCTCGTCCAGTTCCTGCGGTGCCGGATCGGCGGCATGGAACGGCAGCGGCGACGGCGCCACCGTGGCCCAGCCACGCGCATCATCGCCCGGCAACTGGCCGCCGCCGTCCCACGGGCGCTTCACCGAGGCCTTGCGACCGGCGTGGCCGAGCTGGATGCCCAGCGGCATCGGCGACCAGCGGCGGACGCTGGCCAGCACCTGTGCCAACGCGGCCTCGGTGCCGTCATCCCACAGGCCGAGGTCGGCCCAGCTGATGCGGCCGCGCGGCTCGACCGCAGTGGCTTCCAGGATCAGCAGGCCGGCGCCGGACTGCGCCAGGTTGCCCAGGTGCATGGCGTGCCAGTCGCTGGCGCGACCGTCTTCGGCGGAGTACTGGCACATCGGCGCGATGACGATGCGGTTGGACAGGGTGAGGGGGCCGAACGAGATCGGCGAGAACAGCTGGCTCAAGACGGTGATGAACGACGTAGGGGGTGCGTATTGCACCGCTGCGCGGCTCGCGGATCAACCATCTGGATGGATCGCTGTTTCGTGTGACCTGCAGCAGCCGAGCGTGCGCCCGGCTCTACAGAAGCCCTCGCCCCTTGTAGAGCCGAGCCCGTGCTTGGCTCAGCGCGCAGCCCACGTGGCCAGCGCTTCAGCGCAGTCCCGCTCATCCTTGAACAACAGCAGGTCGTCGGCTCGGGTGCGGCCTCGGTTCAGCGCCACCACCGGCAACCCTGCCTTCGCGGCCGCCTGCACGAAGCGGAAGCCGGAATAGACCATCAGCGACGAGCCCACCACCAGCACGGCATCAGCCTGTTGCAGGTGGTCATGCACCGCCGCCACCCGTTCACGGGGCACGTTTTCGCCGAAGAACACCACGTCCGGTTTCAGCAGGGCGCCGCAGGACGGGCAATCGGGCACCACGAAGCTGGAGAAATCGGTCTCCAGATCGGCATCGCCATCCGGGGCGATGCCGGCCTCCAGCGCGTCCCAGCCCGGGTTGGCGTCCAGCAGGCGCTGCTGGAAGTCCTCGCGACCGCTGCGGCGTTCGCAGCCCATGCAGCGCACCTGATCCAAGCGGCCATGCAGGTCGATCACGTTGTGGCTGCCGGCGCGCTGGTGCAGGCCATCCACGTTCTGGGTCAGCAGCACCTGCAGCTTGCCGCGGCTTTCCAGGGCGGCCAGGGCCTGGTGGGTGCCGTTGGGCCGGGCCAGGCCGAAGCGCGGCCAGCCCAGCAGGCTGCGCGCCCAGTAGCGCTGGCGGGTAGCCGCCTCGCCCATGAACGCCTGGTAGGTCACCGGCGGCGTACGTTTCCACTGGCCGTCGGCATCGCGGTAGTCGGGAATGCCCGAGGCAGTGCTGCAGCCGGCGCCGGTCAGCACGAACAGGCGCTGGGCGCGGTCGATGAAGTCGGTCAGCGGCGGGGTCATGGGAGCCAGATGGGGGCGCGTGGGCGCCCCCGCAAGCGGCGGCTCAGGCCGTCGGCAGCGGCGGCACCGCGATCGGGTGGCCTTCCTCGTCCAGCGCGATCATCACGAAGTGGCCGCGGGTACACAGCTTGCGCTCGCCGCTGTGCAGGTCTTCGGCGACCAGCTCCACCTCGACCTTCATCGAGCTGCGGCCGACTTCGACGATGCGGCCGATGGTCTCGACCATCTGGCCGATGCGGATCGGCAGCTTGAAGTCGACCTGGTCGCTGCGCGCGGTCACTACGGTGCGGCGCGAGTAGCGGGCGGCGGCCAGGAAGGCCGCCTTGTCCATCCATGCCAGCGCCTGGCCACCAAACAGGGTGCCGAGGTGGTTGGTGTGGTTGGGGAAGACGATTTCGGCCATGCGCACTTCGGTGGGCGGCACGGTCTCGGGGATCGGGGTCATGGGGGTGCTTCGGTGTGGGGTCCGGCAATTTTAAGCCAGGCCCCGTGCAGGCGGCGCTACACTGCGCCACGCCCCCTGCCAGGACCGCCCATGCCCGCGACCTCCGACCTGCTGGCCTTCGCCCTCATCTCGCTGGGCATGGTGCTCACGCCCGGGCCGAACATGATCTACCTGGTGTCGCGCTCGATCTGCCAGGGCCGTCGCGCCGGCCTGATCTCACTGGCCGGGGTGGCGCTGGGCTTCGTGTTCTACATGCTGTGCGCGGCACTGGGCATCACCGCCCTGCTGATGACCGTGCCGTTCGCCTACGACGCGCTGCGCATCGGTGGCGCGCTGTACCTGTTGTACCTGGCCTGGCAGGCAGTGAAGCCGGGCGGCCGCTCGCCGTTCGCGGTGCGCGACCTGCCGCCGGATGGCCCGCGCAGACTGTTCACAATGGGCTTCCTGACCAACCTGCTGAACCCGAAAATCGCGGTGATGTACCTGTCGCTGCTGCCGCAGTTCCTGCATCCGGACAGCGAAGGCAGTGTGCTGATGCAGTCGATCGTGTTGGGCTGCACCCAGATCCTGGTCAGCGTCAGCGTGAACGGCCTGATCGCGCTGACCGCCGGCAGCATCGCCGGCTTCCTGACGGCGCGCCCAACCTGGCAGGCGGTGCAGCGCTGGCTGATGGGCACGGTGCTGGCCGGTCTGGCGGTGCGCATGGCGGTGGAAGGGCGGCGCTGATCGTAGAGTCGAGCCATGCTCGACTCTACAAAAGCCAGGCGCGCAACAAAAAACCCCGGCATCGGCCGGGGTCTTTCGTTGCGACAGGCCTGACCGGTTCGATCAGAAGTTCATGTCGAAGGCGACTTCGCCCTGCACGCCGACCTGGTAGGCCGAGACGCGGCGTTCGAAGAAGTTGGTCAGTTCCTGCACGTCCTGCAGTTCCATGAACGGCAGCGGGTTGCGCACGTTGTACTTCTTTTCCATGCCCAGCTTGGCAAAGTGCTGGTCGGCGCAGTGCTGCAGGTACTGGCGCATGTCGCGGGTGGAAATGCCAGCCACGCCACCGGACAGCACGTCCTCGGCGAACTGCACTTCGCATTCGATGGCTTCGGCCAGCATGTCGTAGACCTGCTGCTTCATTTCATCGTCGAACAGGTCCGGCTCTTCCTCACGCACCACGCGCACCGACTCGAAGGCGAACTCCATGTGCGCGCTTTCGTCGCGGAACACCCAGTTGGTGCCCGAGGCCAGGCCTGGCAGCAGGCCGCGCGAACGGAAGTAGTACACGTAGGCGAACGCAGCGAAGAAGAACAGGCCTTCGATGCAGGCAGCGAAGCAGATCTGGTTGAGCAGGAACTGGCGGCGCTGTTCGCGGGTCTCGATGCGGGTCAGGTCCTGGATCGAGTCGATCCACTTGAAGCAGAAATCGGCCTTCTTCTTGATCGAGTCGATGTTCTCCACCGCCGAGAACGCCTTGGCGCGCTCTTCCGGGTCCGGCAGGTAGTTGTCGAGCAGGGTCAGGTAGAACTGCACGTGCAGCGCTTCTTCATACAACTGGCGCGACAGGTACATGCGCGCTTCCGGCGCATTGAGGTGCTGGTACAGGTTCAGCACCAGGTTGTTGGACACGATCGAGTCGCCGGTGGCGAAGAACGCGACCAGGCGGTGGATCAGGTGGCGCTCGCCCGGCGACATCTTGCTGTGCAGGTCGGTGATGTCGATCTGGAAGTTGATCTCTTCCACCGTCCAGGTGTTCTTGATCGCATTCCGGTACATGTCATAGAACTGCGGGTAGCGCATCGGGCGCAGGGTCAGTTCAAAACCGGGATCGAGCAGCATCTGCTTGGGCTTGTCGGCCATGGGTGTTTCCTTGAATTCTCGGGTCAAAACGCCGGGCATGGCCCGGCGCTACCTTGGTGTTTCCGTGCTGCAGCCGAGCATGGCTCGGCTCTACAGGTGCGAGGTGTTCGAGTGCCGACCAACGGTCGGCACCCACCGCGCGGCGTGTTACTGGCAGGCCTCGCAGGCTTCCGGGTTTTCCAGCGAGCAGGCGATGGCTTCGTCCGGGCTGAACACCTTGGCCGGTGCGGCGGCACTCACCGTGGTCTTGGCGATCTTGGTGGCCGGGCGCGAACGCAGGTAGTAGGTGGTCTTGATGCCCTGCTTCCAGGCGTACATGTACATGGAGGACATCGCGCCGATGTTCGGGCTTTCCATGAACAGGTTGAGCGAGGCCGACTGGTCGATGAAGGCGCCACGCTCGGCGGCCATGTCGATCAGCGAACGCATCGGCAGTTCCCACGCGGTGCGGTAGACCTCGCGCAGCGTTTCCGGGATCTGCGCCACGCCGGCGATGGAGCCTTCGGCCAGCTTGATGGCATCGCGCATCTCCGGCGTCCACAGGCCCAGCTTCTTCAGCTCGTTGACCAGGTAGCGGTTGACCTGCAGGAAGTCACCGGACAGGGTCTCGCGCTTGAACAGGTTGGACACCTGCGGCTCAACGCACTCGTAGCAGCCGGCGATCGAGGCGATGGTCGCGGTCGGCGCGATCGCGATCATCAGCGAGTTGCGCAGGCCGTGTTCCTTGATGCGCTCACGCAGGGCATCCCAGCGCGCAGTGTCTTCCGGCACCACGTTCCAGGCATCGAACTGCAGTTCGCCGCTGGCGGCACGGGTGTCGTTGAACGACGGGTGCTTGCCGCGTTCCTGGGCCAGCTCGCAGGAGGTTTCCAGCGCGTGGAAGTAGATCGCTTCGGCGATCTTCTTCGACAGCGCGCGGGCTTCGGCGCTGTCGAACGGCAGGCGCTTGCGGAAGAACACATCCTGCAGGCCCATGCAGCCCAGGCCGACCGGACGCCAGCGCAGGTTGGCGCGGCGGGCGGTTTCGATCGGGTAGAAGTTCAGGTCGATGACGCGGTCGAGCTGGCGCACGGCCAGGCGCACGGTCTCGGCCAGCTTCTCGAAGTCGAACTCGTTGTGCTCGTCGAAGTGGTTGCCCAGGTTGATCGAACCCAGGTTGCACACTGCGGTTTCATCGTTGGAAGTGACTTCCAGGATTTCGGTGCACAGGTTGGACAGGTGGATCACGTTGCCCGGACGCAGGGTCTGGTTGCTGGCGCGGTTGCACTTGTCCTTGAAGGTCATCCACCCGTTGCCGGTCTCGGCCAGCGTACGCATCATGCGGGCGTACAGCTTGCGCGCGGAGATGGTGCGGTTGGCCTTGCCTTGGGCTTCGGCCTGCAGGTAGGCAGCCTCGAAGGCTTCGCCAAACAGGTCGGTGAACTCCGGCACGACGCGCGGATCGAACAGCGACCATTCCTGGTCGGCCTCGACGCGCTTCATGAACAGGTCCGGCACCCAGTTGGCCAGGTTCAGGTTGTGCGCACGGCGGGCTTCGTCACCGGTGTTGTCACGCAGTTCGAGGAAGTCCTCGATGTCGGCGTGCCAGGTTTCCAGGTACACGCAGGCTGCGCCCTTGCGCTTGCCGCCCTGGTTCACCGCGGCCACGGACGAATCCATGGTCTTCAGCCACGGCACGATGCCGTTGGAGTGGCCGTTGGTCGACTTGATCAGCGAACCGCGCGAACGCACGCGGGTGTAGCTGACGCCGATGCCGCCGGAGAACTTCGACAGCTGGGCGATGTCGCCGTACTTGGCATAGATCGACTCCAGCGAGTCCTGCGGCGAGTCCAGCAGGAAGCACGAGGACAGCTGCTCGTGGGTGGTGCCGGAGTTGAACAGGGTCGGGCTGGACGGCAGGTAGTCCAGGTTGCCCATGCGCTTGTACAGCGCCAGGGTCTCGGACACGTCCTCGCTCAGCGCGCTGGCGATGCGCAGGAAGAACTGCTGCGGGGTCTCGATCACCTTGCGGGTGTGCGGATGGCGCAGCAGGTAACGGTCGTACAGGGTACGCAGGCCGAAGTAATCGAAGTTCAGGTCCAGCGCGCCGTCGATGGCGTCGTTGAGCTTGCGTGCATTGGTCTGCACGAAGTTCAGCAGGCGGTCGTTGATCAGGCCGACTTCATGGCCGCGGCTGACCGACTGCGAGAAAGCGTAGATTTCCTGGCCCGAGACTTCCTTGGCGATGTAGTTGGCCAGCAGGCGCGCAGCGAGGCGGCCGTACTCGGGCTCTTCACCGATCAGCAGGGCGGCGGTGCGGATGGACAGTTCGTCCAGCTCGCGGGTGGTGGCGCCGTTGTACAGGCCGGAAATGGTGCGGGTGGCCACGCGCATCGGATCGACGGCGTGCAGGCCTTCGGAGGAACGCTGCACCGCGCGCACGATCTTGTTCAGGTCCACCAGCTCGGTGGTCCCGTTGCGCTTGGTCACACTCATCGCGTTGGCCGTCGGCGGCGACGTCAACAGGAACTCGCTTTCCTTCTCGATGGTGGCGCTGGATTCGGTGCTCACGGCGTATGTCCTCTTGGCGTGATTGGGGGTGCTCGATGCATCGGGGTGACGCAGCCCGGGACATGACGGCCCAGGATGGCAGGACGGCGTCGCAGGGGATGAGACCCTGCGCCTGCCACTGCCGTTGACGATCGCGGATGGGTGCTGCTTCCAACCCCCAGACCTGGGGTTGCTGCGACCGACGGCCACAAGATAGTGGGGGTAGTGGGGTCCGTCAACGCCAAATGTAGTGAAATTCGGCAATCCCTTGCGCCGCAAGGATCGTGCCGACGGCGCCCGGATCAGACGCTTCAGACCTGCCGGAACGGGCTGCGCAGTCAAGCCCGAAAGGCGTCACTGCGGTGGCACAACGCACCGCGGAAACGGAACAATGACAGCTTCACATGACAGTGATGAAACTGGCTAGGGACAACCCTGTGGATAGAGCGTGGGCAGCCGGTGGGAATCCGGTGGATGCCGGGATCACCCGCCGGGCAGCGACGCGAGGCTGAACATGTCGGCCGGGCCGGAGGAGCGGCCGCAGGGAAACGCCGTTGCGCCCTATCCCCCGATCATTGCCGGCCAGCGGCCGGCACTACCGGAATCCCAGGGTGGTCGTGCCGGCCGCTGGCCGGCATTGCATTCGCGCGGAACCCCTCACGCCCGGTGCGGGGTGCCCAGGTACTCGGCGCTCTGCATCTCGATCAGGCGCGAGGCGGTGCGCTCGAACGCGCCCTGCAGGCGCTGGCCGGTGTACAGCTCGACCGGCGAGGTGCTGGCGGTGCAGACCAGGTTGACGTGGCGGTCGTACAACTCGTCGATCAGGTTGACGAAGCGGCGCGCGGCATCCTCGTTCAGGCGATCGAAGGCCGGAATGCCGCCCAGCAGCACCGTGTTGAACTCGTGCGCGATCTCGATGTAGTCCGAGGGCCCGCGCGGGCCCTCGCACAGCGCGGCGAAATCGAACCAGGCGATGCTCTTGCCGCGGCCGCGGACCGGAATCTTGCGGCCCTCGATCTCGATGTTGCCGGGCCTGGCCGGTTGGCCGCCGCTCAGTTCGCTCCAGCGCGTGGCCAGCCAGTCGTCGCTGTCGGCGGCCAACGGTGCGCGGTACACCGGCGAGCGGGTCAGCGCGCGCATCCGGTAGTCCTCGGTGCCTTCGGCGTACAGCTCCACGCAGAAGCGCTGCAACAGGCCGATGGCCGGCAGGAAGCTCTCGCGCTGCAGGCCGTTGAGATACAGGTTCTCCACTGCGGTGTTGGAGGTGGTGACCAGGGTCACGCCCTCGGCGAACAGGCGCTCCAGCAGCCGCGCCAGCAGCATCGCATCACCGATGTCGGTGACGAAGAACTCGTCCAGCACCAGCACGCGCAGGTTGCTGCGCCACTCCTGGGCGATCTTCGCCAGCGGGTCGCTCTGCCCCTGGTGCTCGCGCAGACGCTCGTGGACGCTGCGCATGAAGCGATGGAAATGCGTGCGGTATTTCTGCTTGATCGGCAGCCCGTCGTAGAACAGGTCGACCAGGAAGGTCTTGCCGCGGCCGACGCCACCCCAGAAGTACAGGCCCTTGACCGGCTCGGGCTTCTTCCAGAACGAGGACAAGCGGTCCAGCCAGCCGTCCTCGGCACTGTCCAGCAGGCCCAGGTGGATGCGGTCCAGCTCGGCCAGCGCTGCATGCTGGGCCGGGTCGTCCTGCCAGTCACCACGGGCGACCCCTTCCGCGTACCGCTGCGACGGGGTCAACTCGGTTGCACTCATGCCGCCGCGCCCAGCCAATGCTTCACGCCGTGGGTCAGCGCGCCGCGCAGGTCGATCAGCTTGCGGTGGAAGAAGTGGCTGGTCTCGGGCATGCGCACCAGCTCATGCGGGAACTCCAGCGTGTCCAGCCACTGGTAGACAGCCTGCGGGTCGACGATCTCGTCCTGCTCGCCCTGGATCACCAGCCAGCGCGCCGGCGGTACGATGCCATCGAAGTCCCAGCGGCCGGCCGGTGGCGCGATCGAGATCAGCGCCTCCGGCTGCAGCGCGGCAGCCGCCTTCAGCGACACGAACGAACCGAAGCTGAAACCGGCCAGCCACAGGCGGTCGTCCGGGCGCTGGCTGCGCACCCAGGCGGCGACGGCCTTCAGGTCATCCTGCTCGCCCACGCCGTGGTCGAACTCACCGGCCGACGCGCCGACGCTGCGGAAGTTGAAGCGCACCGTGGCGATGCCCAGCTCGCGCAGGGTGGTGGCGGTCATGGTGACCACCTTGTTGTGCAGGGTGCCGCCTTCGGTGGACAGCGGATGGCAGACAATGGCCACGATCGGCTGCACCGGCACATCGGCCTTGGGCAGGTCGACGACCACTTCCAGCGGGCCGGCCGGGCCATCCAGTTGGAGACAGGCGGTTTCGCCGGGGGCGACGGGGAACGAGGGCTTGTGCATGGCACCATGATACCGTCCCCCGCCCCTGCCCTGTGCCCGCCCCATGCTCTACCTGTCTTTGGCCGTGATCTGCAGCGTGCTGGTTTCGGTGGTGTTGAAGGTGGCTGGACGCCGCCAGCTGGATGTCGCGCAGATGGTCACCTGGAACTATCTGGTGGCGGCAACGCTCACCGCGGTGGTGCTGCAGCCGCCGCTGGATGCGCTGCGCGCGCCGCATGCGCCGTGGCTGTCATTGCTGGCGCTGGCGGTGGTGCTGCCCTCGATCTTCCTGGTGCTGGGCCGCGCAGTGGCGGTGGCCGGCATCGTGCGCAGCGATGTGGCGCAGCGCCTGTCGCTACTGCTGTCACTGGCTGCCGCCTTCCTGTTCTTCGGCCAGAGCGCGACGCCGTGGAAGCTGGTCGGCCTGGCGCTGGGCCTGGTCGCCATGGTGGCGATCAGCCTGCGCCCGCGCGGCCCGGCGGTGGCGTCCTCGCCCGGCGGCTGGGGCTGGCTGCTGGGCGTATGGGGCGGGTTTGCGGTGGTGGACGTGCTGCTCAAGCAGGTGGCGCTGTCGGGCACGCCGTCGATGGCGGCGGTGCTGGCCAGCTTCAGCGTGGCCTTCGTGCTGATGCTGGCCCTGCAGCTGTGGCGGCATGTCAGTGGCCGCAGCCAGCTGGCCTGGCGCAACCTCGGCGCGGGTGCGCTGCTGGGCCTGCTCAATGGCAGCAACATCCTGTTCTATGTGCATGCGCACCAGTCGATGCCGGACAACCCGGCCACCGTGTTCGCCGGCATGAACATCGGCGTGGTGGTGCTGGGTGCACTGGTGGGCGTGTTCGTCTTCGGCGAGGCCACCACGAAGTGGAACCGTGCCGGTTTGGCGCTGGCGGTGCTGGCGATCGGCTTGATCGCCTGGGGGTGAGCATGTGCATCGGGGTCAGATACCATTCCGTGGGAATGGGATCCGACCCCTGACGCGACCATTGCCCCGGGGTCGGATCCCATTCCCACGGAATGGGCTCCGACCCCGGCGTTGAGGGTTATTTGTCGAAACCCAGCAGCAGCGGGTCGTGGTCGGAGCTGCGCCACGGGCCCTGCACGTTGCGGCCCTCGTAACCGCTGGCGTCCTGCTCGTCGGCGTTGCTGTGCCATTCGGCGGCACCGCGCAGGCGCTTGGCCATGCCCGGGCTGAGCAACGCGTGGTCAAGGCGGCCGGTGTAGCCGTTGTAGACGTAGCTGTAGGGATGCTCGACCTTGGCGACCTTGAACGCGTCCTGCCAGCCCAGGTCGTACAGGGTGCGGATCGGGTCTTCCATCGCGTAGGCGTTGAAATCGCCCAGCAGTACCGCGTCCTTTGTACCGGTACCGGTCGGATCCGTCTGCAGCCAGGCATGCAGCTGCTGCGCCGAGGTCACGCGGGTGGCGTTCCAGCAACCCTGGTTGTCGTTGCGGTCGGCGTCGGCGCCGCTTGCGTCGCGGCAGCCCTTCGACTTGAAGTGATTGGCCACCACCACGAACGGCGCGCCCTGCTTGCCCTGGAAGGCCTGCGCCAGCGGCACGCGGCTGTGCTCGACGAACGGGCCGCCGGTCAACGTGGCCGGCGTGCCGACCGGCTGCAGGCGTGAGCTGCGGTAGATGATGCCGACCCGGATCGGGTTGTCGCCGGGGCCGTTGCCGGCATCGACGAAGCGCCAGTCGCCCTGCGTGCCGCGGTCACGGTTGAGCGCATCGACCAGTTCGGCGATGGCCGACTGCGGTCCGTAGCCGTCGTTCTCCAGCTCCATCAGCGCGGCGACGTCGGCGCCCAGCGCGTTGACCGTGGCGACCAGCTTGGCCACCTGCGCTTTGTGCTCGTCCAGCGTGCGGGCGCCGCGCAGGGTCGGGAAGCCGCCGCCCTGGCCATCACCGTTGAAGAAGTTCTCCAGGTTGAAGGCGGCCACGTGCAGGCTACCCGGCACGGTCGGCACTGCGGGGCGCTTGAGTTCCGGCAGTTTCAGCGCACCCTCGACCTGCAGGCGCGGACGGCCCTGTGCATCCACGCGCACGATGCCCTCCACATTGCGCAGCTGCATGCCAGTGCGCAGCACCGGGTTGCCCGGCAGGTAGGCCACGCTGGCCGGATCGCGGGCATCGCTGCCATCGTCCAGCACCAGGCGACGACGCTGGTTGTCGGCCATCACCTGCTCATAGCCGGCCGTACCCGGCGCGGCCACTTCGGTCGGCTGCCAGAGGCGGCCATCGAAGGCTACGGTGAGCTGGCCGAAGCGCTCCAGGCCGTCGCTACCGGCCAGGGTCAGCGGTGCGGCGATGCGCACGCGCTGGCCATCCAGCGCGCGCCAGTCGGCCGGCGCGGCGGTCAGCACCACGGTGGCGCTGCTGCGCGCGGCGGAGGGTGGCGCGACCGGTGCGGCCTGCGGCTGGGCCTGGGCAAAGGCGCTGGCCGGCAGCAGCAGGCACAGGGCAAGGGCGAGGGAACGGCGGCGCATCGACGGGCGATTCCTTGGAAGAGGGCGCACAGACTAACCCTGAAATGCGAAACGCCGCCTGCGCAGCGGGGTTTTGACCTTGGTGGGCAAAGCCTGGGTAGTGCCGGCCGCTGGCCGGCAACCTCATGACCCTCGTGCGGTGTGTGGTTGCCGGCCAGCGGCCGGCACTACCGCTTACTTCAGATTGGCCAGCATCCAGTCCACGGTGGCGTGGATCTGTTCTTCGGTCAGGGCCGGGTTGCCGCCCTTGGGCGGCATGATGCCGCCGTCGGGGCCGGTATAACCCTCGATGGCGTGCTTGTAGAGGGTGTCCTTGCCCTGTGCGATGCGCTTGTCCCAGTGCGAATGGTCCAGCGTCGGTGCCATGCCCACGCCGGTGGTGTGGCAGGCGGTGCACAGGTTGTCGAAGATCACCTTGCCATCCTTGGTGCCGCCGTAGGCCACCTGCGACGCGGCCTTGGCCAGCGCGGCGGCCTTGGCTGCGGCCTGCGCGGCGGCGCCGGTACTGCCGGCATAGACCGCGCCGGTGGGCGAGATGCGCTGTTCGGTGCGCTTGGCTGCGGTCGGCGACACCTCGGGCGGAATCCGGGTGTGGATGTAGGCGGCAAGGAGGATGAGGCCGAGGGTGATGGTCGCCAGCAGCGCGATCACCATGGAGAAGCGTTTCAGGAACTCCAGATCGTAATTCCGCACTCTTCGTTACCCCTGGCTGATAGTCGTTGGACCACGGCTGAGCGACTGCGTGATGGGCCGAGTATAGAACGCACTTTGCGTGCGGCAACAGGCGTCACTGCTGATGCGGCGCAGCATGCCGGGGCTGGGGTCAGATCCCTTTTGCGCCGCAAAAGGGATCTGACCCGAGCAACAGAAGCCGGCCAGCGGCCGGCGCTACCGGATTGCCGGGGCGCCGATCGCACGCAGGCAGAAGCTGCAGATCGCATCCACCAGCGCGTCTTCGTCGCGGTGCGCTTCGCGGCTGGGCGCGGTCGGGCCGACCATCGCTTCGGTGAAGGCACCGACCAGGCACGCGGCGGCCACATGCGCGTCCTGCACCGGCAGCTCGCCGGCCGCTACGCCCTCCTCCACCAGTCGCAGGAACACGTCGCCGAAGGCGCGACGGCCGCGCATGCGCTCGGCTTCCACGTCCGGGTCGACCGGTTCAACGATGAAGGCGTGCGCCAGCCCCGGCCCGGCCAGGGCACGGCGGACGAAGGCGGTGATCGCCAGCCGCAGCCGCTCGCTGGCCGCCTCCGGGCCACTGGCGATGCGCTCCATGATCGCGACCTCGTGGGCGACGGCGGCATTGAGGACTTCCACGAACAGCTCTGCCTTGGACGGGAAGTGGCGATAGATCAGGCCGGTGGACACCCCGGCCTGGGTCGCCACGGCCGTCACCGGAGCATTGCGCCAGCCGCCCGTGGCGACCAGCTCGCGGGTGGCCAGCAGGATCCGTTCACGGGCGCCCGCCAGGCGTTCTTCCATCAATGCAGAGCGTTTATAAGCCATGTTCTGATTCTAGTTTCAATTTTTGAATTCGTATTCACTTCTTACCCGAACCCCGCTACGCTGGGGCCATCGCCCGTGTGGGTGGCGGTCCTGCAGACCGCCCCCCACTCCCCTGCCGGGTGCGTCCATTCCTGCCATCCCGCCGTGGAGCCACCACAATGCACGTGCCATCCCTGAACTTCGATCTTGGCGAAGACATCGACCTGCTGCGCCAGAGCGTGGCCCATTTTGCCGCCGCCGAGGTCGCTCCGCTGGCCGCCGAGGCCGATGCCAGCAACCAGTTCCCGCTGGCGCTGTGGCCGAAGCTGGGCGAACAGGGGCTGCTGGGCCTCACCGTGGAAGAAGCATACGGCGGCACCGGCATGGGTTACCTGGCCCACGTGGTGGCGATGGAAGAGATCTCGCGCGCGTCCGGCGGCATCGGCCTGTCCTATGGCGCGCACTCCAACCTGTGCGTGAACCAGCTGCGCAAGAACGGCAACGAGGAACAGAAGCAGCGCTTCCTGCCCGACCTGTGCAGCGGCGCCAAGGTGGGCGCGCTGGCGATGAGCGAACCGGGCGCGGGTTCGGACGTGGTGTCGATGAAGCTGCGTGCGGACAAGCGCGGCGACCGCTACGTGCTCAACGGCAACAAGATGTGGATCACCAACGGCCCGGACGCCGACGTGCTGGTGGTCTACGCCAAGACCGACATGGACGCCGGTGCCAAGGGCATCACCGCGTTCCTGGTCGAGAAGGGCATGAAGGGCTTCTCCACCGCGCAGAAGCTGGACAAGCTGGGCATGCGCTCTTCGCCCACCTGCGAGCTGGTGTTCCAGGATTGCGAGATTCCTGAAGAGAACGTGCTGGGCCAGGTTGGCGGTGGCGTGCGCGTGCTGATGTCCGGCCTGGACTACGAGCGCGTGGTGCTGTCCGGTGGCCCGCTGGGCCTGATGGCTGCGGCGATGGACGTGGTGATGCCGTACGTGCACGAGCGCCACCAGTTCGGCGAGCCGATCGGCAGCTTCCAGCTGATCCAGGCCAAGATCGCCGACATGTACGTGGGCCTGGGTGCCTGCCGCGCGTATGTCTATGCCGTGGCACGTGCCTGCGACCAGGGCCGCACCACCCGCCAGGACGCCGCCGGTGCCATCCTGTACGCCGCCGAGAAGGCCACCTGGCTGACCGGCCAGGCGATCCAGATCCTGGGCGGCAACGGCTACATCAACGAATACCCGACCGGCCGCTTGTGGCGCGATGCCAAGCTGTATGAGATCGGCGCCGGCACGTCCGAGATCCGCCGCATGCTGATCGGCCGCGAACTGTTCCAGCGCACCCTGTAAGGCCACTGCGATGACCGTATTGAGCACCCAGCTGCAACCGGGCAGCGAAACGTTTGAAAGCAACCGCGCGGCCATGCAGGCCGTGGTCGACGACCTGCATGCCACCCTCGCCCGCACCGCGCTGGGTGGCAGCGAAGCCGCACGCGCCAAGCACACCGCGCGCGGCAAGCTGCTGGTGCGCGACCGCATCGACGCCCTGCTCGACCCGGGCAGCGCGTTCCTGGAAATCGCGCCGCTGGCCGCGCACGGCATGTACGAAGACGCCGTGCCGGCCGCTGGCGTAGTGGCCGGAATCGGCCGGGTGAGCGGCGTGGAATGCGTGATCGTGGCCAACGACGCCACGGTCAAGGGCGGCACCTATTACCCGATGACGGTGAAGAAGCACCTGCGCGCGCAGGAGATCGCCGAGCAGAACCACCTGCCCTGCATCTACCTGGTCGATTCCGGTGGCGCGTTCCTGCCGCTGCAGGACGAAGTCTTTCCCGACCGCGACCATTTCGGCCGCATCTTCTACAACCAGGCCAACCTGTCGGCACAGGGCATTCCGCAGATCGCCTGCGTGATGGGCAGCTGCACCGCTGGTGGTGCCTATGTGCCAGCGATGAGCGACGAGACTGTGATCGTGCGCGAGCAGGGCACGATCTTCCTCGGCGGCCCGCCGCTGGTGAAGGCGGCCACCGGCGAAGTGGTGACGGCCGAGGAACTGGGTGGTGCCGATGTGCACACGCGCATCTCCGGCGTGGCTGACCACATGGCCGACAACGACCTGCAGGCACTGGCACGGGTGCGCGCGATCATCGCCCAGCTCAACTGGCGCAAGCCGGAACCGGCCATGGCGGTGCAGGCGCCCGAGGAACCGCTGCTGCCGGCACACGAACTGTACGGGGTGATCCCGGCCGATACGCGCAAGCCCTACGACGTACGCGAAGTGATCGCGCGGCTGGTCGATGGCTCACGCTTCGACGAATTCAAGCCGCGCTACGGCGCAACGCTGGTCACCGGCTTCGCCCATCTGAACGGCTACCCGATCGGCATCATCGCCAACAACGGCATCCTGTTCTCCGAGTCGGCACTGAAGGGCGCGCACTTCATCGAGCTGTGCACCCAGCGCAACATCCCGCTGGTGTTCCTGCAGAACATCACCGGCTTCATGGTCGGTCGAAAGTACGAACAGGGTGGTATCGCCAAGGACGGCGCCAAGCTGGTGATGGCCGTGGCCTGCGCCAAGGTTCCCAAGTTCACCGTGGTGATCGGTGGTTCGTTCGGTGCCGGCAACTACGGCATGTGCGGCCGCGCCTATTCGCCGAACTTCCTGTGGATGTGGCCGAACGCGCGCATCGGCGTGATGGGTGGCGAACAGGCCGCCAGCGTGCTGGCCACGGTCAAGCGCGATGGCATCGAGGCCAAGGGTGGCCAGTGGCCGGCAGCGGAGGAAGACGCGTTCAAGGCACCGATCCGCGACCAGTTCGAGCAGCAGGGCCACCCGTACTACGCCAGCGCGCGCCTGTGGGACGACGGCGTGATCGATCCGGCCGACACCCGCCGGGTGCTGGCGCTGGCGCTGTCGGCCAGCCTCAACGCCGCGCCGCAGCAGACGCGCTTCGGCGTGTTCCGCATGTAACCCGTGCCATGACCGAGCCTGTTGCCATGTTCACCAAAGTCCTGATCGCCAACCGCGGCGAAATCGCCTGCCGCGTCATCGCCACCTGCCACCGCCTCGGCATCGCCACCGTGGCGGTGTATTCCGATGCCGACCGCAACGCACGCCATGTACGCCTGGCCGACGAGGCCATCCACATCGGCCCGGCCGCCGCGCGTGAGAGCTACCTGCGCGGCGATGCCCTGCTCGACGCCGCACGCCTGACCGGCGCGCAGGCGATCCACCCCGGCTACGGCTTCCTGTCCGAGAATGCCGACTTCGCCGATGCCTGCGCTGCCGCCGGCATCACCTTCATCGGGCCACCGGCCAGCGCCATCCGCGCGATGGGCGACAAGAGCGCGGCCAAGGCCCTGATGGCCAAGGCCGGTGTGCCACTCACCCCGGGTTACCACGGCGACCAGCAGGCGCCGGATTTCCTGCGTACGCAGGCCGACGCCATCGGCTACCCGGTGCTGATCAAGGCCAGCGCCGGTGGCGGTGGCAAGGGCATGCGCAAGGTCGAACGCAGCGAGGACTTCGTCGATGCACTGGCCAGCTGCCAGCGCGAGGCCGTCTCGGCATTCGGCAACGACCATGTGCTGGTCGAGAAGTACGTGGAGCGCCCGCGCCATATCGAGATCCAGGTGTTCGGCGACAGCCACGGTGAGGCGGTCTACCTGTTCGAGCGCGATTGCTCGGTGCAGCGCCGCCACCAGAAGGTGCTGGAAGAAGCGCCCGCCCCGGGCATGAGCCCCGAACGTCGCGCGGCGATGGGCAAGGCGGCGGTCGATGCCGCGCGCGCGGTGGGCTACGTCGGTGCCGGAACGGTGGAGTTCATCGCCGGCCCGGACGGCGATTTCTACTTCATGGAAATGAACACCCGCCTGCAGGTCGAGCACCCGGTCACCGAGTACATCACCGGCACCGACCTGGTGGAGTGGCAGCTGCGCGTTGCCTCGGGCCAGCCGCTGCCGCTGCGCCAGGAGCAGCTGGCGATCCACGGCCACGCCATCGAGGCGCGGCTGTATGCCGAAGACGCTGACCGTGGTTTCCTGCCGTCCACCGGCCTCCTGCGCCGCCTGCGCCTGCCGGCGCCGTCGACTCATGTGCGCGTGGATACCGGTGTCGAGGAAGGCGACAGCATCACGCCGTACTACGATCCCATGATTGCCAAGCTGATCGTCTGGGACGTGGACCGCGACGCCGCGCTGCGCCGCATGAGCCAGGCCCTGGCCGACTGCCAGGTGGTGGGCGTGACCACCAATGCCGGTTTCCTGCGCCGCCTGGTGAACACCGATTCGTTTACCCACGCCAAGCTGGATACCGCGCTGATCGAGCGCGAGCAGGCCGCATTGGGCCGGGTGAGTGGCAGCGATGATGCGCTGTGGCTGCTGGCGGCGGTGGCCGCCGTGGCCACTACTGCAGGTGCAGCCAGCGATGCGCGCGACCCGCATTCGCCGTGGCAGGCGCAGAACGGCTGGCGCCTTGGCGCGTCCGCGCCGCGCGTGCTGCCGCTGCAGCAGGGCGAATGCCGGCACACGCTGAAGGTGTGGGCGCAGGCCGATGGCTGGCGCGTGCAGTGCGATGACGCGGCGCCCGTGCAGGTGATCGGCACAGCCGATGTACGGGGGCTGGCGGTGCAGCTGGGCGGGCGCCGCTGGACACTGCAGCTGCTGCGCGACGGTGACCAGCTGTACCTGTTCGGCACCGACGGCCAGCACCGTTTCACCCTGCATGATCCGGTGAGCGAATCGGACCACGCCGTGGCCGATGCCGGCAGCCTGCTGGCACCGATGCCCGGGAAGATCGTGGCCACGCTGGTCGCCGCCGGTACCGAGGTCAAGCGCGGCACGCCGCTGGTGGTGCTGGAAGCGATGAAGATGGAGCACACCCTGCAGGCGCCGGCCGACGGCACGGTGAAGGGCTACCGCGCCAAGGCCGGTGACCAGGTCAGCGACGGCGCGGTGCTGGTGGACTTCGAAGCGGCGTGAACGCCGGGGCGACGGTCGCTCAGCGGTCGTCGCCCGCCGTCACCCGACCTGCGGGATCGAATTCGGCCGTGTCCAGCGTGGCACTGCGCCAGCCCAGGCCGCAGATGGCCATCGCGCTCTGACCGATGCCATCGAAGCCGAAGGCACGATCGACATCGGCATCGTTGATGGCCGCTGTCACGAACGCCGCCAGCCCGCGCTCGGTCGCGCACAGGTACAGCAGCTGCGAGATGTGGCCGACATCGAGCGTCACCGCACGATGCGCCTTGGCGTGGTTGCGGTACTTCCAGAAGCAGCGGTCATAGCGCGGCGCCAGCACCAGCATCGCCGGCGCATCGGCGAACCACGCCTGCCCGGACAGCATCCGCCGCGCCAGCGCCGGCAGTGCCTGCGGCGGTGGCGAGGGCAGCGGCAGCACGGCGTGCTGCACCGGGTGGTAGTGGTACAGGCCCGGTGCCAGTCCTTCCACGTTCTGCACCAGCAGGAAGCCTTCGGTAGGATGCAGGCCGCCACCGGAAGGCACGTTCTTCTTCAGGAACTCGGTATCGCGCTCGACCTTCTGCACCGCGTGCGCCATCAGCGTGCGCTGCAGCACCTGGGCCAGCAATGGCAGCGGCAGCGCGCGCTGCGGGTCGAAATTGCGGCAGGTGGTGCGGCGCGCCAGCAGTGCGTCGAACGCGGCCTCTTCGCTGCGCGGCAGCGGCTGGTAGTCGCCCTGCATCGGCTGCACCACCGGCGGTGGCGGCCCCAGGCGCTGGCGCAGGCCGGCCGCGGTGTCCAACCCCTGCCGGCGCATGTCCTCCACGCTGTCCACGGCCTGCCAGCGTGCATGGCGATGGGCCATTGCAGCCAGCGGCCACCACTGGCTGCGCCGCAGCGCCTCGTCGCGCAGCTGGTGCCCCACCTCGCTCGGCGGGTCGGTCAGCAGCAGGCCCTGCTCGACCAGGCGGGCCAGCATCGCCGGGGAGGCATCGGCGGGCGGTTCGCTCCAGCGGTGCGCGCTGAGCTCGCCCAGCAGCTGGCGCTCCTCGGCGTCCACCGGCAGTGGCTGGTCCAGATGCGCGGCCAGCGCCACCCAGCTGATCTGGCTGTCCATCTCGGCGTGGCCGGCCAGCATCGCGCGCAGGTCCAGGGTGACCGCCTCGCGGGGCTCGAACATCAGGCTGGCGCAGCGGCGCAGGCGCATAAGTTTCCTTCCTTCTGCCGCACAACCGGCATAGCAGCAACGACCGCGGCGCGGCCAACTTTAGCGATGTGCGCAGCGCGGCCCTCAATGGCAGGCTGTCGCGGCCGATACGAGAAACTCCACCTACGGACGATCCCCATGAGCACCCATCCCCGCCTTTCCGCCGCAGACGCCAGCACCCTGCTGGACCACCTGATCGGCAGCGACGACTTCCGCCGCCACTTCACCGCGTCGCCGGCGAAGGCGCTGGCCTCGATCGGCCTGGACGGTGCCGTTGGCGAGAACGACTGCATGAAGATCGGCACCCTGGCCTCGGTCGAGGAGCTGAGCCAAGTGCGTGACGGGCTGCAGGCCCACCTGTCCGGGTCGGTGGCGGCCATGACCGTGGTGTTCTGCTTCGAAGCGGGCAAGGTCGGCGAGCGCATCGACGGTTGACCCGCCATCAGGGTGCGCCGGCCGTGGCCGGCGATGCCCACGTGGACACGTCATGCACGTTCAGTGGTTGCCAGACCTGCATGGCGGTGACCTCGGCAATGGCCTGGCCGCGATGCTGGGCCAGCCAGGCCTGCTGGCGGCGCACGGCGGCTTCATCGCCCTGCGCACGCAGCGCGAGCAGCAGCACGACGCGCGCCTGCACCGGCTCGCTGCCATCCAGCATCGGCTCGATCAGGGCGCGGGCAGCCTCGGGGCGCTGCATCTGCAGCTCATCCATGGCGCTGACGATGCGCAGCCAGCGGTCCGCGACCGGACTGCGCAGGCTGCGCAGCAGGGGCCGCTGCTCGTCCAGCCAACGCCTGGCCAGTTCGAACTGGCCCTGCCGCTGCGCCAGGTGGACCAGTGCCAGCCATTGCAGGCCACGGGCATGCAGCATGGGATCATCACGCTCCTGCAGCATCGGCTGCAGCAGCGCCGCGATCGCCTGCAGCTCGACACGGTCAGCGCCCGGGCACAACGCCGCCACGCTGGCGTGCTGCAGGCGCTGCTGCACCTGAAGATCGACCAGCGTCGGCGCCGCTGCATCTTCGCGTATCGCCCGCTGCATCGCCGGGCAGTCGCGCTGCGCGGCCGCCAGCAGCAGCTGCGCACGCAGCTTCATCCGCTGCTGCAGGGCATCGCTGGCATGGATCTGCGGCAACAGCTTCGCTGCCTTGGCGTACTGCCCCTGCGCCACCAGCACATCCACGCCGGTCTCATCGGCGTCATCACGGCCGCGCAGGATCTGCGCCTGTGCCAGTGTTTCGGCGGCAAGCTGCGGTTGATTGGCAGCGATCTGTATCCGCACCAGGTGAACCAGCGGATACAGCCGCAGCGGATCCTGCGGCACTGCGGCGGCACGCGCATAGGGCTCGGCCTCGCTGAACTGGTTGGCCTGCAGCAGGTACCAGGACGTGTTGGACAGCCCCGCGAACGAATCCGGATAGACCTTGGCCAGCGTGCGCCATTGCTCCAGCGCCCAGCCACCCGGCTCCAGCTCGGCCGTCCAGGCCTTCAGGTACAGCCGCTCGCGTGGCGGCAGCCGATCCTGCAGGTCCAGCGCATGCTGCATGGCTTCGCGTGCTCGCCGCCCTTCCTCGACGCGCGCATGCAGTTTGGCCACGCCCATGTAGGCCAGGGCGAAACCGGGATCGATATCGATCGCCGCCTGGTAAAGGTTGCGCGCCTCCTCGAAGCGACGCTGGCCCAGTGCACTCTCCGCCAGCGCGAATGCACGCAGTGCGCGCAGGTCCTGGGTCGATGCCCGCGGCAGCGGCAACGACTGTTCCAGGCTCGCCACCGATTCGCCCAGTCCGCGCCGCAGGCGCCCGACCACATCGTCCACCGCGAACACCATCTGATCGGATCGATCCGCGGTGGCGGTGAACGTCTGGATCACCTGGCCGCTGCCCGGTGCTGCGACGTCGATGGCCAGCTCGTAGCCACCGATCTTCTGCCGCACGGTCGGCAACAGCACGGCGCGCGCGCCTTCCCGCACCGCCACGTTGGCCGCGGTATCGCGGCTGAGCCGGGTATCGCCGGAGAGCCGCGCCATTTCCAGGCTTTCGCGGATCTTGCCCTCCGACAGCACGTTCACGTAGCGCGACTGCTCCAGCGCGATCCGGATCGCATGCCGCATCGAGTCGTCGAAGATCGGGTCGCCGGTGAGGTTGTCGACATCGCCGAGCACCACCCAGTCGCGCTCAGCGAACGCAATCGCCGGTTCCGGCCGCAGCAGCAGCCAGCCGCCGAGCACCGCCACCGCCAGCACCAGGCCTTCGGCGGCCAGCACCAGCGGCTGCCGCCACAACGGCAGGTCGCGGCGGGCCTTGGCATTGGCACGCGGCATGCGCAGCGGTGCGGAGCCGATCTCGCCCACTTCGATCACTTCCTGTACCACCGGCACGCCCTTGAAGCGCCAGCGCCCGTGCGACTTCCACAACAGGCGCGTGCCGCGCTCGCCCAACGCATCGGTGGCACGGCGGGTCAGCGATTCGGCTACCGCCGACAACAGGATCTGGCCGGGCTGCGCCAGCATCATCAGGCGCGCCGCCATCGGCTTGGCCAAGCCTTCCACTTCCATCGACTTGGCGCCGGCGCGGACCGCCTCTGCACTGTTTTCCCAGGTCAGCACGTCACCCACATGCAGGCCGGCACGCGCGCGCAGTTCAATCGCACGCTGCTGGCCCAGCGCATGTAGTTCGCGCTGGTAGTCCAGGGCGAAGCCCAGGGCATCGATGGCGCGCTCGAACAGCATGAACAGGCCGTCCGAACGATCGATCAGCTGGCCATTCCAGCGGTGCTGCAGCACCAGCACCAGGCGGTCGTGTTCCTGGAACAGGCTCGCCGCCGCCACGTCGCCGATCCGCTCGACCAGCTGCAGCGAATCACACAGATCAGTGAACAGCAGGGCGCGTAGCTGTGGGCTATGCGGGGCTGACGTTCCGTTGTCGCCATTCATCGCCTGCATCTCCCTATTGGCCGTCCGGATCATCCACCCAGCGCAGGCAGTTGCCGCCATCACGCTTGGCCCGGTACAGCGCCCGATCGGCGCTGGCATACCACTCGCTCCAGTCCGCGTCGGCATCCAGCAGGCTGGCTCCGATGCTGACCAGGCTTACATGCGGCGTGCCATGGCTGCGCTCGAGCAGGCCGTGCACCGCGCTGAGGATGAACTCGGCAGCGTGCTGCACGATCTCGCGGTTGCCACGGCGCAGCATCAGGCAGAACTCATCACCGCCAAGCCGGCAGGCCAGGTCCTGTTCGCCAGCCATCGAGCGCAGGATGTTGCCCATGCTCTGCAGCACGCGGTCGCCGGCCTGGTGGCCGTGGCGGTCGTTGATCTGCTTGAAACGGTCGCAATCGATCAGCAGCAGCGCCTGCGGCGGCCCCTCGGCACGCTCGCGGCACTCCTGCAGGTACAGGGTGAGGCCACGGCGGTTGTGCAGACCGGTCAGTTCATCGGTACGCACCAGCTCGCGGGTGTGGGTCAGCTGGTGGGTGGTGATGTAGAGGTTGTCCAGCGCGGTTTCCAGATCGTGGTTGCGCCGGCGCAACTGGCTGATCAGGGCCTGTTCGTTGGCCAGCACGCGCATGATCGTGCGGCGCAGGAAGTAGGCCACCAGGCCCGGATCGGATTCGACCAGCCGGTGGAAATCAGCCGGCCCCAGTTCCAGCACATCGCAGTCGACCAGCGCGCGCGCGCTGGCGCTGCGCAGGTGGTCGCCGACCAGCAGGCCCAGTTCTCCGAAGAACTCATGCTGCCCGAGTGTCTTGATCACCAGGTCCTCGCCGAAGTCCAGTTCGATCTGGCCTTCGAGGATCACATACATGCGCTCGCCGCGGTGGCCACGCTGGAACAGCCACTGTCCGGCACGGAGCTTGCATGCGCGGGCGAATCTGGCAAACAATGCCACCTCGGCATCTGACAACAGCGCGTGCACGATCTCGGCCATCGCCACCCGGGCGATACCTGTCGTCACATCACTGTTCTCGGCCGCACCCCTGCCGGTCATTCCCTGCACCCGCCGCCAGCGTCCCCTGGTGAGCCGCGGAGCATAGCACCGCTTTAAAGTGTGCGCCCTATCTCATTTTGACCGCTCTGCCGATCTTGATTGATGTGAAGATCGGTGGTGGCCCATTCTGGTCACGGGCGCCCGGGCAAAACCCCTGCTGGATCAATTCGATGCCGGGTTTCACAGGGTTTCGGCCAAGTTGCCGGAACCCGGGGTGCGCCTGATTGACGCTGCCCGCTGGCTGCCCCTTGCATCGATACAACAACGCCGGCAGGTCCCCCGACCGGCCGGCGTTGCCTGGCCCTTCCCTGGCCACCCTGATCGGATTTCCAGGCCCCGGTAGAGCCGGCCGCTGGCCGGCTGCCACGCAGCGCCCGGAGCATCCTGTGATTGCCGGCCAGCGGCCGGCACTACCGGATCACGCCGCGCACCGGATCACGCCGCGCGTTCGCTGCGCCCGCCGTGGAACTGCTCTTCCTCGGTCGATCCGGTCAGCGCGGTGGTCGACGACTGGCCCTGCTGGATCGCCTGGGTCACCGCATCGAAATAGCCGGTACCGACCTCACGCTGGTGCTTGACCGCAGTGAAACCGCGCTCGGCCGCTTCGAACTCGGCTTCCTGCAGTTCCACGAACGCACTCATCTGGCGGCGCGCGTAGCCGTGGGCCAGATTGAACATGCCGTAGTTCAACGCATGGAACCCGGCCAGGGTGATGAATTGGAACTTGTAGCCGTAGCTGCCCAGTTCGCGCTGGAACTTGGCAATGGTGGCGTCGTCCAGGTTCTTCTTCCAGTTGAAGCTGGGCGAGCAGTTGTAGGCCAGCAGCTTGCCCGGGAACTTCGCATGGATCGCCTCGGCGAATTTCCGTGCGAATTCCAGGTCCGGCTTGCCGGTCTCGCACCACACCAGGTCGGCGTAGGGCGCATAGGCCAGGCCGCGGCTGATCGCCTGGTCCAGGCCGTTGCGGGTCTTGTAGAAGCCTTCGACGGTACGCTCACCGGTGGTGAACGGCTTGTCGTTGCCGTCGATGTCACTGGTCAGCAGATCCGCAGCTTCGGCATCGGTGCGCGCGACCAGCAGGGTCGGCACGCCCATCACGTCTGCGGCCAGGCGTGCGGCGTTGAGCTTCTCGATCGCCTCGCGGGTCGGCACCAGCACCTTGCCGCCCATGTGCCCGCACTTCTTGACCGAGGCCAGCTGGTCCTCGAAGTGCACGCCGGCGGCGCCGGCCTCGATCATCGCCTTCATCAGTTCAAAGGCGTTGAGTACGCCGCCGAAGCCGGCCTCAGCATCGGCCACGATCGGCTGCAGGAAGTCGATGTCATCCTTGCCTTCGGCGTGGTGCAGCTGGTCGGCGCGAAGCAGCGTGTTGTTGATGCGCTTGACCACCGCCGGCACCGAATCTGCCGGGTACAGCGACTGGTCCGGATACATCTGGCCGGCCAGGTTGGCGTCGGCCGCCACCTGCCAACCGGACAGGTAGATCGCCTTCAGGCCGGCCTTGACCTGCTGCATGGCCTGGTTGCCGGTCAGTGCACCCAGCGCGTTGACGAACTCGCGCTCGTGCAGCGACGCCCACAGCTTCTCCGCACCCAGGCGGGCCAGCGAATGCTCGATGTGGACGGTGCCGCGCAGGCGCACCACGTCGGTGGCGCTGTAGTTGCGCTGGATGCCTTCCCAACGCGGGTTGGTATCCCAGTCGTGCTGGATCTGTTCGGCAGTGGGCAGCTTGCTCATGTCTTTCTCCAGTTCGGTTCGTGCGTGCAGCGGGGAGGGAAACGGCGGTAGACGCGCGCGGCAGTCAATCGATGCGTGCGTAGGCCGGCAGGGTCAGGAAATCGGTCAGTTCTTCGCTGCGGCTCAGTTCGCCGAGCAGGGCGATGGCCTCGCTGATGCGCGCGCCACCGGGCAGCGCGGCGGTATCGCCCAGCCGTGCCGGCAGCTGCGACAGGGTGGAATCCAGCAGGGCCAGGTCGATCGCGGTGCCATCGTCCAGCTGCTGGCCCGGCGTATGCAGCCACTGCCACAACTGGCTGCGGCTGATCTCGGCGGTGGCCGCGTCCTCCATCAGGTGATGGATCGGCACACAGCCGTTGCCATCCAGCCACGCCGCCAGGTAACGCACGCAGACTTCCACGTTGCCTTCGAAGCCGGCGCGGGTGATGGTGCCCGGCGGCCGCGCGATCAGTTCGTCGCGGCCGACGCGCACGTCCTGGCGCAGCACGCTGTGCTGGTTCGCACCGGGCATGTGCTCGTCGAAGATCGCCATCGCCACCGGAATCAGCGCCGGATGCGCGACCCAGGTGCCGTCGTGGCCGGCGCTGACTTCACGCAGCTTGTCGGCGCGCACGCGGGCCATGGCCTGCTCGTTGGCGGCGGCATCGTGGTTGATCGGAATCTGCGCGGCCATGCCGCCCATCGCATGCGCACCGCGGCGGTGGCAGGTCTGGATCAGCAGTTCCGAATAGGCCTTCAGGAACGGCTGGGTCATGGTCACCTGGCCACGTTCAGGCAGGACGCGGTCGGCGTGGCGGCGGAAGGTCTTCAGGTACGAGAAGATGTAGTCCCAGCGCCCGCAGTTCAGGCCGACGATGCGATCACGCAGCGCGTGCAGGATCTCGTCCATCTCGAACACCGCCGGCAGCGTTTCGATCAGCACGGTCACCTTGATCTGGCCGTGCGGCAAGCCGAGCATCCCTTCGATGTGCGACAGCGCGGTTTCCCACAGCGCCGCCTCTTCCATGCTCTGCAGCTTGGGCAGGTAGAAGTACGGGCCACGATCCTTGGCCTGCAGGGAGCGGGCGTTGTGGAAGGCGAACACCGCTGCGTCGAACAGGCCGCCGGCGAGGAACTGGCCGTCGACGCGTACGTGCTTCTCGTCCAGGTGCCAGCCACGCGGGCGCACGATCAGCACCGCCTGTTCGTCGTATGGGCGCAGCGTGTAATGCTTGCCATTGGGGGCGGTGTATTCGAGATCGCCGCGCACCGCCGCGGCCAGCGACTGCTGCCCGGCCAGCAGGTTGCGCCAGGTCGGCGAGGTCGAATCCTCGAAGTCGGCCATGAACACCTTGGCGCCGGAGTTCAGCGCGTTGATGACCATCTTCGGGTCGGTCGGGCCGGTGATCTCGACGCGGCGGTCCTGCAGCGCGGCCGGCAGCGGCGCAACGCGCCAGTCGCCGCTGCGGATCGCAGTGGTGTCTTCACGGAAGTCCGGCAGGCCGCCCTGGTCGAAGAACGCCTGGCGTTCACGGCGGGCCTGCAGCCTCGCCTGCCGGCCCGGTTCCACCGCGCGGTGCAGCGACACCAGCAGGGCCAGCAGCGGCGCCGGCAGCACGGTGTCCTGGCCGGCCACGCGGGTCGCCAGGGCGATGCCGGGGGTGGCCTTGGTGGCGGGGGTGGGAACGGCGGAAGCGACGGCGGACATGGGGCGACTCCAGCGGTGGGGGAACGTCTCCACGGTGCCTCCCGGCCTCAGTATTTGGCAAAACAGTTTTTGCAATGTTTTACATAAGTTGTGCTAATACTCGTTACACGATGAGCACACACACCCCGCCAAGTCCTCGTTTTTCCTACAAATCCGACCGGCTCAAGCCGCTGCGCGCGTTCTGCCAGACCGTGCGCCTCGGCTCCGTCTCACGGGCGGCTGAGGCACTTTTCGTCAGCCAGCCGGCCATCAGCCTGCAGTTGCAGGCGTTGGAACGGGAGCTGGGGGTGCCATTGTTCGAGCGCAGCGGGAGGCGCCTGGTGCCCAGCCGCGAGGGCCAGCTGCTGTACGAGATGGCACAGCCGCTGGTGGAGAACCTGGACGGGCTGGAGGCGCGCTTCCGCGACAAGGTGCGCGGCCTGGACGCGGGCGAGCTGAACATTGCCGCCAACAGCTCGACCATCCTGTACCTGCTGCCGAAGATCGTCGAACGCTTTCGCCTGCACCACCCGGACGTGCGCCTGACCCTGCACAACGCGATCAGCGCCGACGGCACCGACCTGCTGCGCGAGGATGCCGCCGACCTGGCGATAGGTTCGATGACCGATGTGCCGGCCGACCTGACCTACGCCCCGGCCTACCGCTTCGAGCAGGTGCTGATCGCACCGCACGATCATCCGCTGGCCAAGGGCGGCGAGCTGGAGCTGGCCGACATCGCGCGCTATCCGCTGGTGCTGCCGCCGAAGCGGCAGATCACCTACCGCCTGGTGGACCAGGTGTTCCAGCGCCACCGCATCGCCTACACCGTGGCGCTGGAAGTGGGGGGCTGGGAAGTGATCAAGCAGTACGTGGCGATGGGCATGGGCATTTCCATCGTGCCGGCGCTGTGCCTGAACGAGGCCGACCACGAGCGGCTGGCGGCGCGATCGATGAAGCGCTGGTTCCCCGAGCGCAGCTACGGGGTGATCGTGCGCCGGGGCAAGGCGTTGTCGGCGCAGGCGCGGGCGTTCATCGAGCTGATCCAGCCGGAGTTGTTCAGTCCGCGCGATTACGATCAGAGCGGGCATTCGGAGCGGTGAGGGGTGTTCGGCAGGGCTGCGCCCTGCACCTGCAGAGGCCGAAGCGACAGCAACGGCGACAGCGGGCTTTCCGTGGGATGGCGGGGTGGGTCCGGTTACGGGGGACGCCGTAAATCCGTCCATGGAGGCTCGGTCGCGCCATCCATGGCGCTCACGCCCCCGCAACCGGACCCACCCCGCCTTCGACCGTTTTCTGCGAACTGTGGGAAATGCTTCCCATGGTGGGTGCCGACCGTTGGTCGGCACGGGGTCGGATCCCGTTGCTGCGCAACGGGCTCTGACCCCGCCTCTGATTCATTTCCGGCTGACGATGAATAAACTGCACCCATGTCCATCGAACTCCGCCACCTGCGCTACTTCCTCGCCGTCGCCGATACGCTGCACTTCGGCCAGGCGGCGGAGCGGCTGGGCATGTCACAGCCGCCACTCAGCCAACAGATCCGCCAGCTGGAAGAACTGATTGACGCGCGCCTGTTCGTGCGCAGCCATCGCCGCGTGCAGCTGACGCCTGCGGGCGAACTGCTGCAGGAACGTGCACGCGCCATCGTGCAGCAGGTGGAAACGGCCGTGGACGAGGTGCAGCGTGCACAGCGTGGTGAGCAGGGTGAACTGCACATCGGTCTGACTCGCGCCACGCCGCTGTCGCCGCAGATTCCGCGTTCGATCCTGCGCTACCGTCAGCAGTACCCGCAGGTGCGGCTGCAGCTGAGCGAGATGAACACGCTGCAGCAGATCGACGCGCTGCTCGACGGTTCACTGGACGTGGGCATCATCCGCAAGCGCGCGCTGCCGCCGGAACTGGTGGCGCACAGCCTGTTCGTCGACCCGCTGGCGCTGATCGTGCACGCCGACCACCCTGCCCTGCGCAGGCTGTCGAAGCAGGGCACGCTGTCGCTGCGCGACTTCGCTCAGGAGCCGTTCGTAGCGTTCCGCCGCAGCGCCGGCGCGGGCATCCACGACCACATGATCGCGTTGTGCGCGGCGGCGGGCTTCACGCCGCGCATCGTGCAGGAAGCCGGTGAAGCATCGACGTTGATCAGCCTGGCCGCCGCGGGCCTGGGTGCGGCGATCCTGCCGTCGTCATGCGATCACATACGCGTGGAAGGATCGCGCTTCGTGGCACTGGCCGATGCTGGCGCGCATTCGGAAGTGCAGCTGGCCTGGCACCGCGAACGGGTAACGCCGCTGATCCGCAATTTCGCCACGCTGCTGCGTGAGGCGTTCGCCGAAGGGTGAAGCGCAACCCACCCGGGTAGTGCCGGCCGCTGGCCGGCAACCCCACATGGGCCGGCATGCCGGCCAGCGGCCGGCACTACCGTACGCGGTGGATCACGCGGTGACCGGCTGCGGCGCGCGCTGCTGCAGTGCCCAGACGATACCGCCGCCGACCAGCGTCAGCACGGCCGCGAACGCGCACACGCCAAGCCAGTCCCAGGCCGCATAGGCCAGGCCACCGACCCCGCCCAGCACGCTGGATCCCAGGTAGTAGGCGAACAGGTACATCGCCGAGGCTTCGGCGCGCATCGTACCGGCGCGGCTGCCAACCCAGCTGCTGGCCACCGAGTGGCCGCCGAAGAAGCCGAACGTGACCAGCGCGATACCCAGTGCCATCGCACTCAGCCACGGCATTGCCAGCAGTGCGATGCCCGCGCCGATCAACGCGAACGAGATCGACAGGATGCGGCCGCGGCCGTAGCGCGTGGCCTGCTGGCCCATCCACGCCGAACTGAAGGTGCCCACCAGGTAGACACTGAAGATCAGGCCGACCACGGTCTGGCTGAGGTGGTAGGGCGGCGCCAGCAGGTGGTAGCCCAGGTAGTTGTAGAGGGTGACGAACACGCCCATCAGCACGAACGAGGTCGCGAACAGCCACGGCAGGCCCGGGTCGGCGAACAGCGTGCGCCAGCGCGACGGCAACTGGCGCAGGCTGTCACGACGGGGATGGAAGTGGCGCGACGGCGGCAGCTGAAGCCACAGCAGCACGGTGCTGGCCACCGCGATGATCGAGACCACGCCGATACCCCAGCGCCAGCCCCAGTGGTCGGCGATGATGCCGGCCAGCAGGCGTCCGCTCATGCCACCGATGGCGTTACCGCCGATGTACAGGCCCATCGCCAGGCCCAGCGCGCGGCTGTCCATTTCCTCGACCAGGTAGGTCATCGCCACCGCCGGCACGCCGCTCAGCGCCAGGCCGAGCAGCGTGCGCAATACCAGCAGCGTGGTCCAGTCATCCACCAGCGCCGAGCTCAGCGACAGCATGGCCGAGACCAGCAACGCGACGATCATCAACGGGCGGCGGCCGACCGCATCGGACAGCAGACCAGCCAGCAGCATCGCCACGGCCAAGGTGCCGGTCGTCAGCGACAACGACATCGCGCTGCCGGCGGCGGACACGCCGAAATGGCGGCTGAACTCGGGCAGCAGCGGCTGCACCGTGTACAGCAGGCCGAAGGTGGAAAAGCCGGCCAGGAACAGTGCCAGCGCGGTGCGGCGGAAGGCCGGTGTGCCCTGCTGGATGCGGGTCTCGGCGCTGGAGTCGACAGTGGGGGGGCGGCGTTCGACGGCCGCCGCGGTTTCGCCAGTCATGGGATCGATGGGCCGGTGGGGGCGGCCAAGCGTGGGAGGGAACGGGCCTCAGACTAGGCCCGTCTATCCAGTCGATCCATAACCTGATAGGTAATGATTGATATACGAGAAGTATCAATTCAGCTTACAGGCGCTGCCACTCGAAGCCGTCGCCCCGGCGGTAGTACACCGCCACCGCGCGGCCGTAGAGCTTGTCGGCGTCGACGAAGCCGAAGAAGCGGCCATCGAAGCTGTTGCCGCGGTGGTCACCCAGCACCAGCACCTTGCCAGCCGGCACCACCAAGTCGGCGATGTCCGGACCGCCGCCCATGTCCAGATCAAGGCGGGCACGTCGCTCGCCGAAGGCTTCCACGTCCTGCAGGTCGGCCATCTGCAGCGGCTGCCCGTTGATGCTCAGATGGCCTTCGCGCATCTGCACATGGTCACCGGCCACCGCCGCCACGCGCTTGATCAGGCGGGTGCCGTCGGCCGGTGAGTCGAAGACCGCCACCTCGCCACGCTGCGGGGTGCCGGTCGCCATCAGTTCCGTGTTGGTGAATGGCAGGCGCAGACCGTAGGCGCGCATGTCCACCACCACCCGGTCGCCGGGCTGCAGGGTCGGCTGCATCGAACCACTCGGCACCACGTAATGGTTGGCCAGGGTATCGCGGGCGGCGGCGAGCAGGCCGAGCATCACCAGCAGCGGCAGCGCCTCTTTCTTCAGCCAGGCCAGCGCGCGTTCGGAAAAGGGAGGGCGGGCAACAGCGTCCATGGCAGGATCCGGGTGGGTGGTAGCTGCATCAGACCACATCCGGGCCGAAGAGGTTCCCGCACCGCGCTCCTGTAGAGCCGAGCCTACGCTCGGCTGCTCTGCGCCCAGTCCTGGCAACCCTGGCGCTGCAAAAGGGGTTACGCAGGTTTTACGCCCCGGCCCGGCGGCGGGCATCGCACCTTTACGGGCAGCACGCGCATCGTGTGCCCACCGCGCCACAGGGCGCATTCCGCAAGGTGTTGTATGACCCTCCTGGTGATCCGCCACGCATCTTCGTCGGCGCCGCGTCCGCAGCTGTCGGCACAGCTGGCCGGCCATCGCGTGCTGTGCAGCGACTGCGCCAGCCTGTCCGAGGTACGCCAGTGCCTGTGCCAGCCGCAGGCGCGCTCCGCCGACTGGGTACTGCTGGATGTCGGTACCGCCGACGAAGCGCAATGGCAGGCCGAAGGTGGCGCGCTGCAGGCAGCACTGGAACGGCTGCCGGCGCAGTACATCGAACTGCAGGCTCCCAGCGAGCCGGGCCTGGATGCACGTCTGCGCCTGCAGCACGGTCCGGCCGCCGTGGTGGTCGACCAGCGCAGCCAGCAGGCCGGTTACCCGTTGTCGCTGGCCATTGTCGGCCGCCGCCTGGCGCAGGAGGGCTGAGTCATGTCGATCTTCATCATCCGCGGCCCGGAAGCGGCCGGCGCCCTGATCCGCACCGCGATGCCGCTGCCGGCACCGGTCCTGAAGTCGCTGGTGCATCGCGCGATCGACGCCGGCACCAGCGTGGCCATCCGCGCCTGCGGTTCGGAACAGGAACTGCTTGATGCGCTGCGCGTGGCCGATCACAGCCGCGGCGAGGTGACGCTGCTCGATCCGGGTGCGTGTGCCAACAGTCTGCGCCTGCAGCGGCTGCTGCCCTATCTGCACAACGCGTACGTAGAGGTGCATGACGACGGCGCAGTGGCCGAACCGTGCCTGCCGGCCGGTGTCGGCCAGCGCCTGGGCATCGCTGCTGGGTATGGCGCGCAGAGTTATGTGCTGGCGCTGGATATCGCGCTCGATCACCTGGGCCTGGCCGAGCAGGCGAACCGCGTGCACGTGGGGACGTAACGCTGTGTGTAGAGCCGAGCCCATGCTCGGCTGCGTCTCCAGAAAAAGCCAGCCGAGCATGGGCTCGGCTCTACACAAAGAAAAACGGCGGGGTTGCCCCCGCCGTTTCCGCTTTCTTATTTCAGCCCGCGGAACTTCAGCAGCGGTTCCACCGACGGGTCCTTGCCGCGGAAATCGCGGTACAGGGTCGACAGCTCCACGCTGTTGCCGCGCGAGAGGATCTTGTCGCGGAACTCCTGGCCGTTGGCCGCCGTCAGCCCACCGTGTTCGGTGAACCACTGGTAGGCGTCATGGTCCAGCACTTCGGCCCAGAAGTAGGCGTAGTAACCGGCCGAGTAACCACCACCCCAGATATGGTCGAAGTAGGTGGTGCGGTAGCGCGGCGGCACCTGCGGCAGGTCGACCTTGAACTTCTTCAGCGCGCTGGCTTCAAAGGCGCCGACATCCTGCAGCGGTGCATCGGCCTTCTGCGTGTGCCAGGCCAGGTCGAGCAGCGCGGCCGACAGGTATTCGGTGGTCGCATAGCCCTGGTTGAAGCTGCGCGCCTTGAGAATCTTGTCGACCAGTTCCTGCGGCATCGCCTCGCCGGTCTTGTAGTGCTTGGCGTAGTTGGCGAACACCTTCGGGTCCAGTGCCCAGTGCTCGTTGAACTGCGACGGGAACTCGACGAAGTCACGCGAGGTGGCGGTGCCGGCGATCGACGGGTACTTCACGTTCGAGAACATGCCGTGCAGCGCATGGCCGAACTCATGGAACATGGTGGTGACGTCGTCGAAGCTGATCAGCGCCGGCTGGCCGGCGGCCGGCTTGGTGAAGTTGCAGACGTTGTAGACCACCGGCTTGGCACCGGTCAGGCCGTCCTGCTCGACGAACACGTCCATCCAGGCGCCGCCGGACTTGCTGTCACGCTTGAAGTAGTCGGTGTAGAACAGGGCCAGCGAGGTGCCGTCCTTGTCGAACACTTCGTACACCTTCATGTCCGGGTTGTAGGTCGGAATGTCGGTGCGCGGCTTGAAGGTGATGCCGTACAGCTGGGTGGCGGCGTAGAAGACGCCGTTCTGCAGCACGTTGTCCAGTTCGAAGTACGGCTTGATCTGCGACTCGTCCAGATCGTACTTGGCCTTGCGCACCTGCTCGGCGTAGAAGTCCCAGTCCGAAGCGGCGACCTGGAATCCGCCCTTCTGCGCGTCGATGACCTTCTGGATCTCACCGGCCTCGGCGCGCGCCTTGGCGGTGGCGGCCGGCACGGTGTCGGTCAGCAGCTTGAGCGCGGCAGCCGGAGTCTTGGCCATCTGGTCGCCCAGCTGATAGTCGGCGAAGGTGTCGAAGCCGAGCAGCTTGGCCTTCTGCGCACGCAGCTGGGCCAGGCGCTGCACGGTCTGCCGGGTGTCGTTGGCATCACCGCGCTCGGCGCGGGTTTCAGAGGCCTTCAGAACGGCGGCACGCTGGTCGCGATCGCTCAGCGAGCCGAGCACCGGCTGCTGGGTGGTGTTCTGCAGCGGCAGCAGGAATTTGCCATCCAGCTTGCGGTCCTTGGCGGCGGCCGCAGCGTTGTTGATCGCGCCCTCGTCCAGGCCGGCCAGCTTGGCCTTGTCGTCAACGACAACAGCCGCAGCGGCGGTCGCGGCCACCAGGCGGGTGTGGAACTGGGTGGAGAGCGTGGTCTCTTCCACGTTGAGCTTGCGCAGGATCGCCTTGTCGGCGTCGGACAGCTGCGCACCGGCGCGCACCAGGCCATCGTAATAGTGCTCGACCAGGCGCTTCTGCACCGGGTCCAACTCCAGCGTGTCACGCTGGTCGTACAGCGACTTCACGCGCGCGAACAGCTTCGGATCGAGGTTGATCTCGTCCTGGTGCGCGGCCAGCTTCGGCGCCACTTCTTCCTGGATCTTCTGGCGCGCATCGTTGGTGTCGGCCTGGACCAGGCCGAAGAAGATGCGCGACACGCGGGTCAGGGTCTCGCCGCTGCGCTCCATCGCCACGATGGTGTTGTCGAAGGTGGCCGGCTCGCTGCTGTCGGCGATCTTGCGCACGTCGGCCAGGTGCTGGCGCATGCCTTCTTCGAAGGCCGGCAGGTAGTCGCTGTCCTTGATCTTGTCGAACGGCGGCGCTTGGAACGGCAGCGTGCTGGCGCTCAGCAGCGGATTGGTGGAGGCTTCGGCCGGCTGCTGGGCCGGGGTCTTCTGGGCATCGGACACGGGGGTGGATTCCTTGCCGGAACAGGCCGCCAGCGCCAGGCTGATGGCGGCGGCCAGGACTACGGTACGCGACATGTAAAACGCTCCTTGGGCAGACGGTATGGATACCAGCCCTCCACCCTACTCCTGTCGCGCTCGCCCGGCATGTGCCGGACGTGGCGTCTATGCGGCGGCCTGCGGCAGGCTCAGACCGTACCGCGGGTCTTGCCGATCCAGGGCCGGTAGAACTCGCGGATGGCAGCCATGTCGGCCACATCGTCGCCGCTCGGGGTGAACAGCGGACCGATGCCGATGGTCTTTTCCGGATAGTGGAAATACGCGGTCAGGATCGGCACGTCGGCCATCCGGGCGATCTTCAGGAAGCCGGCCTTCCACTCCTTCACCGCCTTGCGGGTGCCCTCGGGCGTGATGGCGAACCACATCTTCTCGTTGTTGCGCAGCAGGTCCACCGCCTGGCCCACCGTGCCCTGTGGCGAGCTGCGATCGAGCGGAATCACGCCCAGCCGGTGCAGCAGCGGGCCCAGCGGCCACCAGAACAGCGACGCCTTGCCCAGCACCTTCACCTTCATGCCGAGCGCGATCTTCGCTGCCATGCCCCACAGCCCGTCCCAGTTGGACGAATGCGGGGCGATGATGAAGACCAGCCTGGGGATGTCAGGCAGGGTGCCGGTCACCTTCCAGCCCCCCATGCGCAGGGTGCAGCGCGCCAGCCAGCGCAGGAAGGCGTTGGGTTTGACCTGCGGCATCTGCGGCGGCACGGCCGGCAGCAACGAAGTCGGGTTGTTCAAGCAATCACTCCCAGTCACGTGATGAGCGCCCGCGCTTGATCTGCGCGCGCCCGCGTTTGGCGTCCAGACGACGCAGTTTCGACCCGAGGGTCGGCTTGGTGGCCTTGCGCGGTTTGGGCACGCTCAGCCCGGCCTGGATGAAGGCCGCCAGCCGCTCGCGCGCATCCTCGCGATTGCGATCCTGGGTGCGGAAACGTTGCGCGTCGATGACCAGCACGCCTTCGCCGGTCATGCGCCGGTCACGCCGCGCCAACAGCCGCGCGCGCAACGGTTCGGGCAACGAGGGCGAGTTGGCCACGTCGAAACGCAGTTCCACCGCAGTGGACACCTTGTTGACGTTCTGGCCGCCGGCGCCGCTGGCGCGCACGAACCGCTCGACGATCTCGCCGTCGGGGATTTCAAGCTGCGCGCTGATGGTGACCGGTCCACTGCCCATCCACGCATTGTAGCGGCAGGCACGTGGTGGAGTGCGCCATCGCGCCCCGTATGCCGCCGATCAGGCGCCGAACACGCCGCCTTCGCCTGGGCTGCGGGTATGCTGGCGGTCCCATGTACCGCAGGAAGCCCGCATGACCCGCTTCGCACCCGCCCTGCCGTCCCTGCTGCGCCGCGCCGCCCTGCTGCTGGCACTGGCCACGGCCAGCGTCCCGGCCCTGGCCGCCCCGCCGACCGACGGCGACATCAACCGCCTGCTGTCGGCCTCGCGCGCGCAGAGCATGATCGACACCATGGTGCCGCAGATCGAAGCCATGCAGCAGCAGCAGTTCGAGCAGGTGGCCGCGCAGCGCCAGCTCACCGCCCAGCAGCAGGAGCAGCTGAAGCGGATCCAGGCGCGGACCAGCCAGACCCTGCGCCAGGCCATGTCGTGGCAGCAGCTGCGGCCGATGTACGTGGACCTGTACAAGAAGACGTTCAGCAAGGAAGACGTGCTGGCGATGGCCGAGTTCTACGAGAGCGCGGCAGGCCAGAGCCTGCTGGACAAGACCCCGGCACTGATGCAGAACGTGATGGTGGCCATCCAGGCGCGCATGCAGCCGCTGTTTGCGGACCTGCAGAAAGACCTGGAAGCGATCGTCAACGAGCCGGAAAAGAAACGAGAATGAGGTAGTGCCGGCCGCTGGCCGGCTCCCCAGTACACCTGGAATCACGCAGCTGCCGGCCAGCGGCCGGCACTACCGTCAAACTGCGTCCACCTGCCAGCCGAACAGGTCCAGTGCCTTCTGGAACTGGCGGTCCAGCGGCGCACTGACATCCACGTTGCCGCCCTCCGGATGCGGAAAACGCAGGCGCTCGGCGTGCAGCAGCATGCGGTGCACGCCCTGCATGCGGAAGATGCGGTTGTGGCGCCCATCGCCGTGGCTGGTATCGCCGATCATGTGATGTGACAGGTGCTTGAGGTGACGGCGGATCTGCCGGAAGCGCCCGGTCTGCGGCTGGCAGCGCAGCAGCGCGTAGCGCGAGCTGCTGAATTCGCCCACCGGCACCGACAGCTCGCCAGTGGCCAGGCGCTGGAAATCGGTGATCGCCGGCTTCTTCACCGGCTTGCCCGGCCCACCGTCCAGATCATGGTCCACCCGCCAGGACAGCTCGGCCGGCCAGCCTCGGCAGACTGTCAGGTAGTCCTTGGCCACTTCGCCACCCATCAGTGCCTTGCCCAGCGAACTGGCGGTTTCGCGGTCAAAGGCCAGGAGCAGGCAGCCACTGGTGGCCCGGTCCAGGCGGTGCACGAGGAAGATCGGCCGCCCCAGCTGCTCACGCAGGCGGTCGGCCAGGAAATCATCTTCGCCACGGGCCAGCTTGCTGTCGTGGACCATCAGCCCGGCAGGCTTGTTGACCACGGCCAGGCGCTCATCCAGGTGCAGCAGCTGCAGGGGCGCGGTTTCAGTCTCGACCGCGGCGAGGGTGTCAGGTTCGGTACTCACCGCGGGATTATAAGGGTGCCCTGTATGGGGTCAGATCCCTTTTCCACGGGAAAAGGGATCTGACCCCGGGTCTGTGGCGTGGCAATCAGGCGTTGCGCACGGCCAGCAGTTCGCCGTTGCCCACCGGCACCACGCTGGTGCTGAAGTCCGGATCAGCGTCCAGCAGCAGGCACAAGGGTTTCATCTCTTCCGCGTGCGAGGTGGCGTTGTCCACTACCAGCAGGCCCCCTGGCCGCAGCACGCGGCGCAGTTGCGGCCACCAGCCGGCGTACTGCCCGCGGTCCGAATCCAGGAACAACAGGTCGATGCAGCCTTCGCCGGCCTCTGCCAACCACTGCCCGGCATCGCCATGCACCAGCGTGATGTGCGCGGCCAACCCGCTGCGCGCGAACGTGGATCGCGCCATCGCCACCTTGTCCTCGGCGAATTCCAGCGTGGTCACGTGGCCGTCGATGGCGGCGGCGGCTTCGGCCAGCCACAGCGTGGAGTAGCCATTGGAGGTGCCGATTTCCAGCACCCGGCGCGCGGTGCCGAAACGCACCAGTACCGACAGGAATTCACCGGTGTCCGGCGTGATGTTGAGCATGCGCCGAGCGCGCTCGGTTTCATGCGCGTCGTTTTCAGCACCGAAGTGCATCAGTTCGTTCTTCAATTCCGAAAGCCGCATCGTCATCGCTTCTTTCAATTGCCGCAGCAAGGGTGAGCATTGTGGCCCGTCCGGCCACATTTCGTACTCCTCCTAGCCCCGCGCCGCGCTCACGTTGCGATAGTTCCCGCCTTCTTCACGCGGGACGGTGCACCCGCCCGCTGCCCTCTTGGTTTCCGCAAGGACACGGCCATGGTTCTCGACATTCTGGCAATCGGCGCCCACCCCGACGACATCGAACTCGGTTGCGGCGGCAGCCTGGCCAAACTGGCCCGCGCCGGTGCACGCATCCATGCGCTGGTGCTCAGCCGTGGGGGCCGTGGCTGCCATGCCGGCATCGACCGCGGCGACGAATCGCACCGCGCGTTGCGGCGCTTGGGTGTGGCCGAGGTGATCCAGCGGGACTTCCCGGATACCCGCTTTCCTGCCTGCCGCAACGACATCGTCGCGGCGCTCGAGCAGGCCTGCGCGCAGATCGCACCGCATCGCGTCTACACGATGTGCGGCGAAGACCATCACCAGGACCATCGCACCGTCCACGAAGCGTCGATCATCGCCTGCCGCAGCATCCCGCAGATCCTCTGCTACGAGAGCCCCAGCACGTTGCCACAGTTCGCACCGCAGGTATTCGAGGACATCAGCGCACAGCTGGACCTGAAGATCCATGCCTTGCGCGAGCATGCCAGCCAGGGCGATCGCCACTACATGCAGGAGGATCACCTGCGCTGCCATGCGCAGTTCCGCGGCCAGCAGATCGGCATCGGCCCCAGTGAAGGCTTCGTGCCCTACCGGCTGGTGCTGTGATGAAAACGCTGCTGTTCCTGGCCATGTGTGCCTTCATCCTGGTGCGTGTGTGTGTGCAGGCCTTGCGCCGCCCCAGCACGCGCCTGTACAGCATCGATGCGATCGTGCCGGCCTACAACGAAGCCCCCTGCCTGGAGCGCTCGTTGACCAGCCTGCTGCAGAACCCCTACGTGGCGCGGGTGATCTGCGTGAACGATGGTTCCACCGACAACACCGCGCAGGTGCTCGATGCGCTGCAGGCGCACTGGCCCGGGCGCCTGGTGGCGGTGCATCAGTCCAACACCGGCAAGGGCGGCGCGCTGATGCATGGCCTGCAGCACGCCACCGCCGAGCAGGTGTTCCTGACCGACGCCGACACCCATATCGATCCGCGCGGCCACGGCCTGGGCCACCTGCTGGACGAGATCGAGCGCGGTGCCGATGCGGTCGGTGGCGTGCCGTCGTCCAGCCTGCAGGGTGCCGGCTTCCTGCCGCATGTGCGCGCCAGCCTGAAGCTGCCGATGATCGTCATCAAGCGCAGCTTCCAGCAGTGGCTGGGCGGCGCCCCCTTCATTGTCTCCGGTTCGTGTGGCCTGTTCCGTACCTCGGTGCTGCGCAAGGTCGGCTTCTCCGACCGCACCCGCGTGGAAGACCTGGACATGTCCTGGTCGCTGGTCGCGCAGGGGTACCGCGTCCGCCAGAGCGTGCGCTGCGTGGTTTACCCGCAGGAATGCAACACGCTGGTGGAGGAATGGCGGCGCTGGCGGCGCTGGATCGTCGGCTATGCGGTGTGCATGCGCCTGCATCGCGGCCTGCTGCTGACCCGATTCGGCCTGTTCAGCATCCTGCCGATGATGCTGCTCGCGCTGGCCGGCATCGTGCTGACCCTGCAGGTCTGGTTCGGTGCGGCCCTGCTGCATGGGCCTGGTGGCCTCTCCCTGTCGGTGATGCCGCTGTTCTGGATTGGCATCGTCATGTTGCTGGCGGTGATCAGTGCGATCCACCACCGCCGGGCGTGGCTGGTACCCGCCGCCGCGTTCTCGATGTTGTACGTGCTGCTCGCCTACGCGATCTGGTTGATGCACGGCGTGGCCGGGCTGTTCACCGGACGCGAACCGCTGCGCGACAAACCGACCAGGTATCCGCATGTGGTGGAATGACCTGGCCGCGATGGCCGCCGCGCTTTCGACGCTGCCACCGCACGTCGATTCCACTGCACAGGTTTCGCCGCGCGCGATGGTGCAGGGCAAGGTGAGGATCGGCGCCGGCAGCCGCATCTGCGACGGCGCCCAGCTGCAGGGGCCGGTATCGATCGGCCGCGACTGCCTGATCGGCAACAATGCGCTGCTGCGCGGCCCATTGCGTATCGGTGACGGCGTGCGCATCGGCTTTGCAGGTGAACTGAAGAACGCACTGATCGGCGACGGCGCCTGCATCGGCCCGCAATGTTTCATCGCCGACAGCCGCGTCGACGCCCGTGCCTACCTGGGCGCGCTGGTACGCACCAGCAACCATCGCCTGGATGGTGCGACGGTCGCCGTCCACATCGGCAATACCGTCATCGACAGCCAGCGCGACAAGCTCGGCGCCTGGATCGGTGAGGGCGCGGCGCTGGGTGTCGGCGTGATCATCCTGCCCGGTCGCATCGTCGCGCCGGGCAGCCAGTTCGGACCGCGCATCACCGTGGAACGAAACCTGCCGCCCGGTCGCTACCGGCTGCTGCAGTCGCTGCATTCCCAACCCCTGGAGTAACCCCATGCGATTGATCATCCGTGGCGCACTGCCGTGTGCCCTGCTGCTGGCTGTGTCCAGCGCCCACGCCGGCATCGACCGGGTCTCGGTGCAACTGGACCATGCCGACTACACCGACGGCTTCGGCAAGCGTGACGTACAGACCGTGGACGTGGCCGGCCGCAGCGGTGACAGCCGTTGGCATCTTGGCCTGGCCCATGGCGAACGCGACTACGGCAGCAAGCGCTTCGGCGGCAATCGCGTGCAGGGTTCGCTGCACCAGCGCTGGAGTCCTCGCGTCTCGACCCGCACTGCCTTCACTGCCTCCAACGATGACCCGGTATTCGTCAACCGCCAGGTCAACCAGGACCTGCAGTGGCACGTGGCACCGCAGACCGTGCTGAGCGTAGGCGGCAAGTACGCCCAGTACCATGCCGGTGCATACGTGAGCGGCTGGTCGGTGGGCGCAGCGCATTACTTCCCGCGCGTGACCGCCTCACTGCGCCACGAGCGGCATCGCCAGTCCAATGGGCCCGACGGCCATGGCACCACGTTGTCACTGCGCCTGAAGGATGCGCAGGGCCGTGGGTCGACCCAGCTGTGGCTGGGCAGCGGTACTTCCGGCTACACCGCCGATGCCGATCCGCTGCTGCTGCGCGAACACGATGCACGACGTGCCTTCCTGCGCCGCAGCCAGCCGCTGGGCGAGCATCTGGTGCTGGACATGGGCATCGGCAAGACCTGGCACAGGACGCGCCTGGACCGCTTCCAGAGCGTGCAGTCGCACCTGGGCCTGGGCTATCACTGGTAGAGCCGTGGCCGGTCGGCGGCGCGCGACGCCGCCGACTGTGGATCAACGGGGATCAGCGCCACCACGCGCGCGCCAGCGCCGCCGCGCCGACGGCACCAGACACCCAGCTCCACATCGGCAGGTCGCCCCAGTACCAGCCCGGTGGCTGCAGCACGTACATCAGCGCGGCGATGGCCAGCAGGCCGACGCCGGTGATCGCGCCGACCGCGCGCTTCTGCAGGCGCTGCACGCTGGCATCCAGCGCAACCAGATCGCGCGAGCGCATCGCCAGCTCGTGGCGCCCCTCCACCTGCTGGGTCAGCCAAGCGTGTACCAGGCGCGGCATGTCCGGCGCGTGGGTCATGATTTCCGGCAACCGCTTGCCGATCTCGCGCACCACCCGGCGTGGGCTGTAGCGCTCGCGCAGGATCTTCGCCAGCACCGGCTTGGCCACCGCCCAGATATCGATCTGCGGATCCAGCTGGCGGCCAACACCTTCGATGTTCAGCAGGGTCTTCTGCAGCAGGATCAGCTGCGGCTGCAGGGTCAGCTGGTAGCGCTGCGCCACGCGGAACAGCTTCATCAGCACTTCGGCCAGCGAGATCTGCGACAGCGGGCGGGTGAAGTACGGCTCGCACACCGAACGCACGGCCGCTTCCAGATCATCGATGCGTACGTGATCGGGCATCCACCGCGCCTGCACGTGCAGTTCGGCGATGCGGCGGTAATCGCGGTTGAAGATGGCCATGAAGTTCTCAGCCAGGTAGTACTGATCCTCCTGCGACAGCTGGCCCATGATGCCGAAGTCCAGCGCGATGAATCGCGGGTTGGCGCGGCGGCCCGGATCGGTGTCGACCCAGATGTTGCCGGCGTGCGCATCGGCATGGAAGAAGTTGTCGCGGAACACCTGGGTGTAGAAGACCCGCACGCCCTTGGCGGCCAGTGCCTTGCGGTCGATGCCCGCCTTGTCGAGCGCGGCGACGTCGTCGGACGGAATGCCCCACACGCGCTCCAGGGTCAGCGCGCGCTCGGCGGTATGGCTCCAGATCACTTCCGGCACGTACAGGTCGTCGCTGTTCTCCCAGAAGCGGCGCAGCACGCTGGCATTGGCGCCTTCGCGCTGCAGGTCCAGCTCGGCGGCGAGGGTGTTCTCGACTTCGGCCACCACTTCGCGCGGTCGGATCTTGTCGGCACGCGGATGGGTACGCTCGACCAGCGCGGCCAGCGAGTTGAGCAGGGCGATATCAGCGTCGATCTGCTTCTCGATGCCCGGGCGCAGCACCTTGACCACCACCTGGCGGCCATCGGCCAGCGTGGCCGCATGCACCTGCGCGATCGAAGCCGAGGCCAGTGGTTCGGTATCGAAGCTGGCGAACGCCTCGCTGACCGGCAGGCCAAGCGCTTCCTCGACAATGCGGCGCGCAGTGTCACCGTCGAACGGCTTGACCCGGTCCTGCAGCAGGGTCAGCTCATTGGCCACATCCGGCGGCACCAGGTCGCGGCGTGTGGAGAGGATCTGGCCGAACTTGACGAAGATCGGGCCGAGATCCTGCAGCGCCAGGCGCAGGCGCGCACCGCGCGACTGTGCGGCGATGTCGGCCGAGGCACGCGGCACGAACGGCTTGGCCAGGCGCAGCCAACGCTCGGCCGGCGTGCCCTGCAGCAGGTCGTCAAGGCGGTAACGCAGGATCACCCGGCCGATGCGGCTCGCCCGCAGCACGGCCTTCATGCGGCACCCCGCAGGCGCTGCACGCGCGCGCCAAGACGCTCGACGTCATCGCGCAGCACGTCCACATCATCATGGAAGGCATCCAGTTCGGCGCGCGGCACCACGTCGCGCGATTCCTCGGTGATGAATTCGGCGGCGCTGTGGGCCAGGTCGATCGCCCCCTGGCGCGCGTGCTGCAGGGCGCTGCGCAGGGTGTTGGCGACCTGCACGCCCAGTACCTCGCCGAATACGCTGACGAACGGCTGCTGCCAGTCCGGGTCGAAGCCCTTGGCCAGCTGCTGCAGGCGCCGCGCCAGTTCGGCGTCACCGGCCACGCGTACACGGCCCTTGTTGTTGGACTCGCCGCGCCGTGCGTTGGCCAGCAGCGGCAGCTGCGCCAGCACGCCGGCCAGGCTGCTGCGCACGGCCAGGTCGGCTTCCTGCGCATCCACCGGGCCGACCCGCAGCTGGTCGCCGTCGACGCTGATGCGCATCGCCAGCGACGGCGCTTCCAGGGTCAGGTCGATGTGCCGGCCATCGAGGCTGGCCAGGGCATGGCGGGTATCCGGATCCAGCGCCAGCGCGCGGTTCAGGGCGATCTGCAGGGCGCGGCCAGCGACCGGCTTGAGGGACTTGAGCAGGGAAAGAGCCATGGGCGCATTCTACCTGCGTGGGTGGGGGGCTTGGGCCGGGCTGCCGCCCGGCACCCGCAGTAGTGCCGGCCGCTGGCCGGCAAGATCAACATCAAAAGCTGGCTATCCGTGGGATGGCGGGATGGGTCCGGTTGCGGGGGACGCCGTAAAACCGTCCGTGGGGGCTTGGCCGCGGCATCCATGCCGCGGACACCCCCGCAACCGGACCCATCCCGCCTTCGACAGTTTCCTGTCGTCCGTGGGGTCGGATCCCGTTGTTGCGCAACGGGCTCCGACCCCTGTTGATGGGCCATGAGGACGGTAGATCCACGCCATGCGTGGATGGATTTCTGGTTCATCTGTGCCTCACGCGGTGGGCCGATGAAGGTTCATGCTATACGGCCACGCAACGCACAGGACATCGCATTCCCCATGGCACGGACCCGGGTCGGCATCATCTTCGGGGGCAAGTCTTCCGAGCACGAAGTTTCACTGCAGTCGGCGAAGAACATCCTCGATGCGCTTGATCGCGAGCGCTTCGAGCCGGTGCTGGTCGGCATCGACAAGCAGGGCCAGTGGCATCTGAGCGAGCCTGCGACCTTCCTGCTCAATGCCGATGATCCGGCACGCATCGCGCTGCATCGCTCCGGCCAGTCGCTGGCGGTCCTTCCCGGTGCCGAGCAGGCACAGCTGCAGCCCTCCGATGCGGCCAGCGTGCTGGGCCAGATCGATGTGGTGCTGCCGATCGTGCACGGGCCTCTGGGCGAGGACGGTGCGCTGCAGGGCCTGCTGCGCATGGCGAACCTGCCCTTCGTCGGTTCGCCGGTACTGGGCTCGGCAGTGGCGATGGACAAGGACGTGACCAAGCGCCTGCTGCGCGACGCCGGGCTGCAGGTGGCGCCGTGGCTGTGCATCCGCCGCCACCAGGTGGCGGAAGTGGATGTCGATGCGGTGATTGCCCAGCTTGGCCTGCCGCTGTTCGTGAAGCCGGCCAACCAAGGCTCGTCGGTAGGCGTGAGCAAGGTCAAGGATGCGGCGGGCTTTGCCGAAGCGCTGGCATTGGCGCTGCGCTACGACCACAAGGTGCTGGTGGAATCGGCGGTGATCGGCCGCGAGATCGAGTGCGCGGTGCTGGGCAACGAACATCCGCAGGTCAGCCTGTGCGGCGAGGTGGTGGTGCACGACGAGTTCTACGCCTACGACACCAAGTACATCAACGCCGATGGTGCCGAAGTGGTGGTACCCGCGGATATCGATGCTGCAACACAGGCACGCATCCAGCAGATCGCGCTGCGGGCCTACCAGGCGCTGGAGTGTGCCGGCATGGCGCGCGTGGATGTGTTCCTCACTGCGGGCGGCGACATCATCATCAACGAGGTCAACACGCTGCCGGGCTTCACCCGCATCAGCATGTACCCGAAGCTGTGGGGTGCCAGCGGCGTGGACTACACCACGCTGATCACCCGCCTGATCGAGCTGGCGCTGGAGCGCCATGAGGCCGATCGCGGGCTGCAGAGCGCTGTGTAACGTCGTGATCGCCCGCAGAGTCGAGCATAGCTAGACTCTGCGGAAAGCGATGCCGGCCAGCGGCCGGCACTACCGGCTAGCCGCGCTTGCGGAACATCGAGATCACAGCAAGGATCAGGAACACCACGAACAGGATCCAGGCGATGTTGGTTGCGGCGCCGGCGATTCCGGAGAAACCCAGAACAGCGGCGATGATGGCGATGACAAAGAAGATGATGGCGTAGTGCAGCATGGCGCTCCTCGCGGGTGGTCGAGCCTTGGATGGCGTGGGTCCATCCTCCCGATCCTGCGGTGTGCAACCAGTGACGGCGATCTATGCAGCAGATGAAGCCTTCAGCCTGCGCAGCCCCTCTTCGATGCTGACCTGCGGCACGTAGCCGAAGTCACGGCGTGCCGGTTCCATGCTGTACCAGTGCGGCGTGCACAACTGCTCGGCCAGGAAGCGGGTCAGCGGCGGCTCGCCACGCAGGCGCAGCAGCGGCCACAGCCGCTCGCAGATGGCGCCAACACGGTACGCGGTCTTGAAGCTGATCGCCTTGTCCACGGATGGCGCACCCACCGCAGCCAACAGCTTGTTGACCAGCTCGCGCATCGGCAACGGCTCGCCATTGGAGATGAAGTAGGCCTTGCCCGCACACGCAGCGCCCGGCGCCAGTGCCTCGAAGGCGAGGAAGTGCGCCAGCGCGGCGTTGTCGATGTAGGTGGTATCGACCTTGTTGTTGCCATCGCCGACCAGGCGCAGGCGTCCCTGCCGCGCACGCTCGGCCAGCCTCGGCACCAGCTGCTGGTCACCGGGGCCCCAGATCAGGCGCGGACGCAGCGCCACCGTCGCCAACGCTGCATCGTTGGCGGCCAGCACGCGCTGTTCGGCGATTGCCTTGGTAGCCGCATACGGCGCCTGGAAATCTTCGCCGTACGGCACCTCGTCAGCCCCGAGGCCTTCCACCGGGTGCGTGGCACGATGGGTCACGCTGGGCGTGGAGGTGTAGACCAGCCGGTTGATGCCATGCGCGCGGCAGGCCGCGAGGACGTTGTCGGTGCCGACCACGTTGGCCTGGTGGTAGCTGTCATAGCTGCCCCATGCGCCGGCCTTGGCGCCGTTGTGGAACACCGCATCGACGCCGGCCACCGCATGCAGCACCGCCTGCGCATCGGCCAGATCACCGCGGATCTGGCCCACGCCCATCGCTTGCAGTTCCGGGTAATGACTGCGGTTGAACGCCAGCACCTGGTGGCCACGCTCGACCAGCCCGCGGCACAGCGCCTGCCCAAGGAAACCACCGCCACCGGTGACCAGGATCTTCATGCGCGCTTCTCCAGTTCGGCGCTGGCCCAGACGGCGAGCTTCTCGCGGCCGATCTTGGCGTTATGACGGATATCGACGGGGAACGAAGGGTGTACCAGGAAGTGCTCCAGCCCGGCTCCGGCCAGGCATGCGGCGGCCTTGGCACGCAGCGCTTCCTGCAGTGCCGGGCTGTCGGACCGGCCACGCTGCAGTTCCACGCACAGCACCGGCACCTGCGCACCAGCGGCACCCACGCCAACCAGCGCAGTGCGCGCCACGCCGGCCACGGTGTTGAACATCGGCTCGACCTGCTCGGTGTACAGCGGCCCGCGCGCGGTTTCCACGCGCTGCGTCTTGCGCCCGCAGAACCACAGGCGGCCCTGCACATCGAAATAACCAACGTCACCCATGCGATGCACCACGCGGGTGCTGCCATCGGCCAGCGTCTCGCGGATCTTCGCGGCGGCGGTGGCCTGCGGGCGGTTGAAGTAACTGTCGGTGGCGGTCGGCCCGGCCACGGTGATCTCGCCCACCTCGCCGGTGGCCAGCACACGTGCCTGCGACCAGTCGGCCAACGGTGCGTCGTCGATGGCGATGATGCGCACCTCGTTGGGGGCCACCACGTTGCCCACGCAGGTGCCGGCACCGGCCTCGGTCGCCGCGCGGGTGCGCTCCAGTTCGCGGCCTTCGACCACCGCCACCGGCAGGCACTCGGTGGCGCCATAGGGAGTCCAGAACTGCGCATCGGCCGGCAGCAGGCTGCGGATGGTGGCGACCACGTCCGGCGGCACCGGTGCCCCGGCCGAGGTCACCCGGGTCACCGTCGGCAGTGGCCGCCCGTGCCGGGCCAGCACCCGCATCAGCGCTGGCGAGCCGAACAGCTGGGTTACGCCGAAGCGCTGGATGGCATCGTGCAGGCGTCCCGGGTCGGCCTGCGCCGGCCGCGTCGGGTCCATGTCCGGGATCACCGAAGTCAGGCCCAACGCCGGGTCGAACAGCGCGAACGGTGGGAAGGTCGGCAGGTCCACCCCACCCGCTTCCATGCCGAAGGCACTGCCCAGCAGCTGGATCTGGCCGACGAAGTGGCGGTGGCGGTAGACCACGCCCTTGGGCACGCCGGTGGAGCCGCTGGTGAACAGGATCGCCGCCATGTCCTCGCCATCGGTATCGGCCAGCATGGCCCCCCCCTTGGCACCGGCACGTTCCAGCGCGGCCAGGCTGGTACCGCCCCAGCCGAGGCGGCGGCCGACCGTCACCAGCCGGGTGGCCGACGGCGCCCAGCGCAGCACCAGCCGCGCCACATGCGCCAGCGGAATGCCGATGAAGGCCTGCGGCTGCGCCTCGTCCAGGCACTGCTTCAGCGCGCGCCGGTCGATGCCCGGATCGACCAGCACCGGCACTGCGCCCAGCTTGAACAGCGCGAACATCAGCAGGAAGAACTCCGGAGAAGGCCGCACCATCACCACCGTGCGCACGCCACGGCCGATCCCGTAGCCGGCCAGGCCGGCGGCCATGGCATCACTGCGGGCGTCCAGCTGACGGTAATCGAGGGTGACATCGTAGGCGGCCATGCCGTTGCCGGCGCCGCGGCGGCCCGGGCAGCGGATGGCGATCTGGTCGGGGCGTTCACGCGCCAGTTCAGGCAAACGGGCCGCAATGTTGCAGGGTCGGTTCATCCGTTCATTGTCGCCGCTTACGGAATTTCTTGCGCGGCGGCCCACTTCGTGGAAAATCCGCACCCTCGTTCCCGATTCCGACTGCCGCCCGAGGCGGCTTGCCCATGCAACATCCCTGCATGACCTGCGGCGCCTGCTGCACCCAGTACCGCGTGGCCTTCCACTGGATGGAATCGGACGAGGTCACCCCCGGCGGCGTGCCGCACCAGCTTACCGAGGTGCTGGACCCGCATCGCCTGTGCATGCGCGGCACCCATTCCAAGCCGGTGCGCTGCGTCGCGCTGGATGCGCAGATCGGCGTGTATTCACGCTGCACGATCCACCCCAACCGGCCCAGCGTGTGCCGTGAGGTGGATGCATCGTGGGAATACGGCAAGGCCAGCCCGCAGTGCGACAGGGCGCGCATTGCCTATGGCCTGGATCCGCTGACGCCGGCCGACTGGCGTTGGCGCGATGACGCCGACAATGACGACGATCATCCGGACGACAACGGCAACAGCCCGTCCTCGCCGCCGCAGGCACCGGTCGCCGCATAATCCGGTGTGCCGACCAACGGTCGGCACCCACCCATACCTTCCACTTGTGGGTGCCGACCGTTGGTCGGCACACCGCTCAGATCGGGTTGGCGTCCAGGAACGCGCGGATCTCCGGTACCAGCACTTCGTGCTTGTCTTCCAGCACATAGTGGCCGGCGTCCTCGAAGGCATGCACCTGGGCCTGCGGCAGCGCGGCCTGGAAGCCCTTCAGGAAATGATGGTCGAACACGAAGTCGCGCAGGCCCCAGCCGAGGAAGGCGGGACGGTCGGCGAACGACGGCAGCGCCTTGCCGGCGCGTTCCAGCAGCGACCAGGCCTTGTCGGCCGGCGACAGCGGGATGTCCTGCATGAAGCGGATGGTGCTGATGCGGTTGGCCCAGCTGTTGTACGGCGACACGTAGGCGCGGCGCACATCGGCCGGCATCCTGCGCTCCACCCCAAGCCAAGAGGCACCGGACGAGAACGCGTTGAAGGTGCGGATGATCCACTCGCCGATCTTCCAGTGGCGACCCAGTGCGATCTGCCACGGCATCTTCTTTGCCGCCGGCATCGGGAAGGCAGCGGTGTTGAGCACCACCAGGCGCTTCACCTGCTCGTGGTGCGACAGCGCCCAGCCGAACCCGATCATGCCGCCCCAGTCGTGCACGGCCAGGGTCACCGGGCCGGTGATGCCCAGGTGCTTCAGCAGCGCATCAAGATCGTCCACGCGCGACTGCAGCGTGTACTCATAGCGGCTGTCGTCCGGCTTGTCCGACAGGCCCATGCCGATGTGGTCCGGCACGATGCAGCGGTAGGTGTCCGACAGGCCGGCCACCAGCGTGCGCCAGTAGTAGCTCCACGACGGGTTGCCGTGCACCATCACCACCACCTCGCCATCGCGCGGGCCCTCGTCGAGATAGTTCATCGACAGGCCGGGGCGGACCTCGAAGCGCTGCGGGTGGGCGGGGTAACCGGGAAAATCGCGCATGCGGAGCACCTAAGGAGAGTCGCGGCGCAATGTAGAGCCGAGCCGTTGCTCGGCTGCTCTCCGGTCCGCTGCGGAAGAGCCGCGCTGCGCGCGTGAGCCGAGCATGGCTCGGCTCTACAGGAGGTCGGGCAACGGGCTGCTTACCAGACCACCTCAGCCATCGAGCAGTTCAGGCCCGAGCCAATACCCAGAAGCGCGATGCGATCGCCCTTCTTCAGCTTGCCCAGCTGCTTGAGCTTGCTCAGCACGATCGGCACCGAGGCCGGGCCGATGTTGCCGTGCTCGCCGAAGATGGTCATGACCTTCTTCGGGTCGATGCCGAAGTTCTTGATGAACGCGGCGGTGTGCGGCTGGCTGACCTGGTGGATCACGAACTGGTCGAGCTCTTCCACGGCCCAGCCGAGTGCGATCTTGGCGGCGCTGAAGGTCTTCTGCGCCAGCTTGATGCCTTCGATCAGCAACAGGCGGGTGTCGGTGACCATGCGGTCCAGGTTGCCCAGGCACAGCTGGTTCCACTCGGTGGCCGAGCGGGTCACGCCGCCCTTGTAGCGCGGCGCGTCCGGCACCAGCTCCGCGCGCGCCATCACCATCGCGGCGGCGCCCGACCCGGTGGTCAGCGCGGCCAGCTCGTTGCGGAAGTCATCGGCGGTGACGTCCGGGGCGGTCATGCGCTCCAGGGTCTTCTCGTACACCAGATTGGCGGTCTCGCCGTCCACCACCAGCGCGTAGTCGATATCACCGCGCTCGATCATGCGCGCCGCGATGTCCATGCCGTTGATGAAGGCCAGGCAGGCGTTGGCGACGTCGAAGGTCATGCATTCGTCGCTGACACCGAGGTTGCCCGACACGATCGAGGCCGTGGACGGCTCCAGGTAGTCGCGGCTGACCGAGGTGTTGACCAGCAGGCCGACCTGGGTCGCGGTGATGCCCGCGTCTTCCAGTGCCTTGCGGCCGGCCATGGTGGCGGCGTCCGACGCCAGCACGCCGTTGTCCCACAGGCGGCGGGCGTGGATGCCGGCGATGTCGCCGAGCACATCGGTGCGGATACCCAGGCGATCCAACGTCGGCTGCAGGCGTTCGTTGATTTCCTTGGTCGTCAGCGTATGCGGTGCGTCGACGTGTGCCAGGCCGGCGATCGAGACATTCTTGAAGAGCATCGAGGTTAGCGCCAAGGCTCAGGCAAAAGGGGGCGCTATTCTATAACCCCCGCGCTTTCACCGCATCTTTACGAATTCAGCCTCGGCCGTATGGTGAAGCGTTCAGCGCGGCGGGCACTGGAACGCGGTGAAGCGCTGGCTGCCATCGGCGGGGGCCGCAGCGGCCTGGACGGCATTGGCGCCGGCGCTCGGGGCCTCGTTGCGGGCCAGGGTTTCCAGCTCTTCCTGCACCCGCAGCGGGTTGCGGTTGTAGAAGCCGACCTTGCTCTTCACGGTGACCACCACCTCGCCCTTGGCGATGCAGCCGGCCGGAACCGGCCCTGCCGGCAGCACGCGGGTTGCCTTGCCGGCCGGTTCGATCGGCACCCAGGTACAGGCGGTGACGGTGAGCAGCAGGGAGGAAAGCAGCAGAACGCGCATGGGCAGATCCTGGAAGGGTATGGGGGGATTCTGCCTGAACAGCCTGAATCGGGGGTAGCCGGGGCCGGGGTCAGAGCCCCCTGCGGGGGATCCGACCCCAGATCGGCAGAGGGGTCGGATCCCCCGCAGGGGGCTCTGACCCCGCCTTCGGGTCACGGAGTTGCCGGCCAGCGGCCGGCACTACCCGGGGGGAGCCGGCCCGCCACATGGCGGGCCGGGTCTTGCCTTATTTCTTGACCGGGTTGCCTTCGGCGTCGATCACCGTCACCTCGCCCAGGTTCAGCGCGCGCACGGCCGCTTCGGTCTGCTTGAGGTCACCCACCACCACCCAGGTCAGGGCCTGCGGCTTGATCTCTGCGGCGGCCTGCTGCACCTGCGCCGGGGTCATCGCTTCGATCTCGGCCTTGCGCCGCAGCACGTAGTCGTCCGGGCGCTTGAACTGCACGATCGAACCGATGGTCGACGCCACCGCACTGGCGGTCTCGTAGGCACCGGGCAGGCTCAGGGTCTGGATGTTGCGGATGCGGTTGACCTCGGCAGCGGTGGCCGGCTTGCTGCCATCGGCGAACGCGGCGATTTCCTTGCGCATTTCCGCCAGTGCCGGGCCGGTCTTGTCGATCTGCACCGGCGCGCTGGCCATCCACGGGCGCTGGCCCACCGAATTGACCGCGCTGCTGCGCGCACCGTACGACCAGTGCTTGTCCTCACGCAGGTTCATGTTCAGGCGCGAGGTGAAGTCGCCGCCGATCACGCCGTTGGCGATGTCGAAGCGGGTCGAGCTGGTGGCGCTGGAAGGTGCCACCACCTGGCCGGCAAACAGGTTGGCCTGTACCGCGCCCGGCTGGTCGATCAGGAACACGCGCGGGCCCTTCGGCAGCGCAACGTCGGTGGTCGCCTTCACCTGCGGGGCCTCGCCACTGGCCTTCCAGTCGCCCAGCTGCTTGTCCAGCAGCGGCACGATCTCGGCCAGGGTGGTGTCGCCGACCACGATCAGGGTGCCGTTCTGCGGGCGCAGCCAGTCGTGGTGGAAGTCGACCAGGTCCTCGCGGGTCAGGCCGTTGATCGCCGCCTCGTCACCGCTACCGGTAAACGGAATGGCATACGGGTGGCCCTTGCCATACAGCAGCGGGGGCAGCACGCGCATCGCCACCGCACCCGGGTTCACCTTCTCCTGCTGGATGCCAGCGATCCAGCTCGCCTTGACCCGGTCGATCTCGCCCTGCTCGAAGCGCGGCTCGCGCAGCAGGTCGCGGTACAGCGCCAGCGACGGTGCCAGGTTTTCCTTCAGTGCCGACAGGTCCACGCTCATCGAATCCAGGCCGGCCGAAGCATCCAGGCTGGCGCCCAGCGCATCCGCGGCGTCGGCGAAGGCCAGCGAGCCCAGCTTGCCGGCGCCTTCGGTCATCAGGCTCATGGTGAAGTTGGCGGTGCCCGGCTTGCGGCCCTGGTCGGCACTGAAGCCGCCCGGGAACTGGTAGCTGAACTGCACCACCGGAATCTCGTGGCGCTCGGCCAGGATCACCTGGGTGCCGTTCTTCAGCGTGGCACGCTGCAGCGCCGGGAACTTCAGCTGCGGGAACTCGCGGGTCTGCGGCACGCCGGCCTTGCGGTCGACCTGCTCGGGCAGGGTGCTGTACTTCGGGTCCACCGCCGGCACGGTGAACGGCTTCGGCGCCTGGCTCGGGTCTTCCTTCAGCGCCACGCGCTCACCCGGTGCGATCACCAGGGTGTGACTGCCCTTGTCCAGCCACTGCGCGCCCAGCCGGCTCAGATCAGCAGCACTGGCCTTCTCGATGTTGGCCAGCGAGGTGCGGAAGCAACCCGGGTCGCCGGTGAACACCGCGCACTCGGCCAGTGCGTCGGCCTTGCCGCCGAAGCCACCGATGCGCTCGATGCCGCGGATGAAACCGGCGCGTGCACCGGTCTTGGCGCGCTCCAGTTCGGCCGCGGTCGGGCCCTGCTTGATCAGCCGGTCCAGTTCCTCGTCGATGATCTTCTCGACCTTGGCCGGGTCCTGGCCCTGCTTGACCGTCGCCATGATCACGAAGTTCGAGCCCAACTGCGAGGTCGACAGGCCCGACGCGATGCTGTCCACCAGCTTGTCCTGGTGCTGCAGGCGCTGGCTCAGGCGCGAAGACTTCGCACCGCCGAGCACCTGCGCGAACAACTGCAGCTGATCGACCTCGGTGGTGCCGACCTGCGGCACGTTCCAGGCGCGGTAGATGCGCGCCTGCGGCACCTTGTCGGTCATCGTCTCGCGCGTGTCGGCACTACGCTTGGCCACGTTCACCGCCGGCTGCGCCATGGTCGGGCCGGCCGGGATGCTGCCGAAGTACCTGGCGACCTTTTCCTTGGCGGTGGCCAGGTCGATGTCGCCGGCCAGCACCAGCACCGCATTGTTCGGGCCGTACCAGGTGCGGAACCAGGTCTTCACGTCATCCAGGGACGCCGCGTTCAGATCGTTCATCGACCCGATCACGCCGTGGTGGTACGGATGGCCCACCGGGTACAGCGCCTTGTTGAGCTGGTCCCAGGCCTGGCCGTAGGGCTGGTTCTCGCCCTGGCGCTTCTCGTTCTGCACCACGCCACGCTGCTCGTCCAGCGCGGCCTGGTCGATCGCACCGACCAGATGGCCCATGCGGTCCGATTCCATCCACAGCGCCATGTCCAGCGCGGTGGTCGGCACGTTTTCGAAATAGTTGGTGCGATCGGTGTTGGTGGTGCCGTTCTGGTTGGTGGCACCCACCTGCTTGAACGGTTCGAAGAATTCGCCGTCGTGGTTTTCGCTGCCCTGGAACATCAGGTGTTCGAACAGGTGCGCGAAGCCGGTACGGCCAGCCGGCTCGTCCTTGCTGCCCACGTGGTACCAGACGTTGACCGCAACGATCGGCGCCTTGCGATCGGTATGCACGATCACGCGCAGGCCGTTGGGCAGGGTGAACTGCTCGTACGGGATATCGACCTTGGCCGGTGCCGCCGGCTTGGCGGCGAGCGCATGGGTGGGCGCGAGCGTGCCCAGGGCGGTGCTGAGGGCGACGGCCAGCAGTGCAGCGCGCGGGCGAAGGGCGAGAGACATATCCGGATCCTTGGTCACGAAGGTGAACCCCGATCCTAGCCTGCACACGCGGCGGCCGGAATCGGTCGCCAGTCACTGGGGGTGTTTGCCCAGATGGCCATCCTGCCCGACGCCCACGGGTGCTCTTGAAACGTCACAGACGCCGGCTGAACGCGTCCGGACAGTGTCCGCGGCTTATCGAATGGACAGGTGTCCGCCCACCGGACACTTTCGGGACCACATAAAAGCCTTGCAAATCAACAACTAAAAGTTGGCACGCGGATTGCTTGGTACTTCCTGCGCCAGGAAGGGGTTCAGACAAAAGCTGACTGAAGACTGAACAGATGCAGGAAATCGAAAATTTCTCTTGCATGCCCAGAATTGGTGTACTACCTTACTACCACACCACTGCTCACCAACACTAAACAGGCCCCGTCATGAACGCCAAGACCATTGCCATCGCCATCGCCCTGATCGCCGGCACCGCGGTTGTTTCGTCGGTGCAGGCCTCCGAATCGATCACGACCCTGTCCACCGTGCAGGTTCGCCCTGCCGCCGACCAGCTGGCCCAGCAGGCCTGGGAACAGGCCAGCGGCATCCCGACCCTGGCCACCGTGGAAGTGCGCCCCAGCGCCGACCAGCTGGCTGAGCGCAACGGCTACGTCGCCACCCCGGTCGCCGCCGCGATGCCGATCACCACCCTGGCCTCGGTGGAAGTGCGCCCGAGCCTGGAACAGCGCGTCGCCCTGGCCGCCGAACTGGAAGCCCAGCGCTACGCCGCCACCCTGGCTGCCGCTGCCACCAACGTCGCCAACTCGGTCATCGTCAACCTGCCAGCCCTGCAGGTGCGTCCGAGCGCTGCCGACCTGCAGGCCCTGGCCACCGAAACCGCCCAGGTCCTGCTGCGCCCGTAACCGGTGCCGCCCTGCCCCGCGCAGGGCGTGCGCCGTAAAGGCGGCGGTCGTCGCAGGTACACTGCGCCGATGAATGCCGCGCCCCAGTTCCACGTGATCCTGTTCCAACCGGAAATCCCGCCCAACACGGGCAATGTGATCCGGCTCTGCGCCAACACCGGCGCGCAGCTGCACCTGGTCGAGCCACTCGGCTTCGCACTGGAAGACAAGCAGCTCAAGCGCGCCGGCCTGGACTACCACGAGTACTCGCGCCTGCAGGTGCACCCCGACCTGGACACCGCGCTGGCGCGGATCGCACCAAAGCGGTTGTTCGCCCTGAGTACGCGTGCCAGCGTCCGCTATGACAGCGTGGCCTTCGAAGACGGTGATGCGTTCCTGTTCGGCCCGGAAAGCCGTGGCCTGCCGCAGGAGGTGCTCGATGCCCTGCCCGACGGCCGCCGCCTGCGCCTGCCGATGCGGCCGGACAACCGCAGCCTCAATCTTTCCAACACCGTTGCGGTGGTGATGTACGAGGCGTGGCGGCAGCATGGGTTTGCCGGTGGGGCGTAGCGCCACGCGTCTCTCTTCTGCCTGATTGTTGCTGTGGCGGGCGCATGCGTTCATGGCGTTACTTTTCTTTCCACGCGGAAAGAAAAGTAAACAAAAGAAACGCGCCGCCGTCTGCGAGCCGGTGCTGCGCACCGGTACCCTGCGCTCCTCGGCCCGCCGGGGGACGGCGCGGAACTCGCTGCGCTCAGACACCCGCGCCTCTTCGCCCCCGTCGGTCCTGTGGTGCTCGGCTCGCTTCAAGGCGGACCCAACAGCCGCGCGGTAGATCCACGCCATGCGTGGATGCGTTCCGCCTGGATCAATCAGGGGCGCGCGCCATCGCATTGCCCGGAACGCGTGCGATTGCCCACAGAAGAAAACTCCAGACCATCAATATCGGCATGCGCACCGCACATGCCCAAGCCCGTCACCGTCGGGTCGATCCCGCCGGATGAGACTCTCAGCGCACCTGCATGTTTCTCGATAGCCACTGTGCCCAGTTCGGACTGATGAATCAGCTTTCCGGCCTCTGGCTTCATATGCAGCACGAAAGAGCAGACGTGCTGCATCGCCTGGGTACTGTGCAGCTCAACCCTATAGCCCAGTGATTCTTCGACAATCGACAGGCTGTCCCTGAACCCATCACGGCAACTACGTCCGCTGCCCGGTTCGGTACACAGATCGCTCGCCTGCGAATAGCTGCCTGCCCATGCCCCATCCCTGTTGCCTGCCCATGCCATCTGCAGCACGGAGGCTTGGAAGAGCAGCGGGAGGCACAACAGCTGCCTCACAGCGGAATTGTTCTTCATTCAGCTTGCATCTCCGGATAGACGTCCCTTGCCGCCCACCCTACTCGGCAATGCCGGCCAGCGGCCGGCACTACCGGTGCACTCAGAACGCGTTGATGCCGGTCAGTTCGCGGCCGATCACCAGCTGGTGCACGGTCTCGGTGCCTTCATAGGTGATCACCGATTCCAGGTTCAGCGCATGCCGGATCGCCACGTGCTCGGTGGTGATGCCCGCACCGCCCAGCAGATCGCGACACTCGCGGGCGATGTCGATCGCCATGCGGCAGTTGTTCCATTTGGCCAGGCTGACCTGCTGCGGTTGCAGCTGGCCGGCTTCCTTCAGCCGGCCCAGCTGCAGCGCCAGCAACTGCGCGGTGGTGATCCGGCGGGCCATCTCGGCCAGCTTGATCTGCGCGCTCTGCGTGGCGGCCAGCGGGCGACCGAACAGCACGCGCTCCTTGGCATAGCCAAGTGCTTCATCCAGGCAGGCAATCGCCGCACCGATCGGCCCCCAGCTGATGCCGTAACGGGCCTGGGTCAGGCAGCCCAGCGGCCCCTTCAGGCCCTTCACGTTCGGCAGGCGATGGCTGTCGGGCACGCGCACGTCATCGAAGAACAGCGCGCCGGTCAGCGACGCGCGCAGGCTCATCTTGTGCTTGATCTCCTGCGTCGTGAAGCCGGCCATGCCCTTTTCCAGCACGAAGCCCTGGATGCCGTCCTCGGTCTGCGCCCAGACGATGGCCAGGTCGGCCACCGGGCCGCTGGTGATCCACATCTTGCTGCCGCTGATGCGCCAGTCACTGCCGTCGCGCACCGCGCGGGTCTTCATGCTGGCCGGATCGGAACCGCCGTGCGCCTCGGTCAGACCGAAGCAGCCGATCAGTTCGGCGCGCGCCATCGCCGGCAGCCACTGCTGGCGCTGTTCCTCGCTGCCATAGGCGTAGATCGGGTACATGCACAGCGAGCTCTGCACCGACACGAAGCTGCGCAGGCCCGAATCGCCGCGCTCCAGCTCCTGGCAGATCAGGCCATAGCTGACCGCGCCGAGGCCACCGCCGCCGTACTCGGCCGGCAGGGTCGCGCCCAGCAGGCCCAACGAGGCGATCTCAGGCACCAGTTCATCGGGGAAGCGGGCCTGGTCGAAGGCATCGCCGATGATCGGCAGCACGCGCTCGTTGGTGAAGCGGGCGACGCTCTCCTGCACTGCGCGCTCTTCCTCGTTGAGCAGGGAACGGACATCGAACAGATCGTACGGATGCAAAGCCATGGCACTCACACGCAGTCAGGACCCGGCCATTGTCGGTCATCCGCGCAGCGTTGGTGCACGGGTAGAGGCCGACCTTGGTCGGCGCTGGTATTTTCTGCCGGTGCCAACCAAGGTTGGCGACCACCGAAGCCGCGTTCGCTGCAATGCAGCAATCATGACGTGAACATCGTCGATCTAGCTCGATCACGCGCGGCCCGGTACCCTGACACATTCAAACAACCGTTTCGCCCGTGGCCGCACGCGCGATTCCCAGGCACCGCCGGTGGCCCCGATGCCGGCCCTACCCACGAGTCATGCAATCGATGAGCGCTGAAGCCAACGCCCTGCCCCCGCGTGAAGTAATGGAGTTCGACGTGGTGATCGTCGGCGCCGGCCCCGCCGGCCTGGCCACCGCGATCCGCCTGCGCCAGCGCGCGCTCGAAGCCGGCCGCGAGCTGTCGGTGTGCGTGCTGGAGAAGGGCTCCGAACCGGGCGCGCACGTGCTGTCCGGCGCGGTGATGGATCCGCGCGCGCTGACCGAGCTGTTCCCGGACTGGGCCGAGCGCGGCGCACCGCTGAAGCAGAAGGTCACCCGCGACGAATTCCTGTTCCTCAGCGAGACCGGCGCGCGCAGCACCCCCAATGCGCTGCTGCCGGAGTGCTTCCACAACGAAGGCAACTACATCATCAGCCTGGGCGAAGTGACCCGCTGGCTGGCGCAGCAGGCCGAGGCGCTGGAGGTTGCGATCTTCCCGGGCTTCGCCGCTGCAGAAGTGCTGTACGGCGACAACGGCGAGGTGATCGGCGTGGCCACCGGCGACATGGGCATCGAGAAGGACGGCAGCATCGGTCCGGCCTTCGAGCGTGGGATGGCGCTGCACGCCAAGTACACGATCTTCGCCGAAGGTGCGCGCGGCCACCTCGGTCGCCAGCTGATCGCCCGCTACAAACTGGACGAAGGCAAGGACCCGCAGGCCTACGGCATCGGCATCAAGGAGCTGTGGCAGATCGACCCGGCCAGGCATGAGCCGGGCCTGGTGGTGCATGCGGCTGGCTGGCCGCTGGACAGCGACACCTACGGCGGCGCGTTCCTGTACCACGCCGACGGCGGCAAGGTCGCCATTGGTTACGTGGTCGGCCTGGACTACAAGAACCCGTGGCTGAGCCCGTTCGAGGAGTTCCAGCGTTTCAAGACCCATCCCTCCATCCGCAAGCACCTGGAGGGCGGCACCCGCATCGGTTACGGCGCGCGTGCGATCACCGCCGGCGGCCTGCTGTCGCTGCCGAAGACGGTGTTCCCCGGGGGGGCGCTGGTCGGCTGCGAGGCCGGCTACCTCAACGCCAGCCGCATCAAGGGCAGCCATGCCGCGATCAAGACCGGCATGCTGTGCGCCGACGCCGCGTTCGACGCGCTGGCCGCCGATCGCCAGCACGATGAACTGAGCGCCTACCCGAAGGCGTTTGAAGCCAGCTGGCTGTTCACCGAACTGCAGCAGGCCAAGAACTTCAAGCAGTGGTTCAAGAAGGGCCAGACCGTTGCCACGCTGATGACCGGCGTGGAGCAGTGGCTGCTGCCGAAGCTGGGCGTGCGCAACCCGCCGTGGACCCTGCACCGCACCCAGCCGGACCACGCCTGCCTGGAGCCGGCGTCGCAACACACCCGCATCGCCTACCCCAAGCCCGATGGCGTGCTGACCTTCGATCGTCTCAGCTCGGTGTTCCTGAGCAGCACCAACCACGACGAGAACCAGCCCAGCCACCTGACGCTGAAGGATCCGAGCATTCCGGTGAAGGTGAACCTGGCCGAGTACGCCGGTCCCGAAGCCCGTTACTGCCCGGCCGGCGTGTACGAGTTCGTCGGCGACGCCGGCGACGCGCGCCTGCAGATCAACGCGCAGAACTGCGTGCACTGCAAGACCTGCGACATCAAGGATCCGACCCAGAACATCGTCTGGGTGACCCCGCAGGGCGGCGGCGGCCCGAACTACTCGGGCATGTGATCGCCCCGGGCTGCGACCGCGTGTCGCAGCCCGGCCGCTCCACCGCACCGCTATCCTGCCCGCCCATGCGTGCCTCCCGCCTGCTCACCACCGTTGCCGTGGCCCTGCTTGCCACGGCCTGCCAGCGCCCGCCGGCGGCGCCGGCGACGCCCGAACAGGCCCGCCAGCAGGCCATGCAGCGCGCGTTCGAACTGTGCGCCGGCTGCCACACCGTGCAGCCTGGCGGCATCCACCGCTTCGGCCCCAACCTGCACGGCGTGATCGGCCGTCGCGCCGGCAGCCTGCCCGATTACGGCTATTCCGACGGCATGCGCCGCGCCGACATCACCTGGAGCGCGCAGACCCTGGACGCGTTCCTGCAGTCGCCCACCCACGTGGTGCCCGGCACGCGCATGTACAACGCCTTTCCCAGCGCCGAACGCCGCGCGCTGGTGATCGCCTACCTGCAACAGCAGTCGGCTCAGTGAGCCAGTCGCTGCAGCTGATGCTGCAGCCTTGCCACGAACGCCGTTACAGCGGCGAACACCGGTGCCGGATCGGCCTCGGTCGCATCCTGCAGGCGCTCGACCAGCGCGTTGGCCTGCCCGGCCAGTGCGCTTGCCCCGATCGCCCCCAGACCGCCCGCCTGGCGATGCAGGTGGAGCGCCGCAGTCGCGCGGTCACCGGCCCGCACGGCGCGCTGCACCGCCGCCAGATCGCTTTCACTGGCCTGCAACAGGCTGTCGCGCAGCTGCTCGGCCACGGCGCGCGAGCCATAGCACTGCTGCAGGGTGGCCAGATCAGGCAGCACTTCAGCGTCGTCGGCGACAGTCTCCTGCACCGGCGCATCGAATGACTGGCCCTGTGCCTGCGGCAGCCAGCGCAGCAGCGCGGTGCGCAGCGTGGCCAGCGACAGCGGCTTGGCCAGCACCTCGTCCATGCCGGCTTCGCGGCAGCGGCGTGCATCGTCGTCCAGCACGCTGGCGGTCAGCGCCAGCACCGTCAGCCGCGGCTGGCCGGTACGGCCCTCGCGCTCGCGCAACAGGCGGGTGAAACCGAAGCCGTCGAGTACCGGCATGCGGCAGTCGGTAATGACCAGGTCGAAGGCCTCCGATGACAAGCGGTCCAGTGCCTGCTGGCCATCGCCCAGCAGCACATGGGGTACGCCCAGCTGCTGCAGCCGCCACGCCATCATCGCCTGGTTGGTCGGGTGGTCCTCGATCACCAGCACGCGTGCCTCGCGCAACGCCGGCGGCAGCAGCGCCGCCTGCTCCTGCTCCGCAACCAGCGCTTCAACGTCACCCCTGCCTGCCTCCACCAGCGCCAGCCGCACCTCGGCGCGGGTGCCCTCGCCCAGCGTGCTGTGCAGCTCCAGCTCGCCGCCCATCATCTGCACCAGGCGCTGGCAGATGCTCAGGCCGAGGCCGGTACCACCATGGTCGCGCTGGATGTAGGCTCCGGCCTGGGTGAACGGCGCAAACAGGTGCTGCAGCTGTTCCGGTGCGATTCCGATGCCGGTGTCGGTGACGCTCAGGCACAGCGGCTGGCTGCCGTCGTCGGCGGTCGGGCCCAGTACCTCCAGCTGCAGCCGCACTTCGCCGCGCGCAGTGAACTTGATGGCATTGCTGAGCAGGTTGAACACGATCTGGCGCAGGCGCACGCCATCCACTTCGTGCGCTGCCGCCAGCTGAGGGTCGATCTGCACATGCAGCTCCAGCCCGCGTGCACTGGCCTGCGCCGACATCAACCGGCACACGCTTTCCAGCAGCGGCCGCAGCGGTTGCGGTACCGGCTCCAGGCGCAGTGCACCCGCTTCCAGCCGCGAGTAATCGAGGATGTCGTCGAGGATCTGCCGCAGCATCTGCGCCGAATCCTCGATCACGCCGAGGATGCGCTGCTGCTCGCTGTCCAGCGGTGAGTGTGCCAGCACCTCCAGCATGCCCAGCACGCCGCTCATCGGCGTACGGATCTCGTGGCTCATCGTGGCCAGGAAACGCGATTTGGCCTCAGCGGCCTGCTCGGCGTCCGCCTTCGCCGCCGCCAGTGCATCGGCCTGCATCCGCGCCTCGCTTACATCCACCCAATACCCGCTCCAGATCACCGCGCCTTCTTCGGCGGCGTAGGGATGGGCCTGGCTGCGCACCCAGCGCACGCCTTCCCCGTCGCTGCGCAGGCGAAACTCCAGGATCAACGGCGCGAACTGGTGCGCGGCCTGCTCGATGGAATGCAGGATGCGCGCGCGGTCCTCCTGCTCGACGCGTTCCAGCAACACCCTCGCATCCTGTTCGGCCTGCTGCCGGGTAATACCGAACAACGCAGGCAGGTCGCCGGCGATGAACGGGAAGCTCAGCGTGCCATCGGCATCGCGACGGGCCTGGTAGACCACCGCCGGCAGGTTGTCGGTCACCTCGGCCAGGCGCTGCTCCAGCTGGCGGCGTCCTGCCACCTCACGGCGCAGCCGCCAATGGCCCACGCCATGCACCAGCAGTGCGGTCAGCAGCACCATCAGCACGGGCACGCCCCACCGCAGCAGATTGCTCCAGTCGACCCCATTGCGGTACTCCACCGCCAGCCAGGCGCTGCGCAACGCCTCGCGCTTGCGTGGGGTCATCTGCAGCAGCAGGCGATCGAAGGTCGTGGCCAGGGCCGCATGGCGGCGATCCACCGCCAGCGCCAGCTGGTCGTTGAAACCGGCCGGAGCCGCGACCTGCATCCGCCCCGGGAAACGGCTGCGCAGCAGGTGATCGACCACGGCAAGGTTGCCCACATAGGCATCGGCTTCACCCTCAAGCAGGCGCTGCAGCGCCTGCTCGGCACTCCGCGCAGCAATGATCCGGGCCTGCGGCGCCTGTTGCTGCACATAGCCACGCACGCGCTCCGGGTCGGACAGCAGCACGCGCTTGCCCTGCAGGTCGGCCAGGCCCAGCAGCGATTCGCCATCGCTCCTGACCACAATCACGTTCGGCACGCTGATGAAGGGCTGGCTGAACACCCAGTCCGGGCCCAGGTAGCGCGAATCAACGGGTATGCCCATCACCGCCTGCAGTTCACCGCGGCGGGCCTTCTCACGCACCTCGTACCAGTCGTGGCTGTTCTCGACCTTCAGGTTGGCGCCGGCCTGCATCAGGCGCTGCAGGTACTCGCTGGCCAGGCCACTGGGCCGGCCATCCTCGCCGGTGAACGACAGGGGCGCGGCATTCGGCGCGAAACCGATCATCAGCGGCTGCTCCAGCACACGCTTCTCGGCCTGGCTCAGCGCCAGCTGCGCCGATGCCGACCAGTGCGGCGGTGACAACCAGCGTTGTGCGAGGGCATCGCGCTGGGCCTGGCTGGTCGCGGCCAGCGCCAGGTCCAGGGCTTCGGCCAGGGGTTGCTTGCTGTTGGGAATGCCGAAGTGCAACCGTTCAGGGGGCAGGTCGCTCGGCCGCAACAGCGCCACGCCCTGCAGGCGCCGGCTGGCAATCAGCTCGGTGGCGACGAAGGCATTGCCGATGTAGACGTCCGCTTTGTCGTCTATGACCATCTGCAATGCGCTCAACGTGTCATTTGCGACAAGCTGGCGGGCACGCGGGAATCGGGCGCGCACCTGCGGACCGGTCAGGAAGTCCTGTTCGATCACCACCCTCAGCCCATCCAGGTCCGGCATGTCGGAGGCACGCAGGTCATCGGGCCGGCCCACCAGTGCGAGCGGCGCCTCACTGTAGGCCGCGGTATAGACCATGCAGCGGGTGCGGTCGGCACTGAGGCCGACATTCATCACCACGTCGATTTCGCCACGACATGCCGCATCCAACACGGATGTCCAGTCCGGATAGCGGCGCGCCTCGACCTTCACACCGAGCTGGCGAGCAAGATGCGACAGGTAGTCCGGTCCCAGCCCGACCTGCTCGCCATCACGGAGGGACTCGAAGGGCGGCCAGCCGCTGTCATACTGCCCGACAACGATGGTCGGATGCGCCACCAGGTATTCGCGCTGCAACGGGCTGAGCGGCAGCAGGCCAGGGGCCGGCTGTGCCTGGGCCACGGGCAGCGCCAGCACCGCCAGCAGCAGGAGCAGCCCGCGAACAGCCCACCTACGCATCTGCGTCGATCTCCTAGAATCCTGCCAGGGACCGCGATGGTCGCGGTCCGGCGTGCCCGATGGCCATACTAGAGCATGAGCTTGCGCATCATCATCGCAGACGATCACCCCGTGGTCCGTATCGGTACCCGCGCCGTCATCGAGTCGAGCGGCGTCGGCCGCGTGGTCGGCGAGGCCGACAGCGCGCAGGCGCTGATGACCCTGCTCGCCAGCCAGCCCTGTGACCTGCTGGTCACCGACTACTCCATGCCGGGCAGCCCGCAGGCCGACGGCTTCGCCATGATCGGCATGATCCGCCGCCGCCATCCCGACCTGCCGGTGCTGATGCTCAGCGTCTCCAGCAACCTGGCGATCCTGCGCATGGTGCTCGACAGCGGCGTGCTCGGCCTGGTCGACAAGAGTTCGTCGATGGACGAACTGCCACAGGCCATCCAGTCGGTCTACCGCGGCCAGCCCTACATCAGCCGCAGCCTGCGCGAGCGGGTGGAAGCGGCCGGCAGCTGGCGCATGCGCGAGGGCGACGGCAAGCCGCTGTCCCCGCGCGAGGTGGAGGTGCTGCGCTTGCTCGGCACCGGCATGACGGTAAAGGAGATTTCGCTGCTGCTGCACAAGAGCGTCAGCACCATCAGCCGGCAGAAAGGCGATGCGATGCTCAAGCTGGGGCTGAAGGGCGATGCCGAATTGTTCGACTATCTGCGTGACGGGAAAATCTGAGACGCGATTCACATAATCGCACCGGCAACAATGCGAGGTCGAAGGAATCGACCGGCGCATGTCCGGCCGCCAGCGGGCAGAGCCTGGCGCTTCGCAGCGGTTCGGTGCAGAGCGCGCCTGACGTGCTGCAGCCGCAGCAGGAGACCCCGCAGGAGCAGGCGCGGCAGGCCCAGAAGGCGATGGGCGTCGGACATGCCAACGCCCTGGCAGAGAAGGGCGGGGCCGCCCCTGCGGCCCTTTCCTTTCCGCCAGCTGAGCGGCCGCAGCCGCTTTCAGCCTTGCTTCATGCCGCCTGCCGCTAGATGAATGCGCAAGCCGCTCGGTGCACCAGGCAATGTTCCGGCAATGTTGGAACGCCAGCGTGGACATCACGGCAGCCGGGGCGCCCCGCGCCCTCCCTGCCCAGCGTGGCATGCACCTCACAGGAGAACGAACATGCTCAGTACTTCCACACTCAGCTTCCGTGGTCTGGCGATGGCTCTGGCGATGGTTGCCGGTGTCGCCGTGGTCAGCGATGCCAGCGCGATGTCGAGGAAGGACAAGCGCACCCTGGTCGGCGCCGTGGTCGGTGGCGTGGCCGGCAACCTGCTCTCCAACGGCGACCCTGCGGCCACCGTCGGCGGTGCCGTGGCCGGTGGCGCAATCGGCAATCTGACCACCTCCGACCGCCGCGACCGTCGCTATTACGACAATCGCTACGACCGCCGTTACGATCGTGGCTACTACCGCAGCGGCTACTACAACCGTGGCGACGACCGCCGCTGGCAGCGCGAGCGTTATTACGACAACCGCTACTACCACGACCGCGGTCGCCATCGCGGCTGGTAAGCGGCACGGCGGCGTTACCCTGCCGATGGCAGAAACGGGCGGGTCGATGACCCGCCCGTTTGCGTTGGCCGCGCGCATGGCGTTGAATGCGCAGCCTTGGATGTGACTTTCCCCTCTCGGGCTGCGGCATGACGTCTACCTCCCACCGCGTGCAGGGCCTCAACAACGACGAGGTCGCTGCCGACTGGCCACCGATCAGCGCGGCGGACATCGCGTGGTTGCGACAGTGCTATCCGCAGCTGGACAGCGGCAGCCAACCGCGCTGGCACAGCCCGCGACCGCTGTCGGCTGCCGCCATCGTCGATGGCACGCGCGGCGCGGTATTCATCAAGCGCCATCACCACAGCGTGCGCAACGCGGCCTGCCTGGAAGAAGAACACCGCTTCATCGCCCATCTCGACGCTGCTGGCGTGCCGGTGACGCAGGTGCTGGCAGCGACCGATGGTCACACCGCGGTCGAACACGGTGACTGGACGTTTGAACTGCACGACGTCGGCGCAGGCGATGACCTGTACCGCGACGCGGTGTCGTGGTCGCTGCTGACCGATGTCGCGCAGGCCCACGAAGCCGGACGCGCACTCGCACAGCTGCACCGCGCCGCCGCCAGCTACCACGCGCCCCAGCGCAGCACCCATCTGCTGGTGGCGCGCGACGACCTGATCCGCGCCGACGATCCGATCGCCGCAATCAAGGCAGGTCTGCACGCGCGCCCCGGCCTGGCCCGCTATCTCGCGCGCATTCCGTGGGAAGCACAGCTGCGGCGTGACGTGCTGCCTTGGCACACGGGACTGGCCGAGCGCCTGCGCGACGAACCACGGCTGTGGGCGCACAATGACTGGCATGTCTCCAACCTGCTGTGGCGCGACGGGCAGGTCAGCACCGTGCTGGATTTCGGCCTGGCCTCGCCCACCAGTGCACTGTTCGACCTGGCTACCGCAATCGAGCGCAACGCCGTGGCATGGCTGGAGCTGGAGCGCGGCATGGAGGCGGTGCGCATCGATATCGCGCTGGCGTTGCTCGATGGCTACCGCCAGGTGCTGCCGCTGTCGGCGGCACGCGTGCACCTGCTGGCCGACCTGCTGCCGATGGTGCATTTCGACTTCGCACTGTCCGAAGTGGAGTATTTCGAGGGCGTCACCGGCTCGACCGCCAATGCCGATGTGGCGTGGCAGCCCTTCATGCTCGGCCATCCGGCGTGGTTCCATACCGCCCCGGGGCAGGCACTGCTGCAGGCCCTGCACGCCGCCGCGTGATCCGGTTGACGCAGCGTTGGGGTCAGATCCCTTTCTGCAGGAAGGGGATCTGACCCTGGGTGGCGCTCGCAAATCCGTACCATTTGTAGTGAAATGGTCACCTGAAGCGGGGGTGCCTGGATCTGCCAGGCTGAGAGAGTCCCTTGGAACCTGATCCGGTTTGCACCGGCGTAGGGAGCTTTGAGCCGCAGCCACACCCCCGTCATGGGCCGGTGCACCTGCGCGCCGTCGCTTCGTCTCCCTTGTTGTCCGAAGACGAACCGAATGAACCGCTGCCTGCGCCCCACCCTGCTCTCCCTCGCCCTCTGCGCCGCGCTGCCGCTGCACGCCAGCGAGGCCGAAGCGTCCCCCGATGCGGCTGCCACCGGCGCCGAGCGCTCGCCGACTGAACTGGCGGCGGTGCGCGTGCAGGCCGGCAAACCGAAGGCCGATACCTCGCGCGTGAATGCCTTCGGTGGCGGCAGCTGGAAGGACACGCCCGCGTCGATGAACGTGCTCGAGCGCGATTACCTCGACCGCCGCCAGGTACGTTCGCTGTCCGAGCTGGCCAGCAACGATGCCTCGCTGGGTGATGCCTACGCGCCGGTGGGCTACTACCAGAACATCGCCATCCGAGGCTTCGCACTGGACGCGGCCACCGGCTACCGCTTCAACGGGCTGTCCATCGCCGGCGAACAACGCCTGGCGCTGGAGAACGTGCAGTCGGTGGAGATCCTCAAGGGTGAAGCCGGCCTGGCGGCAGGCGTGATGGCGCCGGGCGGGATCATCAATTACATCGGCAAGCGCCCGGCCGAAGTGCGCACCGCCACGCTCGGCACCGATTCGGAAGGCTCGCGCTACGTTGCCGTCGATGTCGGCCACTGGATCACCCCGCGCTTCGGCGTGCGCCTGAATGCCGCATGGGATTCCAGCAATTCCTACGTCGAGCACGCCGATGGCCGCCGCAACTTCTACTCGCTGGCCGCCGACTGGCTGATCGGCGAGCGCGGCAAGCTGGAAGTGGATGCCAACTACCAGACCAGCTCGCAGCGCTCGGTGTCCGGCTACCAGCTGCTGGGCGCGCGTGACCTGCCGCGCGGTGTCGACCGCGAGCATCTGCTCGGCTACCAGCCGTGGCAGCGCCCGGTGGATATCGCCAGCACCAACATCACCGCGCTGCATACCTACGACTTCAATGAGGCCTGGCAATCACGTGTATCGGTAGGCCATAGCCGTTCGGTGATCGATGACAACGTCGCCTTCGCCTACGGCTGCTACTACGCCGCACAATGTGCCGATGGCAGCGTGCCGGGCAATTATTTCGCACCCAACGGCGACTATGACATCTACGACTACCGCAGCCCGGACGACACCCGCCGCAACCAGCAGGCTCGTGCCGAACTGCGCGGCCGCTTCGAGACCGGCAGCGTCGGTCACCAGCTGACCGTCGGCGCCGACTACTTCCGCCGCACCGTGGACAAGCGCCCGAGCGTCAACGAGTACGTCGGTACCAGCAACATCCACGAGGCACCGGTGCCGGTGTTCGCGCCATCGCCGAAGATGCCGGGCCCATCCGCACGACGCCTGGACAGCCGCCAGACCGCGTTCTTCGCGCTGGACCGGATGAGCTTCGGTGACGACTGGCAGTGGCTGGCCGGTGGCCGCTTCGTCCGCCTGGGTGAGCGCGCCTATGACAAGCGCGGCACCCCGCAACGCCACAGCCGCCTGTCGCGTTTCCTGCCACAGACCGCCGTGGTGTGGAAAGCCACCGACCAGCTCAACGCCTACGCCAGTTACGTGCGCGGCATTTCGCTGGGCCAGGAAGCGCCGTTCTGGACCAGCAATGCCGATACCTTCCTGCCGTCGGTGCAGTCGCGGCAGCTGGAAGTGGGCCTGAAGTACGTGCCGGTCGAGGCGCTGACGCTGGGCGCAGCCGTGTTCCGCATTTCGCAGCCGTACCAGTACGCCAAGCCGGACAACAGCGACGTGGGCTACACCTTCGTCGAGGAAGGCACGCAGACCCACACCGGGCTGGAGCTGACCGCCAACGGTCAGCTGACGGATGCATTGCAGATCGTGGCCAGCGCCAGCGTGCTGCAGGCGCGTGCGCGCGACACCGGCACGCCAGCCTATGAAGGCCATCAGCTGGTGAACGTGCCGAAGGTACGCGCCAGCGTGCACGTGGCCTACGCGCTACCGTTCGTGCAGGGCCTGGACGTGACCGGCGGCTGGCGCTATGCCGGTGCCAACGTCGCACGTGCCGACGGCGGCGTGCGCGCACCGGACTACTCGGTGTTCGATGCTGGCCTGCGCTTCCAGCATCGCCTGCACGAGCGTGCGGTGACCTGGAACCTGTCGGTGGACAACGTGTTCAACCGCTTCTACTGGCGCGATACCGGCAGCAGCGGCGGTGACTACTACCTGTTCCCCGGTGCACCACGACAGGCCCGCCTGTCGGTGACGTTCGCGCTGTGAGCAGCGTGATGCTCGAGTGGAGCGCCGCGCTGTGCAGCATCCTCGGCGTCTGGCTGATGGCCCGCCGCCGGTTGTCTGCATGGCCGGTGGGCCTGCTGTCGGTCACGCTGTATGGCCTGGTGTTCGCCGAGGCCAAGCTGTACTCGGACACCCTGCTGCAGGTCGCCTTCGGTGGCTTCCTGGTCTATGGCTGGCTCAACTGGCGCCAGCACGCCGCCGATGAGGGCAGCATCCGCATCGTGCCGCTGGCGCGCGGCAAGCTCTTGCGTGACCTGGCCATCGGCCTGTGCGGCGGCGTGATGCTGGGCGCCGGCATGCACACCTTCACCGATGCCGCGCTGCCGTGGCTGGACGCGATGCTGACCGCACTGAGCCTGGTCGGCCAGTGGTGGCAGGCGCGCCGCCACGTCGCCTGCTGGTGGGTATGGATCGCCGTGGACGTGGTCTATGTGGGTGCGTACCTGTTCAAGTCGCTGCATGTGACCGCCGCGCTGTACGTGTTCTTCCTCGGCCTGGCCGTGTTCGGCCTGCGCGCATGGAGCGCGGCCGCACGCGAGCCGCAGGTGGCAACGCAGTAGAGCCACGCCATGCGTGGCTGTTGCGGGCAATCGGCGCGCCATCCACGCATGGCGTGGATCTACGGGCTCAGGGCCAAACCCAGGCGCAGCGGCTGGCGCATGTCGGCCGGTGGGGCCGCCTGCAACGGCGCAGCCTGCAGCGTCGCGCGCAGGTCGGCGTCGACCCGGGCATCACCCAGGCTGTCGAATTCCAGTTTCGAGATATGGCCATCCGCCGCGATCCACAGGCTCACCGGCAGCGGCGTGGGCGTGTCCGGATGTGCCTGCAGCCATTCCAGCACGCGCTGCGCCTGCGGGTCCTGCTCCTGCTGCAGGCGCTGCTGCAGCTGGCCACCCACGGCGGTGGCGTAGGCCATCCAGTGTGCAGGGGCTTCGTGTGCGGACACTGCGGCACTCCCCAGTGCCAGCGCACCGAACCACGCTGCCAGCCGCTTCCACCTGCGGCGTGCGCCGCTCCTGTTTCCGGTCATGGTCATCGCCCGCCTCCTGCACTCCCATCCAGCACGACATGGTCGGCGCGGTAGATGACAGGCGGATGGCGGCACAGTAGAGCCACGCCATGCGTGGCTGCTACGGGCAGCGTGCGCACCATCCACGCGTGGCGTGGATCTACTGGAACAGAGCGGTCCGTAGCATGCGCAAGGACGGGAGCCGCGATCACTCGCCCAGGTCAGCCAGCACCTTGCGCGACGGCGCGAAGAAGGTCACGCCGGTGGTGGCGGTGGAGAAGTCGAGGATGCGGTCGTGCAGCGGCGCGGGATTGCCGATGAACATGCGCTCGAGCATCTTCTCGATCACCCACAGGCGGCGCGTGTAGCCGATGAAGTAGGTGCCGTACTCGCCACGGCCCGGGTTGGCGAACGGCATGTTGTCACGCAGGATTTCGTGCTCGCCATCGGCGTCTTCGATGGTGCACAGCGTCTTGTGCGACTTCTGCGCATCGGCCGGCGCATCGTCCAGCTCGATGTTGTCGTGCTTGGTGCGGCCGATGATCGCCTCCTGCGCCTCGGTCTTCTGCGCGCGCCAGGCATCGAGGTTGTGCAGGTACTTCTGCACCACCACGTAGCTGCCGCCGGCATGCTCCGGGTCTTCATCGCCAACAATGGTGGCTTCCGGCAGCGACAGTCCTTCCGGGTTGGCGGTGCCGTCGACGAAGTCGAGCAGGTCGCGGCCATCGAAGTAGCGGAAGCCGGCCACGTCATCGACCGCCTCGACCGCATCACCGAAGGCCATCAGCAGGTTGCGCTCGAACGCCACGATCAGGTCCATGGTGCGTGCGCGGATGTGGTACAGCAGGTCACCGGGCGTGGACACAGCGGTGTGGGTCGCGCCCTTGATCTCGCGGAACGGCTTCAGCTCGCGTGGCGGCGTGGAGCCCACCAGCGGCTGCCACACGCGATGGCCGATGGCCACGTTGCAGGTGAAAGTGCGCTCGATCTCGCGGATGGCGGTGTTCTTGATCAGATCATCAGTGCTGGCCAGTACCTCCCGTGCCTTGGCGATCGACGCCTCGTCGTCCTTCACCTTCAGCACCAGGAACGCCGCCGAGTGGGTGAGCGGCGCGGTGATCTGCTGCGGCTCGTTGTCGAGCGTGTGGTTGAGGGCGGTGATCGGTGCGGGCTGGGAATTCACGGCAGTTCCTGCTGGCTTGAGGCGGGTGCATCGTCAATGGCGACGTGCCGGGATCATAGCGGAACCGCCTGACCGGCGACGGAGCAGTTCTCGTTCCGTCCTGCGCGCAGTACCGTGCATTCCTGCGCTACATGGAACTGCTGCGGCCCACTCCGGGCGATACGCTGGCAGCGACCGCTTGGCAGACCGCGTTCGCGCAGCCAGTCGAACACCTCGCCGGGGCACCCCCATGCCCTGCGGCAAACGACACGACGTCACTGTGAAACCGCGGCACTGCACTGCAAGGGCATGGTGAACTGCCACCGCTTGCACTTGCCGAAACGGCTGCGCCCTTCGCACGCACGCTCGATCTCACCGTTCAGTTCGGCAGCGGGAAGGCCCCAGGTTGCACACTGGCGCGTTGCGGTCTGTTCGGCCGCCTGCCGGTTGGCTGGTGTCAGTTCGGGCGTCTTGCTCAACAGGGTCAGCACAACCCGGCCTTCCGAACGGTTGGCGCCTTTCAGATTCCATTCGGCGCTCGAACGCGCCTGCGTCGTTCCCAGCAGCAGCAGTGCTGCCACAGCGGTGATCGCCTTCATCTTCATCATGTCCCTTGATCGTGATTGCGCTGGAATCCGCCGCGCCAGGCTCTGCAGGACCGCCCTGCGGCCCTGCACTCTACCGGATGCACAGAAAAGAAGAAGCCCGGCGCGAGGCCGGGCTTCGGTTGGCGTGTGGGAGAGAGAGAGAGTCACACGCCAGCACAACACGCTCTAACGACAGGCGTTTGTTACCAGGTGAAGCGCGGGCCCACGAACCACTCGCGGTCGCCGGCCTTGGCCAGCTTCACTTCGCCACTCAGGCCCCAGTTCTGGTTGAACTTGGCGGTGGCGCCGACGCGGCCGTAGAACTCGCCGTCCGGGTTGATACCGTGCTTCTTGGCGTAGTCCTCGTAGCCGGCCATCACGTAGCCTTCCACGTACGGGTTGAACGCGGTACGCACGCCGACTTCGGTCGAGTAGCCGTTGAAGTCCAGGCCGTGCTTCATGTCGAACTTCTGGTACGCGACACGGGCCACCAGGTCGGTGTTCGGTGCGATGCCGTAGTTGTAGCCGGCACCGATGCGCCACTGGTCGACGTCGTTCTTGAACGTGTCGGTCTCCTGCGCGCTGTAGTCGCCGAAGATGTGGAAGTTCGGGTGCACCGCCACGGAACCCTTCACCTTCCAGCCATCGGCGTCGCCGCCCTTGGCATCGGTGTTCACGTAGCCGCCTTCAACGTAGTTGTACGACAGGCCATCGGTTGCCGATGCAGCGAACGGCAGGGCAGCCAGAAGACCCAGGGCGAGCAGCGAATTCTTGTTCATCGGGACACACCTTTAATTATTTTGGTTTCGTCGGCCGCCTCCCGGGAGGGGGAGAGAGAGGAGGCGGTCGACAGGTGTGAATTATCCGTTAGGGGGTCTAATCGACCCTGAATATTGAACTGACTGGTGTATAAATAAGGCTGGCGTTCAGGGAACTCCTCATGCCGCACGCATCCATCGCGTCACTGCTGTTTCCGCTTCATGCCCGGCGCACAGTGCGGGCTTTGCTGCTCTTCGCCCTGCCGATGATGCTGCAGGTAGCCAACGCAGCCGAACGTACCCGCCCTTCCGGGCGCATCGTGATTCAAACCGACGATGTCGCGCGCTTCTTCAGCGTGCTGGATGCAAGCGGAGGGAAGCCAAGTGCCGACGATCTGCAGCGCGGCTATCTGCATGCGGGTACGGATGCACTACGCAGCTTCACTGACAGCCGTATCGGCTCGATGGATCGTCTTGCAGATGCGATCCAGCACAAACCTGCGCTGTTTGCCAAAGCCCGTACCTGTGCGACTGCGCTGCCGGAGATCCGCGAGCGGGTTGCCAAGGCACTCGATCGGTTGGGCACGCTGCTTCCCTCCGCACGTTTTCCGCCGGTCACCGTGCTGGTGGGTCGGGGAAACAGCGGCGGTGTCACCACGCCCGACGGCGTGGTGATCGGACTGGAGGCGCTGTGCAACGCCGACTGGATGCAGCCCGACATCGGCGATCGTTTCGTGCACCTGATCGCCCATGAGTACGTGCACGTGCAGCAGCCCGGTGCGAGCGTCGATGTCGCGCAGCCGACCCTGCTCTATCAGACGTTGCTTGAAGGCGGCGCCGAGTACGTGGGCGAACTGATCTCGGGGCAACCGGCCAACGCGCATCTGCGTCGTTGGACGCAGGGCCGCGAATGCGCCCTGGAACGCCAGTTCGCCCGGGACAGCGCCGGTACTGATCTGACGCAATGGCTCTACAACGGAGCCGGCGACGAAACGCGCCGCGGCGATCTTGGCTACTGGATCGGCTACCGCATTGCCGCTGACTACGTTGCCCGCGCCGATGATAAAGCCGGTGCCGTCGCCACGCTGCTGGCGGTGCGTCCGGAAAGTGCGCCGGCACTGTTTGCCGCAAGTGAATGGCGCCCGGCGTGTGGGTCTGTGGAAAACCGGTAGGAATGAAGCCGTCTTCAGGCTGATGAATTGGGCGATTCGAGCAACCGCAAGGCCATCGCCTCTGTGCACATCAGCTCGCCTGATCTCACTCGTTAAGCTTCGCTGACGAACATATTTCACAACCCTTCCACGTCTTCCAACTTCAGCTGAAAGGGCTTGTCAGCGCGGGGAACAAACGCCGCTATATTCCAGCTTCCCCAGACGAAGGAGGGAGTGCAATGAACCTGAACCCGCAACACATGAAGACGGCCCGCGCACTTGCTGTAGCGCTCATCGCCACCGTGAGCCTTGGCGCTTGTGCCACCTACAAGGACGAGTTCGCAACCATCAACTCGCGCCTCGATCAGCTCGATGTAAAGGTGCAGGGCGCTGCACAGAGTGCCGAGTCCGCCAACCAGTCGGCACAGCAGGCCAACCAGCGCCTGGACCAGATCGAAGGCCGCGTGCAGCAGCTTGAAAGGGCACCCGTCGGACGCAAGCCGCGCGGCTGATCGCTCCCTCACTGTTTGAATTGATCCACCTGTGTATCGGGAACCAGTGGCCCTCGCCGGCCACTGGCGTCCTTCCACCTCAGATCTACATTGCCAGGAGCCGTCCCATTCGTACCTCCTCCTCCCCTGCACACCGCGCCCTGCACGCCACTCTGGCCGTGGCACTGGCCGTTGCATGCAGCGGCGTAGCCAACGCCAGGGACAAGGACGCACCCGCACCACCGGCGGCCGCCGTTGATGAACTTCCGCCCGACCAGAGCGTCTCCGAAACAGTGATCGAGCTGGCCGGCTGGGTGGTCGCCAGCAAGGACAATCAGGGTTATCCGTTCGCGATCATGGACAAGGCCGCCGCGCAGGTCCTGGTCTTCGGCGGCGACGGCAAGCTGCGCGGCGCCGCGCCGGCGCTGTTCGGTTCGGCCATCGGCGATCACTCCGCACCCGGCGTCGCCAAGCTCGCCCTGAGCGCGATTCCCGGCCACGACCGCACCACGCCTGCGGGCCGCTTCATTGGTGCCTATGGCCCCTCCGACGATGCCGGGCGCGTGCTGTGGGTTGACTACGATTCCGCCGTGTCGATGCATCCGCTGCCACCGGGCAGCCCGAAGGAAAAGCGCGCCGAACGACTGGCGACGCCGACGCCGGACGACAACCGCGTCACCCACGGCTGCATCAACGTTTCGCCCGGCTTCTACGAACAGATCGTGCAATCCACGTTCCAGAAGGGCGGCGTGTTCTACATCCTGCCGGACAAGGATTCGATCGCAAAGACCTTCCCCGCGTTCGCGCAGAGCCGTGGCGATGCAAAGGACGAGAACAGCAAGGGCGCGCAGCGCGCGAGCAGGTAGCGCGCGTGCTGGAACTCAGGAAGCGGTAGCCCCTGCAGCCTGCGCCAATGCCGCGGCGTGCGCGTCGCCCTTGCGCTCGCTGTAGCGGTCCACCAGGTAGTCCGACCGGCCCCGCGTCAGCAGCGTGAACTTCACCAGTTCTTCCATCACGTCCACCACCCGATCGTAGTACGGCGAGGGTTTCATCCGGCCGTCGTCATCGAATTCCTGCCAGGCCTTGGCCACCGACGACTGGTTGGGGATGGTCAGCATGCGCATCCAGCGGCCGAGCACGCGCAACGTGTTGACGGTGTTGAACGACTGCGAGCCGCCACTCACCTGCATCACCGCCAGCGTCCTGCCCTGCGTGGGCCGCACGCTGCCATCTTCCAGCGGCAACCAGTCGATCTGGTTCTTGAACACGCCGGTGACCGTGCCATGCCGCTCGGGGCTGACCCAGACCTGCCCTTCCGACCACTGTGACCATTCGCGCAGTCGCTGCACTTCGGGGTGATTCCTGTCCACGCTGTCCAGCATCGGCAGCGCATGCGGATCGAACACCCGGGTTTCGCACCCCAGGTGGCGCAGCAGCCGCTCGGCTTCCAGCGCAAGCTTGCGGCTGAACGACTGGGGCCGCAGCGAGCCGTAGAGCAGGAGAATGCGTGGCGGCCCCAGATCTGCCGCGGCGAGCTGGTGATGATTGGGCTGGGGCAATGACGATTCCAGCAGGTTGGGCAGGTCCAGGCTTGTGATTGGCTCATTCATTCGACTATTCTAGAAATATGGAAACATCTAATGCAATCACCGCCCTGACCGCCCTCGGCCATGCCACCCGCCTGGCTGCCTTCCGACTGCTGGTGGAGGCGGGCCCGGCAGGGCGCATGGCGGGCGACATCGCCACGGCCCTGCAGGTACCCCCAGCCACGCTCAGCTTCCACCTGAAGGAGCTGGTGCAGGCCGGGCTGGTGGAGAGCGAAAGCCAAGGCCGCCACGTCTGCTACCGCGCCAACTTCGATGCGATGAACGGCTTGGTCCAGTACCTGACGCACAACTGCTGCGCGGGCTCCCCGGATGAGCGGTGCACGGTGAACGAACCGGCATGCAGGTGCTGAGATGAAACCCGATCCGATGATTCGTACCGGCACACGCGACGACCTGTCCTACATCCGGGACCTTCTGCAGCGGGCGCAGTTGCCCGTGGCCGATCTGGAAAGCAGCGAGGTGGCGTTTCTCGTCGCAGACCTCGAAGGTGTTCCCGTGGGTGCCGTTGGATTGCAGATCTTCGGCGCGTCGGCCCTGCTTCGCTCGCTGGTGGTGTCCGACGACCAACGCAATACCGGCCTTGGGCGCGCGTTGCTGTCAGCGGCCGAGGACATGGCCCGCCGCATGCAGGTCTGGGAACTGGTGCTGCTGACGACGTCGGCAGGCCCATGGTTCGCGCGGCACGGCTATGCCGGATGCGATCGCGCGCAGATAGCGGAGGCGATCCGCAGCTCTGCCGAGTTCACTAGTCTCTGCCCGGCCAGCGCGCTGTGCATGTCCAAGCCACTCACTGACCACGGAAGCCACATGACCCGCAATGTCTTGTTCCTCTGCACCGGCAACAGCGCGCGCAGCGTGCTGGCTGAAGCCACCCTGCGCGCCTGGGGCGGCGATCATTTCAGCGCATTCAGTGCGGGCAGCCAGCCCACTGGCCAGATCAATCCCTTCGCGCTCGCCCAGTTGCAGGCCGAAGGAATGCCCATTGAAGGGCTGCGCAGCAAGTCGTGGGATGAGTTCGTGGACGCAGCCCCGATGGACCTGGTGATCACCGTGTGTGACGCGGCCGCTGCCGAAGCCTGCCCTGTGGTGTTCGGTGACTTCATCCGCAGCCACTGGGGCCTGCCTGATCCGGCCGCCGTGGCAGGCAGCGATGCCGACAAGGCCGCAGCCTTCGCACTGGCCCATGCCATCGTGAAAACGCGCCTGCGTGCGCTGCTCGCACTGCCCGAATCGGTGTGGTCTGAACGCGAAGCGCTGCAGCACGCGCTGGACCGGATCGGCCAGCTGCTGCCGACCGACGGCGCGCAGTGACGGTGCCACTGCCATGAGTCTGTTCGAGCGACACCTGACGCTGTGGGTTGTGCTGTGCATTGCGATGGGCACGCTGCTGGGCCACGTCCTGCCCGATGCCTTCGCGGTGCTGGCCTCCGCCGAAGTGGCCAAAGTCAACCTGCCGGTTGCGGTGCTGATCTGGCTGATGATCATCCCGATGCTGCTGAAGGTCGACTTCACTGCGATGCGCCAGTTGCAGCAGCACTGGAAGGGCATCGGCGTGACACTGTTCATCAACTGGGCCGTGAAGCCGTTCTCGATGGCGCTGCTGGGCTGGCTGTTCCTGCGCCATGCCTTCGCGGACTGGTTGCCTGCAGCACAGATCGACAGCTACATCGCCGGGCTGATCCTGCTGGCGGCCGCGCCCTGCACCGCCATGGTGTTCGTGTGGAGCAACCTGTGCCGCGGTGATGCGAATTTCACCCTGAGCCAGGTGGCGTTGAACGACGCGATCATGGTGGTCGCCTACGCACCGGTGGTTGCGCTGCTGCTCGGCCTGTCGGCGATCACTGTGCCCTGGGACACGCTGCTGTTGTCGGTTGGCCTCTACATCGTGGTGCCCGTGCTGGTGGCCGCGTTGCTGCGGCGCTGGATGCTTTCGCGCAGCGGCGAGGCGGGCCTGCAGCGCGCGCTTCGACGGCTGGGCCCGCTGTCCCTGTCCGCGCTGCTGCTGACGCTGGTGCTGCTGTTCGGGTTCCAGGGCCAGCAGATCGTGAAGCAACCGCTGGTGATCGCGCTGATTGCGGTGCCGATCCTGATCCAGGTCTATTTCACTTCGGGCCTGGCCTACCTTCTGAACCGCCGTCTGGGCGTGGCGCATTGCGTGGCCGGCCCGTCAGCGCTGATTGGTGCGAGCAACTTCTTCGAACTGGCTGTGGCCACAGCGGTGGGACTGTTCGGCGTGCACTCGGGAGCGGCGCTGGCCACCGTGGTGGGTGTGCTGATCGAGGTACCGGTCATGCTGTCCGTGGTGCGGATCGTGAACCGTACTCAGGCTTGGTACGAAGGACCCGAAGAGCGCTGACAACCAGAGTGGGGCGAGTTCGATTTACCTTCTTCGCTCCGCACTGTCGTCATCGGCTTGGTGGGGTACCCACATCCCTGTCATCAAGTTCGAACCATGTCGCATATTTCCCATGCTGCTACGGACGTTGCGGCACCTGCGTCCGCGACGGCTTAACAGCGTGCAAGAATGCTGAAAGCGTCTTCGATCAAACGCTGTTTGCAACTCGTCTGATTGGCGTTGCGCAGCGACAGCGGTACAGATGGCGGGCCACCGGAAGATGGGTGGCCGGGCCTCGAAAACCCGTCAGATCACGAACGTTGTTTGCGCTTGCCAGCCGGCGTCACCCCGCGTGGCGCCGGCTGGCATTCCGTCTGCCGGCTATGGCGGGCGGAGCGTGGAGGCCTTGCGCCTGCCGGTCTTGTTCGTGATCTCCCGGTTTTCGAGCCACGTCTCCGCCCGCCACCTTTGCGTGGCGGCTACCGTCTGTCCTGCACGGAGCACTGCCATGACCTCACCGGACTTCCCCCGCCTGCATCCGCATCGCTCGTCCGCCACTGGCGGTGAGCCCTCAGAGCACGCGGCTGCGACCGACCCGAACGCCTTCATCGCCACGCTTCACCGCATCGGCAAAGGCGCGGCCGCCGATGGCCAACCCTGGCCGGAGCGTCACCAGATGCCGGGCCGTTGCATGGCGCTGGCCGATGCGGACTGTGCACTGGCCGGCCAGCGTGTGACGCTGGAGCTGCTGCTGGCGGCCGAACGCGTGCGCCAGAACGGCACGGAGGCCGAGTACGTGGGCGACCGGGTGATGGAAGGGCTGATCATGGCGTGCCTGACGATGAACGCACAGGCCAGCGCGCGCATGCAGCCGGACGGGTGACGCCGGCGCCACATCACTCGCAGAGCGCGCTGTCTTCCTTCAACGCGGCATCCTGCAGTGGCTGGCGCTGTTCGATCTGCTCACGTTGTTCCGCCGTCGGCTCGCCCAGCCACCACACACGGCAGCGCGCGGTAAGACGGCCGACCATCTTCGCCTGCGTGGGTGAGTACAGCATCGCCAACGCGGTGCCGGGGCAGTCGTGGGCCTGGCAGGCGGTGTAGAACCACCACGGCTCGCCCTGCAGCACTACCAGCTCGCCAGGGCCGCTGGGTCCGCTCAACAGGCGCTCGCGCAGCGTGGGAATCTCCTTGTCGCTGGATTCGGCTGCCGCGGTGTCCTTCATCAGCGCGTTGAAGGCCGCCAGCACCTTCGGGTCCTTGCGGCCGCAGTCGTCCACGGTGTTACCGCCCACCAGGGTGAAGAAATGCGTCGCCAGCGGATTGTCCGCGCAGGTGAGTTCGCCGCCGGCGCCCGGGTCTTCCGGTTCGCCCTCGCTGTCCCACACCTTCTCGACCACCGTGGCCGTGGCGGCCGGAGCTTCGGTGGTTGGTGCTGGCGCCGCAGCAGGCGCGGCCTCGCCAGTGTTCTCCGGTGCCTGTCCGCAGGCTGCCAGCAGCGCGGCCATCATCGCCATCCCTGTGATTCGCATCTTCATCGCGTGTCCTTGTCTGATCTGCGCCGCGTCCACCGAATCTGCGGCCGCGTGATTCTAACCAGCGGCGCGGCGCTAGGATGCGTCTGAAGCCTTCCCATCATCGCCAGGGCCTGGACGCATGCGCCGCACACGACTCGCCATGATCTTCTGCGGTGCCCTGCTGATGGCATCGCCGGCAATTGCCCACGATGCAGAAGGCGCGCAGCTTCTTCCGGGCTACATCGTTGGTGCGTACAGCTACGGCAACAACGTGGGCGATACCGGCAAGTTCACGCTCACGTTGAAGCGCGCGGGGAATGGGCCGTGGCTGATCTTTTCGGACATGGACAACAGCAACGCGCCGCCGCGGGCGCGGTGATTGCCGCCGTCGGGCGCCAACCAAGGTTGGCAGCCACCAGAAGCGGGTTCGGCAGTAGATCCACGCCATGCGTGGATGGGTCGCGCACATAAAAAACCCCGGCACCTGGCCGGGGTTTTTCGATTCACTTGAACAGCGTGTCCGGATACTCCGGTTTCTGTTCCCGCGCCAGCAGTGCGCGCAAGCCTTCTTCCGGGGTCTGCTCGCCATGCAGCACGGCGCGCACACCGTCGGAGATCGGCAGGTCGATGCCATGGCGGCGCGCCTGTCGCATCACTTCGTCGGCGGTCTGCACCGACTCGACCACCTGGCCGATCTCGCGCACGGCATCCTGCAGCGTCTGGCCGCGGCCCAGGGCCAGGCCCAGGCGGCGGTTGCGCGACAGGTCGCCGGTGCAGGTCAGCACCAGATCGCCCAGGCCGGCCAGGCCCATCAGCGTTTCCGGCTTGGCGCCGATCGCAGCGGCCAGGCGCAGCATCTCGTTCAGACCACGGGTGATCAGGCCGGCACGGGCGTTGAGGCCCAGCTGCATGCCATCGGCCACGCCGGTGGCCACCGCCAGCACGTTCTTCATCGCGCCGCCCAGCTCGGCACCGACCATGTCGTCGCCGGTGTAGGCGCGGAACGCCGGGCCATGCATCGCCTCGGCCACCGTCTGCGCGAACTCGGGCACGTCGCCGTGCACGGTGATCGCGGTCGGCAGGCCCTGGGTGACTTCCTTGGCGAACGACGGCCCGGTGACGACGGCCAACGGCACGTCCTCACCCAGCACTTCGCGCGCCACTTCATGCAGGAAGCGGCCCGAACCGGGTTCGAAGCCCTTGGTGGCCCAGGCCACGCCGGCACCGGCAGGACGCAGCGGCGCCAGCGCACGCACGGTTTCGCCGAAGGCATGCGAGGGGGTCACCACCAGGATCCAGGCCGCGCCTTCCACCGCCGACGCCAGGTCGGTGGTAGCACGCAGGCTGTCCGGCAGCGGGATGCCCGGCAGGTAACGCGGATTCTCGTGGCGCTGGTCGATGGCCTCGACCACGGCAGCATCGCGCCCCCACAGCACGGTCGGGTGACCGTGCCGTGCGAGCAGGCTGGCCAGCGCGGTTCCCCAGGAACCGGCGCCGAGCACGGCGATCTTGTCAGCGGGAGTGCTCATCCGTGACGTCGCGGCAGGAATCAGGCGTTGCCGGCCGGCTCGGAGTCAGCCAGCGACGGTGCGTCGCCCTGCTCCTGGCGCTGGCGCAGGGTTTCTGCGTACAGGCCTTCGAAGTTGATCGGCTGCAGGAAGAACGGCGGGAAGCCGCCGGCCTGGATCAGGTCGCTGATCAGCTGGCGCACGTAGGGGAACAGGATGTTCGGGCACTGGGTGCCGAGCAGCACGTCGATCGACTGCGGGTCCAGGCCGACCAGGCCGAACACGCCGGCCTGCTTCACTTCGGCCACGTAGGCGGTGCGCTCACCGGCCTGGCAGGTCAGGGTCACGGCCAGCACGACTTCGAAGGCGTTCTCACCCAGGCGCTGCACCTGCTGGTTCAGGTTCAGCTGCAGCTCCGGCTGCACCTGGTCATTGAAGATGGTCGGTGCGTTCGGCGACTCGAAGGAGACGTCCTTGACGTAGATCTTCTCGACGGTGAAAGCGGGGCCGGTAGCGGCATCGACCGGCGCAGCGGCGCCGTTGGTGATCTCTTCGGACATTTCCAGTAACTCCAGGTGAATGCAATGAAAACGATGGTCGAACTACTGCGATGGGGGCGGGACCCGGCCCAGACAAGGCCGGATCCGCCACCTGCGACAATCAGTTGCGGCCCTTGACCAGCGGCAGCTCGGCCTGCTGCCAGGCGGGGATGCCGCCGTCGAGCACGTAGACCTTCTCGAAACCGGCCTTCTTCAGCGCCTTGGCGGCGGTTTCCGAAGCGTTGCCGCTGCGGCACACCAGCACCACCGGCGACTGCTTGGCGTTGGCCACCAGCTTGTGCTCCGGGCCGAAGGCACTGGCCTGGGCGTTGCGGCTGCCGGCAATATGGCCCTTCTCGAAGTCACCGCTGGCCGACAGGTCGACCACCACCGTGCCGCCCGCGTTCATCAGCTGGGTCAGTTCGGCGGGCTTGATGCCCTTGAAGCCCCGGAACAGGCGGCGGATCTCGGTGACGATGATGGCCACGGTCAGGCCGACCAGGGCCGCGGACAGCATCGGGTTTCGGCCTGCAAAGGCCAGCAACTCTTCGTAATTCACTCAGGTCACGGGTCGATTAAGCGGGCGCCGATTGTCGCACAAGCCGGACGCGGCCCGTCACTGCCCCTTCCACAGGTCCGGCAGGCCGGCGGTCTGCCACCAGCGCTTGGCCTCCGGGTCCCAGCGCCAGCGCTCGACCACGACCACGGTGCGCTCGGCCTGGGTGTTCTGGTTGATCACCCCGATTTCGACCCGGCGCTCGACCAGGCCACCGTCCAGCGAGGCGCTGCTGCGCTCGCGATAGGACGACACGCGCAGCTGCGCGTAACGGTTGAGCTCGAACTCGGTCGGCGGCTTTTCCTTGCGCAGCTTGGGGTCGAGGTAGCCGATGGCATCGTCCATGCTGCCCCAGCGGATGGTCGCCCCGTAGGCGATCTGGGTCTCTTCCAGCAGCTTGCGCTGCTTGCGGCTGAGGTCGTCGGCCAAGGCCACGGCACTGGCCAGCAGCAGGGAATACATCAGGAACTGGATGAGGCGGCGCATCGGTGGTTTCCCCAGAACGTCAGCCTGCCATCCTACCCTTTGGCGAAGGCAACAAAGCGACCGCTGAATTCGGCGGCGGGCTTGCCATCGGCACCGGGCTGGGTGGCGATGATGCTGATGCGGGCCTTGCGGCGCTGCCGGAAGGTATTCAGGAAGGCGTCCCAGCCGGTGGCTTCAGCGGCTTCGGCGTGGGCGTGCAGGTCCTCATAGACCGGCGCCAGATAGCGCAGGTTGCTGTCGGCCACATAGACCTCGGCATCGTGGCCGGCCAGGCGCAGGCGCAGGCTGACCAGCGCCCAGCCGGACAGGGTCAGCACCGAGGCCAGGCTGCCGCCGAAGGCGTTGCCCTTGTCGTTGACGTTGGCCGCCAGCGGCGCGGTGATGCGCAGCACGCCATCGGCATAGCCGTCGAGCTGGATCTGCATGGCGCGGACCGCCGGCATGCAGTCCAGCACGTCCTGCAGGGCGGCCAACGAGGAAGTCAGGGCATCAACGGACATCGGAGCAGCGACCACGACAACGAAGGGCCCGCATAATGCAGGCAATGGTCGACCATACGATACCCACTGGCGCCACCCGTTCCGGCCCACGCTGGACCCTGATCTCGCTGCGCCCGCGGGGCCAGAACGTGGCGCTGCGCCGCGCCGTTGCCCGGCTGGGCGGGAATGTCCTGGCCCTGGCGCCCTGGCGCCTGCAGCGCCTGCATGGCACGGCTGTGGTGCGCCAGCTGCAACGCGCGCTGAACTGCGATCGGGTGGTGTTCACCAGCCCGGCCGCCGTTGCCGCAGCCGCGTCCCTGCTGCCGTTGGCCGACGTGCAGCGCAGCCCGTGGCTGACCGTGGGCGAAGGCACTGCGCGCGCATTGCGGGCACACGGCATCACCGAGGTGCACGCGCCGCAGCGGATGGACAGTGAAGGCCTGCTGGCGCTGCCGGTGCTGGCCGACGTACAGGGCCTGCGCATCGGCCTGGTGACCGCCCCCGGCGGGCGTGGCCTGATTGCCGCGCAGCTGCAGGCGGCGGGCGCCACGATCGAACGTGCCGATGTCTACCAGCGTCGCCTGCTGCGACTGCCCCCGCGAACGCTGGCGCGATTGGCGCATTCAGCACAGCCGTGGGTGCTGGCCGTGAGCAGTGGCGAAGCCCTGCAGCATTTCTGGCAACAGCTTCCGCCGGCCGGGCAGCAGCGCCTGCGGGCGTCTGCCCGCGTGGTGGTTGCCAGTGACCGCCTCGGCGAACAGGCGCAGGCGCTCGGCCTGCAGCGCATCACACGCAGCGCCGGCCCCACCGCTGCGCAGCTGGTGGCCGCTGCACACGCCACGCTCACCGCCCCGGCAGCGACCTGAACAGGGACGTGGATCACGCTTGCCGCTGCCGTCGGCAACGGTGATGCTGTGCACAACGCAGCCTGCCGGCACCCCGACCGGCGACGTTGCCGACAAGGAAGCCTGATGAACGATACTCCGCCCGCACCCCCACCCCATCGACCCGTGCGCTGGCTGCTGCCGCTGGCCGCCGTGGTCGTGCTCGGCGCGGGCGGTTATGCCGGCTGGTACGTCTGGCAGCAGCAACAGCGCGAACAGGAAGCGCAGGCACAGACCACGGCCGTACAGCTGAAGGGCCTGGAGGCCACGCTGGATGCGCTGCGCCGTGACCAGCGCGCGACCAGCCAGCGCCTGCAGGATGCGGCGACCACCAACCGCGTGCTGCGCGACGAGATGCTGGGACTCTCACAGCGCAGCGCGCTGCTGGAAGAGAACCTGGCCAAGCTGGCCGACAGTGCCAACCAGGGCCGCCAGGCGGTGCAGCGCGATGAGGCCGAGCTGCTGCTGACCCAGGCTGCGCAGCGCCTGAACTACGCCGACGACGTGGACGGCGCACGCCGCCTGTATGCACAGGCGGCCACCGCACTGGCCGAACTGCCCGACGCTGATGGCCTGAACCTGCGCCAGGCGCTGGTGCAGGAGCGCGAGGCGCTGGATGCGCTCGGCACCGGCCCGCGCGTGCAGTCGCTGCAGCGCCTGGATGCCGTGGCCCGCGCGCTGCAGGGCCTGCCCTCGCAGATCACCGGCACGACCGGCAGCAGCACCGCCAAGCCCTGGTGGCAGGCCACGCTGGCACCGTTCGTGGACATCACCCCGAGCCGCCAGAACGGCCCGCTGACGGCCGCCGAAAAGCGCAACGCCGACGATGCACTGCAGCTGGAATTGACGTTGGCGCGCGCCGCGATCGAGCGCGGCGACCGCGCGGGCCGCAACACCGCTCTGGACCGCGTGGAGCAGTGGGCACAGCGGCGCTGGCCGGATTCACCGGCCCTGCGCGCGCAACGTGCTGAACTGAAGGCCTTGCGCGAACTGCCGCTGCAGGCCAACGACGCTGTCCTTGGCAGCACCCTGCAACAACTGCGCACCCAGACCGACCGGAGGTAAGCCCGCATGAAACCCCTGCAATCCCTGGTCGTGCTGTTGCTGGCCGTGGCCATCGGCGTGGTCGCCGCGCAATGGCTCGGCGCCGATGACCTGAACCGCTTCGGCGAAGTGACCCTGCGCTACGGCGGCTACGACTATCACAGCAACCTGCCGAAGGTAGCGCTGCTGGCGGTGATCACGGTGCTGGTGCTGTGGCTGCTGTGGAGCCTGATCGCTGCACCGTTCCGTGCCTGGGGCCGCTACCGCCGCAAGCAGGGCCGGGTGCGCCTGATCGACGGCCTGCAGGCCTACGAGCATGGCCAGTGGCAACGTGCGGAGAAGCTGCTGGACGGCGCCGCCAGGGACCCGGAAGTGAGCGCGGTGGCACTGGCCACCGCCGTGCGCAGCGCGCAGGCACGCGCCGACGGCCCCGCCGGAGAGGCGCTGCTGCAGCGCCTGGGCGAAAGTGACGCCACCCTGCAGGCGCTGCTGCGCGCCGAACAGCTGCTGGCGCGCGATCTGCCAGTCGATGCGATCAACGCGCTGGACGTAGCGGCGATCCAGCCGCTGCCGCCACGCGGCCTGTGGCTGCGTACGGAAGCGCTGGCACAGGCCGGCCGCGCCCACGAAGCGTATGGCCAGCTGGGTGCGCTGCGCCAGAGCAAGGTGCTGCCGGCCGACGCGAACAGCGAACTGGAGGCACGCCTGGCCGCACAGGCGCTGCTGGAAGCGGCCGACGTCAACGCGCTGGCCGCACAGTGGGAGGCCACCCCGAAGGCGCTGCGCCCCACCCCGGACGTGGTGGGCGCCTATGCCAGCCGTGCGGTGGCGCTGGACTGGGATGAGCCGGCGCTGCTGGCGCTGGAACAGGCACTGGACCAGCGTTGGAATGACGATCTGGTGGCGCTGTATGGCCGCCTGCCCGCCGAGCGCCTGGCCACCCGCCAGGCCAATCTGGCGCGCTGGCGCAACGTGCACGATGACTCGGCCGCCCTGCGCCTGGCACAGGGCCGCGTGGCCCTGGGCCAGCAGCAATGGGATGCCGCCGATGCGTTCCTGCACGAGGCCATTGCCGCGGGCGCCGGTGCACCGGCGTGGGAAGCGCTGGGTGAAGTGTTCGCGCAACGTGGCGAACACGCGCTGGCCGCGCAGTGCCTGGCCAATGCGCTGCGCCTGCAGCGCGGCGAGGACAGCGTGGAACTGGTGCGTGGCACCGAGACGCCGCTGCGCGCCACGGTGGAGGAGCAGCCCATCGTTGCACAGCCGCCGGTGTATGACGCCAACGAAGAGCGCGACGAATTCGGCAACCCGCGGTTGCCCTGAGGGGTAGTGCCGGCCGCTGGCCGGCATCCACCGGTGAATTTGGCACCCACCAGAGCAACAATCCGAACAAAAAAAACGCCGCCCGATGGGCGGCGTTTTCAGTTCCAGGAGTGCCGGCCGGATCGTGCCGACCAACGGTCGGCACCCACCGATGGATGCGATCAGCGTTCGACGATCGCCACCACGCCCATGCCGCCAGCGGTGCAGATCGACACCAGTGCGCGGCCACCGCCGCGTTCGGCCAGCTGCTTGGCTGCCGTGGCGATCACGCGTGCGCCGGTAGCGGCGAACGGGTGGCCGGTGGCCAGCGACGAGCCCAGCAGGTTGATCTTGTCCGGGTCGATGCGGCCCAGCGGCGCGTCCAGGCCCAGGCGGTTGCGGCAGTAGTCCTCGCTCTCCCACGCACGCAGGGTGCACAACACCTGTGCGGCAAAGGCTTCGTGGATCTCGTAGATGTCGAAGTCCTGCAGGGTCAGGCCGTTGCGCTTGAGCATCTCCGGCACCGCGATGGTCGGTGCCATCAGCAGGCCTTCGCCGTGCACGAAGTCCACCGCGGCGACGTGCGCGTCACGCAGGTAAGCCTGGGGTTCATGGCCATGCGCGCGTGCCCACTCTTCGCTGGCCAGCAGCACTGCAGCGGCACCGTCGGTCAGCGGGGTGGAGTTGGCGGCGGTGAGCGTGCCACGCCCGGAAACCTTGTCGAACGCCGGCTTCAGCGTGGCCAGCTTTTCCAGCGAGGTGTCCGGGCGCAGGATGTTGTCGCGCTCGACGCCACGGAACGGTGCGATCAGGTCGTTGAAAAAGCCACGCTCGTAGGCGGCGGCCAGCTTCTTGTGCGACGACACCGCCCACTCATCCTGCGAGTCGCGCGAGATGTTCCACTCCTTCGCCATGTCCTCGCAGTGGTCGCCCATGCTCTTGCCGGTGCGCGGCTCGGCCACGCCCGGGAACTCGGGCTTGAGCTCGGAGAACTTGAAGCCGGCGGTGAGCGCGCGGATCTTGTCGCCGGTGCTCTTGGCGCGGTTGGCCGCCAGCAGGCGTGCACGCAGTTTCTTGCCGTAGACGATCGGCACGTCGGAGGTGGTGTCCGAACCACCGCCGATGCCCGATTCGATCTGGCCCAGCGCGATCTTGTTGGCCACGGTGATGATGCTGTCCAGCGAGGTACCGCAGGCACGCTGCAGGGTGATGCCCGGGGTCAGCGGCGACAGGCCGGACGACAGCGTGGCTTCGCGGCCCAGGTTCCAGTCGCTGGAGTGCTTGATCACTGCACCCATTGCCACTTCACCCAGCTGCTGGCCATGCAGGCCGAACCGTTCGACCAGCGCACCCAGCGTACGGACCGACATGCCGAGGTTGCCGACATCCGAATACGCGGTGTTCTGGCGGCAGAACGGAATGCGGACGCCACCGAGGATGGCGACGGGACGAGCGTTGGGCATGGAGATACCTGGCATGGATGAGGGTGTCTGCAACATGGCCTGCACGACGGAGCAGGCATAATGGAGCCAAGTGTAGCTGCCGCCCTGTGATGGGCCAACCGTGGAACCATGAGCAAACCCGACCCCGCGATGAATGCCCTTGGCGTGCTGGCCCTGGAACTGGCCGGCGGCGAAATCCCCCGCCAGGCGGTGCTCAGCGCTGAACAGGCCGGTGAACTGGCCGAACGCGTCGGCCGTGACCTGGCCAAGCTGGTGCCACAGGTGGCCGAGCTGGACCTGGTGTTCGCCGCCGCGCATTTCGACCCGGCCGAAGTGCTGCGTCCGGGCTGGCCGATCCATCGCCGCCTGGAAGAACTGCAGATGCGTGCCCCGGGCCGCAACCAGGGCCCGCGCCTGCTGGCCTTCGGTACCGATGCCGAAGGTGACGTGCCACTGCCGTTCCAGGCCGATGCCACGCTGGTGGGCGGTGGCCTGCGCGTGGTGCCGTTCCTGCTGACCGGCAGCGACGTGGCCACCACCAGCGCGGTCGCCGATGCGCTGGAAGAAACCTTGCTGGCCAACGGCATGGCGCACGCCGACACCGCGCTGATGGCGCAGAACACCTTCGGTGCCCGCATCCAGCACGCGCGCTATTTCACCGTGAACGACCTGGCCGCGATGATGTCGATGCAGTACGACAACCAGGGCCTGGCCGCACTGTGGCCGCTGATCGAGACCGCGATCATGGCGCCGGGCGAGGACGAGTGGCTCAATGCCGCGCCCGAGCCGCTGCTGCGCTATACGCATGGCGAAGCACGCATGGCGCTGTTCGACCCGGCCGGTTGGTGCGCGCACTACAGCCACAGCAAGAACGACTGCGATCGCCTGAAGGGCATCTACGAGCAGTTCCTGATGCGCCAGCGACAGATGGCCGCGGTGCTGGAAGCACATGGCGTGCCGGTACTGTTCGTGCACTGCGAGGCCGGCCAGGACGCGCGCGAGCTGCTGGCGCGCTGATCGACGGACGTATTTCGCCGGGCCATGTCCGGCGGGATCCACACGAAAAACGCCGGCTTGCGCCGGCGTTTTCCGTTTCCAGCAAGAGCGCCCTTACGGAGCCTTCTGGATGACCGCACAGGCCAGGCGCGCGCCGGCGTTGCCGGTCGGCTGGGTCTTGTAGTCGTCCGCATCGGCGTGGACGATCAGGCCGCGGCCGATGATGTCGAAGTCATCACCCTTGCCGATGTTGACGTTGCTCGACACCGGGCCGTCGATGGTGGCCACGCCCTTGTCGTCGGCCTTGATGTTGGGCATGTCGCCGCCGTGGTGCGGATCGGTGGCGACGTTGCCGTGATCCTGCTTGCCCGGGTTGAAGTGGCCGCCGGCGCTCATGCCGTCCGGCGCGCTGCAGTCGCCCTTCTCGTGGATGTGGAAGCCATGTTCGCTGCCCGGCTTCAGGCCGGTAATCTGGCCGGTCACGTGGACCTTGCCATCAACCACCTTGAAGGTGACGCTGCCCTTGGTCTCGTTGCCCTGGGTCGGTGCCAGTTCGGCCGTTGCCGAAGCATCGCCCGTCGGTGCAGCCGCCGGTGCCGGCGCTGCAGCCGGTTCGGTGGTGGCGCCGTCAGCCGGCGGGGTTTCAGTCTGCGGCGCGGCGGGCTGCTGGTTGCAGGCCGCCAGGCCCAGCGCGGCGATGGCCGCAAACAGCGAAGTGTGGATCAGACGCATTGGAATCTCTCCCTCGATGATGCCTGCAGTGATCAGCGGACGACCCGGATCACGCCACAGGCGATGCGGACGCCGGCATTGCCGGCGGGCTGGCTGCGATAGTCGTCGGCGTTGGCATGCACGACCAGTGCGCGTCCGGCGATATCGGTGGCGGCGCCTCCGCCAAGGGTAACCCCCTTGAGGTGGATATCGACGTTGGCGCGGCCCTGGGCGTCGGCACGCAGATTGTCCATGTCGCCCAGGTGGTGCTTGCCGGTGCCGGCGCGGCCATGCGCAGCGCCACCGGGATTGAAGTGATTGCCGGCACTGCTGGCATCCACCGCACTGCAGTCGCCGCGCTCATGGATGTGGAAGCCGGCCTGCTGCATCGGCTGCAGGCCACCGACCAGGCCAGTGATGTGGATGCCACCGGGCTCCACCATCAGCGCGATGCGGCCACTGACGATGCTGGCCGAGGCCGGCGCGAGATTGGCCTCGCCCTGCTTCGCAGCACTGACCACGGTCGGCGGTGGCGGCGTGGGTTCGGCCTTCTTCGGTGCACTGCCACAGGCAGACAGCAGCACGGCGGCGGACAACGGCAGGATGGCAAAGGACAGACGCATCGAAGACTCCTTGCAGGTGACACTACGGACGGCATCGTCCATGAACGATCAACGGTTCGGCAAGCCGGTGCGAGGATCGCGTGCAGGGACCGTTCAATGGCCCCCGCGACGGCGCCCGGCGCCCAGCTTGCGGGTAAGGGTATTGCGGCCGAGGCCGAGACGGGCAGCGGCTTCGGCGCGGCGGCCGTGGGTGATCTGCAGCGCGGCCTCCAGCAGGGCATGGTCGACCCGCTCGCGCACCTGCGCGTGCAGCCCTTCCACGCCTTCGGCCAGCTGACGGCGCGCCCATTCGGCCAGCAGCGCTTCCCACTGCCCCGGATCGGCTGCGCTGGTACTGCTGCGGCGCCCGCGCGCGCGGTTCAGCGCGGTATCGACATCGGCCACGCCGATGGTGTCGGCGGCGGCCAGCGCGGCCATCCGCCAGCACACGTTCTCCAGCTCGCGCACATTGCCCGGCCAGTCGTGCTCGCGCAACGCCTGCAGGGCCGCGGCGGTCAGGCGCTTCGGCGGCGTATCCAGCTTGCGTGCGGCGGCAGCCAGGAAGGTGCTGGCCAATTGCGCGATGTCCTCGCGGCGCTCGCGCAGTGGCGGCAGCTGCAGGCGCACCACGTCCAGGCGGTGCAGCAGATCTGCGCGGAACTTCCCCTGCGCGACCAGTCCCTCCAGATCCTGGTGGGTGGCGGCCACCACGCGCACGTCGACGCGGATCAGCTCGCGGCCACCGACGCGGAAGAACTCACCCTGCGCCAGCACACGCAGCAGGCGGGTCTGCAGCGGCAACGGCATGTCGCCGATCTCATCCAGGAACAGCGTGCCACCGTTGGCCTGCTCGAAGCGGCCGATGTGGCGGCGCTGCGCACCGGTGAAGGCACCGGCCTCGTGGCCGAACAACTCGCTTTCCAGCAGCTCGGACGGGATTGCAGCGGTATTGAGCGCGACGAACGGACCCAGCGCGCGCGGTGATTCGCGATGCAGCGCATTGGCCACCAGCTCCTTGCCGGTGCCGGTCTCGCCGGTGATCAGCACCGCCAGCGGTGCCTGCGCCAGGCGACCGATGGCGCGGAACAGCGCGCGCATCGGCGGCGTATCACCCACCAGTTGCGGCGGCTGGTCGCTATGCGCTTCCGCCGCAGGTGCGGGTGCCGCGAGTGCCGGTGCAACGGCCGGCAACACCCGCTGCGCCAGTGCCACCGCATCGTCCAGATCGAACGGCTTGGACAGGAATTCATGCGCGCCACCGCGGAACGCACCGGCCGTGCTGGCGACATCGGTATAGGCCGACATCACCACCACCGGCAGCTGCGGCAACGCGGCCTTGAGCTTGTCCAGCAGCACCAGGCCATCGTCGCCAGGCATGCGCACATCGGTGAACAGCAGCGCTGGCGGCGCGCCTTCGCCCAGGGCCTGCAGGGCAGCCGCAGCGCTGTCGAAATCGACAACCTGGTAGCCCGCCTCGCGCAGCGCGGTGCACAGCACGAAGCGCACGGCACGATCGTCATCGACCACCCAGATGCGCTGCGCGGTGGTGGGGGACTCAGACATCGCGCGGGGCCTCCTCGGCCGGGGCGGCGCCGTTGCCGATCGGCAACAGCAGGGTGAACACGGTATGGCCCGGGCGCGAGCGGTAGGTCAGCGTGCCGCGATGCTCGCGCGCCACCTGCTGGGCCAGCGCCAGGCCCAGCCCGGTGCCTTCGGCGCGGCCACTCACCAAGGGCAGGAACAGGTGTTCGGCCAGTTCTTCGGGCACGCCGCGGCCGTCGTCGGCGATTTCCAGGCGCAGCGCCAGCGTGTGCAGCTGCTCGGCGATGCGCACGCCATGCTCCACGCGGGTGCGCAGGGTGATGTTGCCGGCGCCGGCCTGGATCGCGTTGCGCACCAGGTTCCATACCGCCTGGGTGAGGCGGTCGGCGTCGCCGTGGAATTCGGGAATGCTGGGGTCGTAGTCGCGCTGCAGGCGTACCGCCCAGCCGGCCTCATTCTCGGCCAGGCGCAGCACGCGCTCGAGCGCGGCATGGATGTTCAGTTCCGCATGCGGCGCGGCCGGGGCCGGCGACAACAGCTGGTCAAGCAGGCCGTTGAGGCGCTCGATCTCCGAGCCGATCAGCTCGATCAGCTCGCGTTCGCTGGCCTCGCGCTGGGCCGCGCGGCGGGCCAGCAGCTGGGCCGCACCCTTCAACCCGGCCAGCGGGTTGCGCAGCTCGTGGGCCAAGCCCTTCAGCGCCGCGCTGAGCGCGCTGGGCAGGGCCTGGGTCGGGTCCAGCCCGGGGAATTCATCGACCGGATGCGCCTCCAGCAGCCAGCCACCATCGTCGCGGCGGCTCATCCAGCCCTCGGCGAAGCGCGGCGCTTCGCCGGGCACCGCCAGCGCCAGCCGGTTCAAGCGCAGGCTGTCGCGCTCATCGCGGGCCAGGAAATGGGCCAGTGCCTCGCCCTGCACTTCCAGCGCGGCCAATGGGCGACCCAGCAGTCGCCGGGCGCTGACGCCCAGCCAGCGGGCGAACGCCGGATTGCAGCCGGCGATGCAGCCATCGGCCCCGGCCCAGGCCAGCGGCGTGCCCAGGGCATCGAGGGACGGCGGGGGAGAGGGGTCGGACATTGCACCAATGTAGTGCAAAACGCGGGGTTCGGGGTCAGAGCCCTTTCCTCGCGGAAAGGGATCTGACCGCATGCGCTGCGGGGTCCGGGGTCGGATCCCTTTCCGCCTGGAAAGGGTTCTGACCCCTGCCGCAGGTCGAGCAAGCTCGACCACGACCACATGCGTGGCCGGTTACAGCTTCATGTTGAGGCCGACGAACACGCTGCGGCCCGGCGCCGGCGAGAACATCGGGCGGGCGCTGTCCCAGAAGAAGCTGTCGTACCAGGCGTAGGCGTACTCGCGGCCGGTCACGTTCTTCAGCTGCAGGTCCACGCTGAAACGCGGGCTGAGCTGATAGGCAGCACTGAGGTCGAGCACGGCGAAACCACCGAACTTGCCGGCCACGTTGCGCTCTTCCAGGTAGTAATCGCCCTGTGCACGCGCCTGCAGGCCCAGCCGCAGCGCATCCGTGGCGCGGTAGTCCACGCCCAGATTGCTGATGTGGCGCGGGGTGGCGGCCACTTCGCGGCCCTGCAGTGAAATGCTGGCATCGCGGTCGTCGCGGGTGATCTTCGCTTCCTGGTAGGCGTGCGACGCCCACACCGTCCAGTCGTCGCCCAGCTGCAGGCTCAGCTGCGCATCCACGCCGCGCCGGCGGGTCTTGCCCAGGGTGACCGTGGTGCCGGTGGCTGGCATGTTGGACACCTCGTTTTCCGCATCCTGCTGCCACACCGCCAGGCGTGCCTGGCTTCCCGCGAACGGCTGGAACTTCAGGCCCAGCTCCATGCCGGTGTTGGTGGACGGCTGCAAGGGCGCCTGCCCCGGGGTGAGGTAGGCCGGTGCGGTGGAGCCGGTCAGCACCTGGAAGGTGCGGCCCCAGTTCGCGTAGACGTGGGTGGTCTGGCCCAGGGTGTGGATGATGCTCAGCTTGGGCTGGCCGATGCTGCCGTAATCCTGCAGGCGGCCGCTGAGGCCGTTCATCAGGTGGGTGCGGCCACTGAAACGGTCGACGCGGTAGGCCGGCACGATCTTCCAGGCCTCGACGGGCTGGTAGACGGCCTGCACGTAGGCGCCCCAGTTGTCGAAGCTGTGGCGATCATTGTTCTGCACCCGCGCGGGGGGCTGGCTGAAATCAGTGGGTTCGGCGTAGGCGTAGCGCTCGCGGAGGTAGCCGTTGTCCTGCTGCTCGTAGTTCAGGCCACCTTCGACGGTGAGCGTGGGGCTGGCCTGCCAGGTGAGCGTGCTGAGCAGGCCATGCTGCCGCTCGTCCCATACGCGGCGCTGGCGCGGCAGGTTGCCGGTGGGCAGGTCGCTGAAGGTCACGCGACGGTCGTCTTCGTAGCGGTTGTAGTACAGGCGGGTGCCGAAGGTGATTGCGTCGGACAGCTTCATGTCCAGGTGCGCGGCAAGCTGGCGCATGTCGCGGTCATCGCCATCGTTGCCGTTGCGCAGCTCGCTGCCACGGCGGTGCGTGCGCAGCTCGTCGGCGGTCATGAAGCCGGGTTCGTCGGCTTCGTGGTGGTACGCGCGCGCGGTCAGTCCCACGCGCAGGCCGTCGTCCAGCGAGCCGTAGAACCACTTGCCGCCCAGCGAATATTTCTTCGAGGTGTCGTGGTCGCGGTAGCCGTCGCTGGCCTGGGTGCCGACGAAATAGTTCTGCGCGAAGCCATCGGCTTCACGGCCGACTGCCAGCTGCGCATCGCGGGTGTTATAGCTGCCGTAGGCCAGGCGCGCATCGGTGTAGCTGCCACCCTGGCGCGTACCGAAGTTCACGTTGCCGCCGATGTTGTGCAGGCCGTAGCGCGGGTCGTTGGTACCGCGCACCACTTCGATGTAGCTGATGTCCAGCGGGAACAGCATGTCGATGAAGCGCTGGTTGCCGCTGTTGACGTTGCTGGGGATGCCGTCGATCAGCGTCTTGATGGCATTGAGATAGCCCTCGCCGTTGAAGGCGCGGAAGCTGACCTTGCCCGATTCGGCGCCCTGCCGGGTTTCGGTGAGCTGGATGCCGGGCATCTGCCCGAGCAATTCCCAGCTGTGCGAGACGTTGCGGTTTTCGATCTGGTCTGCACCCAGGACATCCACCGAGGTCAGTACCTGATGCGCACTGAGCTGGCCTTCGCCGTGCTGGTGCACCTGCACCTTGCCGAGAGTGAGCGCGGCGTCGGCCGACTGTGCGAAGGCTTCAGGGGCGAACGGTGCGGCCGCGAGGGCGGCCACCAGGGTGGGAGTCTTCATGGGAAGGGGCGGCTACGGTGAAATGTAATCATATAACATTTCACGCGCCCGATTTTTGCGGCGTCGAGCAAGGCTCGGCGTTACAAGGGCGGCTGCCGGGGGGATTACACCTGGTAGCCGGTGGCTTCCCGTGCCTTCTTCCAGGCGGCTTCGAATTCACGCGCGGAAATTTCGTCGTCCTCGTCGAAATCCAGGAACGACACTGGCTGGTCGGCCAGCAGGAAGCGGTCGTCGCTGTGGGCATGCTCGTCGGCCCAGACCATCTTGGTCCCGTAGATTTCCACCTGCCGCACGATCTTCTCGCCGCGCGCTTCCATCAGCACATTGCCCTTGCCCAGGCCCGATTCGGCCCAGTGCTTGTAGTACTTCTTTGCGGCCGATTTCGCGCCGGATTTTGCGGTGTGCTTTGCGTAGGTCATTGCAGGAGCCCTGGCCGCAGGCGCAGCCGGAAAGTACGGAATGGCGCCATTATCAGGCATCCGGGGTCAGAGCCCTTTCCTTTGGAAGGGATCCGACCCCTGCCGGTTCAGTTCGGCAGGGGCACGCCCTTCGGCCACAGCATCCAGATGTTGCCCTTCTGCTTCATGTCGCCAGCCAGCTTGCCGGCGGCATCGCCGCTGCCCCAGTACAGGTCGGCGCGCACTTCGCCGGCGATGGCGCCGCCGGTGTCCTGCGCAGCCACCGGGCGCACCACCGGGCTGCCGTCCGGGCGCGTGGTGGACAGCCACAGCAGGCTGCCCAGTGGCACCACGGTGCGATCCACCGCCACGCTGTAGCCGGCAGTGAGCGGCACGTTCAGTGAACCGCGCGGGCCTTCCGGGCTGTCCGGGGTGCGCACGAAGAACACGTAGCTGGGGTTACTGCGCAGCAGTTCCGGTACGCGCGCGGGATGGGCCCGGGCCCAGGCGCGGATGGCGTCCATGGTGACGTCTTCCTTCTTCAGCTGGCCCTGGTCCACCAGCCAACGGCCGATCGCACGGTAGGGGTGGCCGTTCTGTTCCGCGTAGGCCAGCCGCACCTGCTTGCCATCGGCCAGGCGCACGCGGCCGGACCCCTGGATCTGCAGCAGCTGCAGGTCCATCGGGTCGGTCAGCCAGGCCAGCACCGGCGCCTTGGCGCCCTTGGCCGCGATGGTGCCGGCGTCGTCATAGGGCTTGAGCACCTTGCCTTCGACGCGCCCGCGCAGGCGCTTGCCCTTCAGTTCCGGGTAGAGGCTCTCCAGCTGCACCACCACCAGATCATCCGGCGTGCCGTACACCGGCACCGTGGCCTTATCGGTACGGGTAAGACTGCCGGGGTAGATCGGCTCGTAGTAGCCGGTAATCAGCCCGTCGGCCTGATGGCCACCGGCACGTAGCGCGTAGGCATCGAGATCGCGCTGCAGGAACTGGCGGATCGCGGCCGGGTCCTTGTCTGACACCGCGGCGGCGGTGGCGCAGGGTTTGGCCCAGACAGCGTCGTTCTTCAGGCGGGCGCAGCTGCTGCGCCAAGCCACGAAGCCGGCCTGCAGATCAGCATCGGAGACTGCGGGCAGGGCTTTCCAGTCGACCTTGGCGTAAGTGGCCGCCGGCGGCGAGGTCGGCGTGGGCGCTTCGGAGCCTGCGCGCGGAGCGGTGGTGGAGCAGCCTGCGAGCACCACCGCTGCCAACAGGGTCCAGTGCATGCGCTTGAAGAAGGTAGCGGAATCGATCATGCCGCCATGGTGGAGTGCCGGCCGCTGGGCGGCAACCCAGCGCGGGGTCAAGCGTTCATGCGCGGGGTCACGGCATCTGCAGCAGCAACGAATGCAGGATGCGGGCGTCCTCGGCATCCAGCGTCTTCGGCAGGTCGTCGCGGCCACGGAAGCGGCGGTGGAAGGCGGCGACGGTGGCTTCGCGGTTGTCGAGCGGATAACCGAAGCGGGCCAGCGCATTCCACCCATCGAAGCCTTCCGGTGCGGCACCATCGGCCGCGCGCGGCCACACGCCGAACCCGGCCTCGGCCAGCTGCTGCCATGGGAAGAAGCGGCTCGGATCCTGCTTGCGCGTCGGCGCCAGGTCGGCATGGCCGATCACCTGGCGCGGCGGGATGTTCAGGCGCGTGGTGAGGTCGCGCAGCAGCACGATCAGCGATTCGATCTGTGCCGCACTGAACGGGCTGCGGCCATCGTTGTCGAGCTCGATGCCGATCGAAGCCGAGTTGAGATCAGTGATGGTGCCCCATCGCCCGGCGCCGGCATGCCAGGCACGGCGCTCATCGGCGACGAGCTGGTAGCGATGGCCATCGGCGCCGATCAGGTAGTGTGCACTGACCGGTCCACCGCTGTTGGCGGTACGCAGCGTATGCAGGCTCTGCTGCACCGACTTCTGCTCCGTGTGGTGGATGACGATGATGACCGGCGTGCGCGCGTTCTGGTTCGGTGATGGCACCCAGGTGGCGAGCGGGTTGCGGGTTTCCTGCGGCGTGGAGGCGCAGGCGGCCACCAGCAGGCAGGCCGAGAGCATCAGGGACGTGCGGATCGGGTGCATGGCCCGATTGTGCGCGATCAGGCCCGATGATGCATGCCGCCGTGCCGACCAACGGTCGGCACCCACCAGAGCAGGAGCAGTGCCAGGCAAGCCTGGCACCGACCAAACGCAAAAGGCGGCCCCGCAGGGCCGCCCATCATGCATCAGGCCTCGTAGGCAGACTCGCCGTGCGAAGTCACATCCAGGCCGGTGCGTTCGGCCTCTTCGGTCACGCGCAGGCCGACCACGACCTTGACCACCAGCAGGATGACCGCGGTCATCACCGCCGACCACAGTACGGTCAAGCCGACGCTGACCACCTGCACCCACACCTGGTGGGCGATATCCAGATCGGCCTTGGTACCGCCCAGCGACTGTGCACTGAACACGCCGGTGAGGATCGCGCCGACGATGCCGCCGACACCATGCACACCGAACACGTCGGCCGTGTCGTCCACTTTGAGCAGGCGCTTGAGGCCGGTCACGCCCCACACGCAGACCACGCCGGCGACGAAGCCGATCACGATCGCGCCGAGCGGGCCGACCGTGCCGCAGGCCGGGGTGATGCCGACCAGGCCGGCCACCGCACCCGAGGCCGCGCCCAGTGCCGACGGCTTGCCCTTGCCGATCGCTTCCACCAGCGTCCAGCCGAGCACCGCGGCAGCGGTGGCCAGCACGGTGTTGAGGAAGGCCAGCGAGGCCACCGTATCGGCGGCGGCGGCGGAACCAGCATTGAAGCCGAACCAGCCCACCCACAGCAGCATGGCGCCGATGTAGGTAAACGGTACGTTGTGCGGCTTCAGCGCGGTCTGGCCGTAGCCCAGGCGCTTGCCGACGAACCACGCGCCAACCAGGCCGGCCACGCCCGCGTTGATGTGGACCACGGTGCCACCGGCGAAGTCGATCGCGCCCAGTTCACCCAGGTAGCCGCCGCCCCAGACGATGTGTGCCATCGGGATGTAGCTGAGGGTGAACCACAGTGCCGAGAACAGCAGTACCGCACGGAACTTGATGCGCTCGGCGAAGGCACCGACGATCAGCGCGGTGGTGATGCCGGCGAAGGTCGACTGGAAGGCGACGAACAGGTAGTCCGGCAGGCCCTTGATCGGCGTGTTGCCCACCGAGTCGGGCGTGAAGCCCTTGAGGAAGGCGAATTCGGTGAACGAACCGAAGAATGGATTGCCCGCGCTGAACACCGCGCTGTAGCCGTAGGACACCCACAGCAGCAGCACCAGCGAGAACACCACCAGGATCTGGCTGAGCACCGACAGCACATTCTTCGAACGCACCAGTCCGCCGTAGAACAGGGCCAGGCCCGGCACCACCATCAGCAGCACCAGCAACGTGGAGGTGAGCATCCAGGCGACGTCGCCACGATCGTAGGCGGCGGCCGCTTCGGCCACGGCCGGCGCAGCGGCGCTGGCGGCCGGATCGTGCAGCGGCTCGACCGCAACGGTTTCGCTCGGCAGCGGCGACACCTGTGCCTGGGCATGGGCGCTGCCCGGCCACGCACCTGCGGCCAGCGCGCTGAGCAGCATCAACAGGCACACCAGGTGGAACCGGGCCTGCCACCCGGTGAGAAGGCGCATCTTCATTGGGGAGTCTCCGGAAGGGGGTTACAGCGCGTCGGCACCGATTTCGCCGGTGCGGATGCGGATGACCTGTTCGACGGCGGTGACGAAGATCTTGCCGTCACCGATCTTGCCGGTGCCTGCCGACGACTGGATCGCTTCGATCACTGCGTCGGCACGCTCGTCGGTGACCACCGTTTCGATCTTGATCTTGGGCAGGAAATCGACGACGTACTCGGCGCCGCGATACAGCTCGGTGTGGCCCTTCTGGCGACCGAAACCTTTCACTTCGGTCACGGTGATGCCCGACACGCCTGCATCGGACAGGGCCTCGCGGACCTCGTCGAGCTTGAACGGTCGGATGATGGCGGAGATCAGTTTCATGCGCATGTCCCGATGGTGGATGGGGCCAGCGCGCCAGCGCGCGTTGGCATCAGGCAACCACAGGTCATCAGGGCGATGACCGTGGCTGTTGCACCGGACACGTACAGGGCCGGGACGGCCGTGCCTCTCTCCTTGCACGACCGACGCGGGAGGGAGGGCGGCCCTGGTCGCGTATCCGGTCTCTCTCTTGCCCCTGGGGTGGGGTCAGAGCCCTTTCGCGGCGCGAAACGGATCTGACCCCCTACAACCGCGGCTCCCCAGCCGCGAGAACGGAAGCGATGGCGGCAGGTGGGAGGGGGGACCCACCGCCATCGCGCCCGGTCAGCTGGCGTAGTACAGCTGGTATTCCAGCGGGTGGGTGGCCGCGCGGAACTTGGTCACTTCCTGCATCTTCAGCGCGATGTAGCCGTCGATGAAGTCATCGCTCATCACGCCGCCGGCCTTGAGGAACTCGCGGTCCTTGTCCAGCGCTTCCAGCGCCTGGTCCAGCGAGGAGCAGACCTGCGGGATCAGCTTCTCTTCCTCCGGCGGCAGGTCGTACAGGTCCTTGTCGCTCGGTGCACCCGGGTCGATCTGGTTCTTGATGCCGTCCAGGCCGGCCATCATCAGCGCGGTGAAGGTCAGGTAGCCGGACTGGATCGGATCCGGGAAGCGCATTTCGATGCGGCGCGCCTTCGGGTTGGACACCCACGGAATGCGGCACGAGGCCGAACGGTTGCGGGCCGAATAGGCCAGCATCACCGGCGCCTCGAAGCCCGGCACCAGGCGCTTGTAGCTGTTGGTGCCCGAATTGGCGAAGGCATTGATGGCCTTGGCGTGCTTGAAGATGCCGCCGATGTACCACAGCGCCAGCTGGCTCAGGCCACCGTAGCCGTCACCGGAGAACAGGTTGGTGCCGCCCTTGGACAGCGACTGGTGCACATGCATGCCGCTGCCGTTGTCGCCGACGATCGGCTTGGGCATGAAGGTGACGGTCTTGCCGTTGCGGTGCGCGACGTTCTTGATGACGTACTTCATGCGCAGCAGCTCGTCGGCCTTCTGCACCAGGGTGCTGAACTTGGTGCCGATCTCGCACTGGCCCGCAGTGGCCACTTCGTGGTGCTGCACTTCCACTTCGATGCCGACCTGTTCCAGGGTCTTGCACATTTCCGCGCGCAGGTCGTGCAGGGTGTCGGTCGGCGGAACCGGGAAGTAGCCGCCCTTCACGCCCGGACGGTAGCCGCTGTTGGCGCCGTCATACTTGGCGCCGCTGTTCCACGCCGCTTCTTCCGAGTCGACCTTGAAGAAGGTGTTGCCCATTTCGTTGGCGAAACGGACCGAGTCGAAGATGAAGAATTCCGGCTCCGGGCCGAAGAACGCGGTTTCGGCGATGCCGGAAGACTTCAGGTAGGCCTCGGCACGCTTGGCGATGCCGCGCGGGCAGCGGCCATAGGCCTGCATGGTGGCCGGATCGAGGATGTCGCAGCTGATCACGATGGTCGGATCGGCGTAGAACGGGTCGACGTAGGCGCTGGACGGGTCCGGCAGCAGCACCATGTCCGATTCGTTGATGCCCTTCCAGCCGGCGATCGAGCTGCCGTCGAACATCTTGCCTTCTTCGAACAGCGACGGTTCGACGATGCTGACCGGGAAGGTGACGTGCTGCTCGACGCCACGCATATCCACGAAACGCAGATCGACGAACTCGATCTGGTTGTCCTTGATCAGCTTCTCAACGTTTTCCACGGACATCGGTACGACCTCGGATGGGGATGAATGCCTGCTGAGGTACAGCAATGACCGTGCCAACTTTTCGATACCCGCAAGTCGTTGATTTCAATATGGCTGCCCCGCGCCGGTGCAGAACGGTGCGCACCAAACCGGTGCGCCCGCCAACAGACGCACCCGTTTGGTGCAGCAGGGATCGTCTATCCTCTCGACCTTCTTCCTTCCGCCGCGCGTGCCCGCACCGTCCATGTCCGACCTGCTCTCCGCCCTGCTGCTGGGCATCCTCGAAGGCTTGACCGAATTCCTGCCGATCTCCAGCACCGGCCACCTGCTCATCGCCCAGCACTGGCTGGGTGCCCGCTCGGACTTCTTCAACATCGTCATCCAGGCCGGCGCGATCGTGGCCGTGGTGCTGGTGTTCCGCCAGCGCCTGCTGCAGCTGGCCACCGGCTTGAACCAACGCGAGAACCGTGAGTACGTGTTCAAGCTGGGCGCTGCGTTCCTGGTCACCGCCGTGGTCGGCCTGGTGGTGCGCAAGGCCGGCTGGTCGCTGCCGGAGACGGTCAGCCCGGTGGCCTGGGCACTGATCATCGGTGGCGTCTGGATGCTGCTGGTGGAGGCCTACACCGCGCGCCTGCCCGACCGCGACCAGGTGACCTGGACAGTGGCGATCGGCGTGGGCCTGGCGCAGGTCGTGGCCGGCGTGTTCCCCGGTACCTCGCGCTCGGCCTCGGCGATCTTCCTGGCCATGCTGCTGGGCCTGAGCCGTCGCGCCGCTGCCGCCGAGTTCGTGTTCCTGGTCGGCATTCCCACCATGTTCGCCGCCAGCGCCTACACCTTCCTGGAAATGGCCAAGGCCGGGCAGCTGGGCAGCGAGAACTGGACCGACGTGGGCGTGGCCTTCCTTGCCGCGGCCATCACCGGCTTCGTCGTAGTGAAGTGGCTGATGGGCTACATCAAGTCGCACCGGTTCACCGCCTTCGCCCTCTACCGCATCGCGCTGGGCGCGGCGCTGCTGCTGTGGTTGCCCTCCGGCAGCTGAACAGCGCCGGCCGCACGGTAACCCCATGGCCGGCCCCACCCCGTTTTCCCCACGGTTCCCCAAGGAGAATCACCATGAACCGCAAGCTCACCCTGCTCCTCCCGCTGGCCCTGATGGCCGCCTGCAGCCAGACCCCGGCCCCGGCCGGCAATGGCGGCGACGACGTGGCCCCGGCCGCGACCAAGGCAGCGGACCAGCAGACGCTGGCGCACCTGGATGCGCAGCGCCTGCAGAGCCAGCACTGGCTGCTGCAGCAGGCCACCGGCGCCGACGGCAAGCGCATCGACGCGCTGTTCGCCCGCGAAGACAAGCCGGTCACCCTGGACTTCGCTGATGGCCGCCTGTCGGTCAGCAACACCTGCAACCGCATGGGCGGCGGCTACACCCTGGCCGACGGCAAGCTGACGGTCAGTGCGATGGCCTCGACCATGATGGCCTGCACCGACAAGGCGCTGATGGCGCTGGACGAAGCCGTGTCGAGCCGCCTGCAGGGCGAACTGAAGGCCGAGCAGGATGCCGATGGCAAGCTGACCCTGACCAATGCCAAGGGCGACGTGCTGGTGTTCAACCCGGAACCGACCGCTGAAACCCGCTACGGCGGCGCCGGCGAAACCGTGTTCCTGGAAGTGGCCGCGAAGACCGAGAAGTGCTCGCACCCGCTGATCCCGGACTACCAGTGCCTGCAGGTGCGCGAAGTGAAGTTCGACGACAAGGGCCTGAAGCAGGGTGAGCCGGGCAAGTTCGAGAACTTCTACGGCAACATCGAGGGCTACACCCACGAAGACGGCGTGCGCAACGTAGTGCGCGTGAAGCGCTACGAAGTGAAGAACCCGCCGGCCGATGCGCCGTCGCAGGCGTATGTGCTGGACATGGTGGTCGAGTCGGCCATCGAGAAGTGATGTAGAGCCGACTGTCAGTCGGCTGGCACTTGAAGGGCGGCCGCAAGGCCGCCCTTCTTCGTTGTGGGTAGAGCCGGCCGCTGGCCGGCTGCCATGCGCGGATCCGGCAGCACACGGGCGTTGCCGGCCAGCGGCCGGCACGACCCGTTATGCCGCCTCAGCCCAGCGCCGGATTCAACGTGTAGGTGCCGTGCAGTGCCGCTTCGGCCAGCACGTGGCCGTGCATGGCCCGGTACGCGTCGGCGGCGGTGAAGCGTGCCGGCAGCTGCAGCGATGCCACGTCCAGCGCGAACACGCGGAAGAAGTAGCGGTGCACGCGCTCGTCGTTGAACGGCGGATAGGGGCCGTCGTAGCCCAGGTAGTCACCGGCCATGTCCGGGTTGCCGGCGAACCAGCCGGTGAAGTCGTTCAGGCCCTGGCGGCTGCCGGCCGGCCCGGCCGGCGTGGTCTTGCCCTTCACCACGAAGCCGTCGCTGCAGCTGCCTGCGGCAATCTCGCGCACCGAAGCCGGAATATCGGCCATCACCCAGTGCACGAAATCACAGCGGGGCTGGTCGCGTGGCACGCTCATGTCGGTGCGGCCGACCGTCTCCGGCACGGTCGGCACGTCCGGATCGACGCATACCAGCAGGAACGAACGGGTGCCCTCCGGCACATCGCTCCAGGCCAGGTGCGGATTGCGGTCCGGTGCGAAGCCCGCCGCATCGCCTGCGGCGAATTCGCGGTCGATCGGTGCACCGTTGGTCAGGCTGTGGCTGCTCAGTTGCATCGGCGTGTCCTCACTCTTCCGGGTAACCCAGGCGCACCGCGATCGGGGTGAGCTTGGCGAAGGCGGCGCTCATCACGTCGCGGTAGTTGCGCCAGTGGCCCGGCGGGAAACGCGGCGCGCCCAGCTGCGCGGCCGGCGGCATCGGCCGCTCGAACAGTCGGCCCAGCAGTTCGGCCATCGCCTGCGGATCGTTGCCGATCTGGTCGATGCGCAGCAGCACCTGCGGGTACAGATCGTCCTCGTGCAAAGCGGCGACCTGGGCCAGCGCGCGCGCCAGCCATTCGCTGGCTTCGGCCAGCGAGGTCATTGCCAGCGGCGCGGCGGCACCATAGGCCACCCAGTCCAGCAGCATGTCGCGCGGGTCGCGCAGCACCACCAGCAGGCGGCCCTGCGGCAACTGCGGGCGCAGCGCCCACAGCAGCGCGTTGTCCCACCACAGCAGCCAGTCGATGATCGCGTCGTCCTGCACGCCGCGCGACGGCAGCTGTTCGCGCCAGCGCTGCACCAGCCGCTCCGGGGTCAGCACGCCGGAGGCGAGGTCCTGCAGCGTGTGGTAGTTCTGGAAGGCGTCGTCGGGTGCGTTGGAGGTATAGCGGTCGCTGCGCAGCACCGGGCTGGCCGCGGCCAGGCCGGTCGCCACGCGCTCCACGCCCGACCCTGGCGCGCCCCACAGGAAGATCGGCGCGGAGGTGGCATCGCCGTCGATCTCGCCCTTGTCCGGCCAGCTCGGCGGTGCCTTGGCCTGCGGCGGCAGCGGCAGGCGCTGCGGGGCCTGGTCGGCCTGCAGGGCCAGCCAGGTCTGCAGCGCATCTTCGTGCTGCCCGGCGCGATCCTGGATCTCACCCAGCCAGGTGCGCAGGTCGGCGCGGTGGCCTTCCGGTGCCATGTCGATCAGCGCCTGCACGCGGGCGACCGCGGCGGCCGGATCGCGCTGCAGCAGGCCTTCGACCAGGCGGGTTTCGCCACTGACGCGGCCCGGTTCAAGGCTGACGATACGCTCGGCGATCGCTTCGGCCTGGGCGTGTTCGCCCACCATGTCGTGCAGCCGCAGGCGCGCTTCCAGCGCCGGCAGGTGGCCCGGCATCGCGTCCATCCAGCGCTCGACCGTGGCGGCGGCGGTGGCACTGCCGACCTCCTCCACCGCCAGGCGTGCCAGCCACAGGTCGTGCAGCTGCGGGTGCTGCTCCAGGGCGGCATCCAGGCGTGCGCGGGCCTCGTCTTCGCGACCCAGGCGCTGCCAGGACATCAGCAGCAGCTGCAGCACGTCGCGGTCATCAGGCAGCGATTCCAGCAACGGCAGCAGGTGCTCCAGCGCCTGCAGCGGCTGGCCGCTGCGCAGTGCCAGTTCGCCGGCCAGGCGGCGCATCGAAGGCGTGTCCAGGCCTTCCTGCTGCAGCGCGATCTGCATCGCTTCTGCCGCAGCTTCCAGGTTGCCCTGGCGCATGGCCAGCTGCACCACCAGGCCATGCAATGAGGCGATGGTCGGGTTCAGTTCCAGCACGCGGCGGAACGCCTGCTCGGCGAAGGCCAGCATGTTCTTGCCCAGGTAGGCGAAGCCCAGTGCGTAAAGCACGCGGATGTCGTTGGGCAGGGCCTGGTTGGCGGCCGACAGCAGCGTCAGCGCGCGATCGGCATCATCGCGGCGCAGCGCGATCATGCCATCGATGGTCAGCAGCTCCGGGTGGTCCGGTTCGACACGCGAGGCCAGCGTGGACAGGCGCTGCGCTTCATCGAAATCGTTGCGACCGATCGCCAGGTGGGCCTGCATCAGGTACGCGGCGAATGCGTTCGGGTCCAGCCCGGTGGTGCGCGTCAGTGCTTCGCCGGCGCCGTCGAACTGGCGCAGGGCCAGCAGCAGGCCAGCGTGCTGCAGGTGCAGCTGGGCGTTGTCCGGGGCCAGCTGCAGCGCCTGCTGCAGGGCCTCCATCGCGTCCTCGGCCTTGCCCTGCTGCTGCAGCGCAAGCGCCAGCCAGCGGTGGGCCTCGGCCTGGCCGGGTTCATCACGGGTCCACGCCTGGGCCAGCTGCACGGCCTGGTCGGCCTCGTTCTGGCGCAACGCTTGGATGATCTGGTCTTGCATGGCGGTCCGGTTCAAGGGCAAACCCGCATTGTAGCGGCCTGCGCGCCCGTGCCGGTTCAGCCTTGCAGCACGCGCTGCAGGCGCTGCGCCACCCAGCGCTCGGAGAAGCCGTCACCGCGCCAGTTTTCCAGGAAGCCACAGTGTCCGCCCCAGCTGGCGGTTTCCAGATGCGCCTGGTGCGGCAGCTGCCAGTCGCTGAAGGTCGCGTAGGGGATCACCGGGTCGTCCTGCGCCATCAGGATGTCGGCCGGCACCTGCAACGTGGACAGGCGATCACCGGCAATCGAGTAGCCATCGAAATAGGCCTGCAACGAACCGAAACTGGTGTGGCGCTCGACCAGCCAGGCGGTCAGCGCGCGGATGTCCAGTTTCAGTACGCGGTCGTCGCAGTCGCTCAGTTCGGGGAACAGGTCGCGCTTGCGCCGCAGTGAACCGGCCCACTTGCGGCGGAAGTACCAGTCGTACATTGCCGGGCCGTTCTCGATGCTCTCCATGGTCAGCGCCGGGTCCAACACCGGGCATACCGAGGCCACGCGCAGCAGCGGCACGCCGGCCGCTGGCGCGCGCAGGGCCAGGCGCAGCACGAAGTTGCCGCCCAGCGAGTAACCGGCGGCCACCAGCGGCAACTGCGGCCAGCGCTGGGCGATATCGCCCGCGGCATGCACCACTTCGTCGATCAGGTTGGAGTGGAAGATGCCAGGGTTGAGATGATGGGTATTGCCGTGGTCGCGGAAATTCAGCCGTACCACGTCGAAGCCCTGTTCGAGCATGCGCGCGGCCGCCATGCGCATGTAGCTGGATTCGGCGCTGCCTTCCCAGCCGTGCAGCAGCAGGGCCATGCCTTTGGGTTCGCGGCCTTCGATGTGGCTGTGCCAGCCTTGCAGGCGCACGCCATCACCGCCGTCGAGGATCAGTTCTTCGCTGATCGCACCGGTCGCGGCCAGCAGCAGCAGGCCGCGCTGCAGGCGCATGCGGCTGGAGCTGAGCATCGACTGCAGGTGCGGATTGCGCAGCCAGCGCGGGGGCTGGTAGTCAGCCGCGTGCAGCGTCGGCGTGCCGGCGTCCAGGACGGGTGGCGGGATCAGGGCCACCGCACCCTCACTCGGAGCTCATGGCCGCCACGATGCGCGCGCGCGACGTCTCCGCGATGCGCCGACGGCCTTCCAGGTCCTGCGCACCGATCGGTGCCAGGAAGTGCACTTCTGCACGCCGCGCCGGCTCACCGAGCAGGCGCAGGAAATTGGCGAAGAAACTCTCACCGGGGCCGAACGCGACAATGGTCTGCGCATCGCCCTTGAGCCCGTACACCAGTGCCACCGGCTGCACCGGCACGCCGGTTTCAACCGCGGCCTGGAAGATGCGGGCATGGAACGGGCCTACTTCGTGGCCGCCGCGGGTGCGCCCTTCCGGGAACACGCCCACCGCCTTGCCTTCGCGCAGGCGATCGGCCATCACCTGCATCACGCCACCGAGCGATTCGGTGTTGCCGCGCTGGTGGAAGATGGTCTGGCCACGCGCGGCCAGCCAGCCGACCAGCGGCCAGCTGGCGATCTCGCGCTTGGCGACGAAGCCCATCATGCGCTGGCTGTGCAGGATGCAGATGTCGACCCAGCTGACGTGGTTGGCGACGAACAGCACGGCGCCGGGCAGCGGCGTGCCGATCTGCACCAGGCGGAAGCCGAAGATCCACATCAGCCCGCCCTGCCACCAGTTGACCACTTTGGCCCCCAGGGTCGCCTCGCCCACGCGCAGTTCGCCCCACGGCCGAAGCATGCCGATCAGGATGAGCGGCAGGAACACGATGATGTGGACCAACAGCAGCGGTACGCGGTACAGGTAACGGCACACACGCGCCACGCCGCCGCGGGGGGCCGGAGTGGGGGAAGTCATCCGCGCACGATACCGGAGGGCCGTCATCGCTGCCAGCCGATTTAGGCCATAACACCCATCAACCGGGGCAATCGGCGGGGAACGCTGGGTTCCGCTGCCGTCACCGGCCGTCCGGGGCTCAGCCGTGGCCGGCCGCCACCACCGCCAGGGTCAGCCGCGAGATGCACACCAGGCGGCCCTGCTTGTCCTCGATGCGGATCTCCCACAGCTGGGTGCTGCGGCCGACGTGCAGTGCACGTGCGGTGCCGGTCACGGTGCCCGAGCGAACGGCGCGTACATGGTTGGCGTTGATCTCCAGCCCTACGCAGATCTGTTTGGCCGTATCCACGCACAGGTTGCCGGCGCTGCTGCCCAGGGTCTCGGCCAGCACCACCGACGCGCCGCCATGCAGGATGCCGTAGGGCTGGCGGGTGCGCTCGTCCACCGGCATGGTGGCCTGCAGCCAATCGTCGCCGGCCGCGCTGAAGACGATGCCCAGCGACTCGATCGCGGTGTTGCGGCTGAGCGTGTTGAGCTGCTCGAGGGAAACGGCTTCGCGGAACACCAGGGTCATGCGGGCACCTTCAGAGGATGGGAACGAGGCCGGCGCCGAATGCGGTCAGCATTCGGACCAGCAGCCATTTCGGGCCGACATTGACCTCGGGGAAATCGCCCACGGCGACATAGCAGCGGTGGAAGTCCGGGTCCTGCCGGGGCAGCGGCTGCGGGCAGTCCGGGCCGGGCTTGAACTCGTAGTCGGTGGCATAGCGCCACGGCCAGAAGTCGAGGATCGGCAGTGCCTCGGAGGCCTTGCCGACGCTGTAGTTGAGCCCGGACAGCACCGGCGGCTTGGCCCGCGGCGCCACCGTCCACGAGTTCTGCGGGTGGGTATCGCGCAGGATGCTCTCGGCCAGCTGCTCGGCGAAGGCCGGGTCGTCGATGATCACCGCACCTTCGGTGTTGTAGTTCTCGCTGCGCGGATCGAAGTTGTGGGTGCCGACCACGCCGATGCGGCGGTCGACCACCAGCGACTTGGCATGCAGGCCCATGCGCGCGCCCTTGCGGGTGACCGGCAACGGCTTGTTGACCGCCTTGCTGCCCAGGAAGGAGGGCCGGGTCTCGGTGCGCAGCAGGCGGGTCTCGACCTCGCTGCCGGCCGCGCGGCGGCGCTCGCGCGCGTTCTGGTAGGCACTGCCGGTGCGCGGGTGGTTCACCGGCCCCTGCTTGCCGGTGGGTGCCGGATGCTCATCGCGATCGCGGCTGTCGCCGGCATTGCTGCCCGCGGCGCTGCCGCCAATCAGCGGATTGCGCCCGCCGTCGTCGTCACCTCCGGGCGCGGCCATCGGATCAGGCAACAGGTTGCGGTAGTCGACCGGTGCATCCAGCGGGAACGGCTTGTATTCGAAGATGTTGAAGCCCAGTTCGCGCATGTTGCGCCGCTTGTACTTGTACGACAGCGCATACACGATCGGGTTGTCGGTGGCCGCCAGGCTGTTGCTGGACACCACCACCCGCGGCGGCTGCGGGCGCTTGCGCAGCTCGCGGAACAGCTTCTGCGCCGGCTTGGACAACACCAGGTACGGCGTCTGCAGGATCACTTCCTCCTGCGCGCCGGCGATCAGCGCATCCAGCTGCGGCTCGGTCACGTGCTGGCCCGCCAGTGGCGCATCGGCCTTCTCGCGCCGGTGCTTGCGCGGCAGGTCGGCGACATAGCGCACCGAGGCCACCGGCAAGGCGGTATCGACGAAGGAACGGCTGACGAAGTCCATGTCATTGGCTTCGGCACTGACCCGCTGCACCCGCTCGGGGCGGCGGAAGCTGGCCGGCGGCAGGGTCGGCACGCCCTCGCGCAGCAGGGTGCGGCCGACATCGTTAAGGCGCTCGGCCGGCACGCTGCGCCTGGCATGCCAGAAGGCATCGAAGTTGGCGGCCATCGCCCGCGCCTCCGGGCCGGCGATCAGCACGTCGCGGTCGCGGAAGTTGTACTCGCGGTCCCAGTCGTAATAGTCGTCCTGGTAGTTGCGGCCACCGACCACGCCGATCGCATCGTCGATCACCAGCAGCTTGTTGTGCATGCGCTGGTTGAAGCGGCGGAAGCAGCACAGCACGCTGCCGGCATAGTCGAAGTAGTTCAGCCGGGCCTTGCCGAAGGTCGGGTTGTAGACCCGCAGCTGGAAGTTCTGGTGCGCGCCGGACAGCGCGCCGAGGATCTGCAGGTCGGAGATCGCCGAGAGCTGATCGATCAGCACGCGCACCTTCACCCCGCGCCGCGATGCAGCCAGCAGCTCGTCGATGACCAGCCGGGCGCTGTCGTCCTTGTCGAAGATGTAGGTCTGCAGGTCGATGCTGCGGGTAGCGCTGCGCAGCAGGTTCAGGCGCGCCACCAGCGCACCTTCGCCCTCGTCGAGCAGGGTGGCGTAGTGGCGCGGCTGTTCGGGAGTGGATTCGGTGAACGCCCGCCCGGCCAGCGCACGCAGCGGCGAGTCCTGCGCGCAGCGGTCGGCGCGCTGGCAGTCGACGTCGGTCGAGCGCGCCTGCACGGCGATCGCTTCGGCGCGGTCGCGCTCGGCATGCGAAAGCGATGCACAACCGCTGCCCAGCAACACCGTTGCCAGCGCCAGTAAACGCAGCAGGAGGTTCACGGTTTCGGCGCCTCGCTCAGGCGCGCACGCAATACGAAGGTCACTCGGTCACTCAGGGCTAGCTGCCAGCTGTCCATTCCATACCGGCCTCGCTGCACGGTACCGCGGCTGACGACATCGCAATCATAGCCGGGTCGGGCGCACTCCGCCTTCTCGACCCGCAGCGACTCGGGGTGGCTGACGCCGCGCAGGGTCAGCCGGCCGTTGATGTCGCCCCCCTGTTCCACCGTCTCCGGCCAGTACGGCAGCGAGTCGAACTCGACCACCGGATGGCGCCCTGCATCGAAGAACTCTTCGCCGCGCATCCAGCCGGTGTAGCGCGCCTTGCCAGGGATCTCCACCGAACGGGTGAACATCTTCAGGTGCACCTGGTGGCGCCCGTCGGACAGGATCTCGATGCGCCCCTCGAAGTGCGGGAATACGCCTTCGATGCGCTGGCCGAAACGGGTCCGCACCTCGAAACCGATCCGCGAGCGCTGGGTATCCAGGCGCAGTACCCGCGGCGCTTCGGCGGACACCGGCGGCAACGGGGTTGGTGGGGGCACAGCGGCCCAGGCCGGGCCAAGCGCCAGCAACGCGGGCAGCAGGAAGCGGCTGCGCCGCGCCTGGCTCATCGGATCACGGCCACCAGAACGCGTTCAGGCTGGCCACGCCCGGCTCGATCGAGACCTCGCGCGGGAAGCCGAGGACGGCCACGCCGCCCGGCGGCATGCCCCGGTAGTCGCTGCTGGTGCCGTCGGTCATCAGGGCCACCAGCTGCTCCAAGCCCGGGTTGTGGCCCACGATCAGCACCCGATCCAGGTCGCGACGCTCGTCCACCAGCGCCGCCAGGGTGCCCGGGGTGGCTTCGTAGATCCGGTCTTCCAGGCGCTTCTCAACATAGCCGATGGCCGTCATCACCGCTTCCAGGGTCTCACGGGTACGTCGCGACGGCGAGCACAGCACGCAGTCCGGCAACAGGTTGTTTTCCTTCAACCACTTGCCGGCGGCTTCAGCTTCGGCCAGCCCCACCGGCGACAGCGGCCGGTCGAGGTCGGCCTGGCCGGAAACGGCGGGTTCGGCATGGGCATGGCGCAGCAGGATCAGTTCACGCATCGCGGGTTTCCATGGAGAAGAGGATGCAGCAGGAGAAGTGAGGCAGGCATCAAAGCTTGAGCCAGGACAGCAGCGGTTCCCAGTCCGCCTGGTGTTCGCGCACCTGGGCGGAGCGATAGTCGAACAGGCTGCGGCCCAGGCCGGTCATGACCACGTAGCTCTGGCTGTCACGCAGCTGCGCGACCACCGGGTACGGCCATTCGGCCAGCATCTGCAATGCCTGCTGCGAGGTCTGCGTCCAGGGTTTGGTGCGGTTGAGGACCAGCCCTACCGGCAGCTTGCGGCTGTGCACGCGCGGGTTCTGGGCCAGGCTGTTGAGGAAGCCGACGATGGCTTCGATATCCAGCGCCGAGGGCAGCACCGGCACCACCACGGCGTCGGCCGCGTCCAGGAAATGGGGGATATCGTCGGCCAGCGCACCGGCGGGTGCATCGATGATGACGGTATCGGTACCGTCGGGCAGCTTCTGCGCCCACTGCTTCTTCCGATACACATCGATGGGGAGCACCGCGCTTTCCAGCCCGGCACGCCGTTGTGCCCAGCGGGTGCTGGAGCCCTGCGGGTCGGCATCGGCGATCACCGTGGCCTTGCCCTGCAATGCCGCGTACGCGGCCAGGTGGGTGGCGACGGTGGTCTTGCCCACCCCGCCCTTGGAACCGGCCACCAGGATCGTCTTCATGCCAGCCTCGCTTCCGGGTACGTGCCCCGAGCGTACACCGGCGGTGGTGACGGGAGGTAGCGCCGTGCTGAACCCGTGGCCATCGCCTTTGCTATCGTGGCGCCCCCGAAGGATCGAACCGGCATGAGCGAACTGCAGGACCTGAGCGCACTGATCCGCGCCAATACCCCCCTGATCGTGATCGAGACCCAGGATGAGGGGCGCATCGTTGAACTGTTCCGGCAGACGCTGATGCACGTGTGGCGGGCCCTGCACCGCTGGTCCATCACCGAGGGCCTGCGCCGCATCGACCTGGACCGCGAGGATCCGCCGGTCGGCCCGCCCGATGCCAGCGCCGCGCTGCAGATGATCCGCCAGGCTGACCAGCGCGGTGTCTACCTGCTGCTCGATTTCCACCCCTACCTGGGCTATGCCAGCCACCAGCGCGCACTGCGCGACCTGATCCAGCGCCGCCACAGCGAACCGCACGTGCTGGTGCTGATCGGCGCCAAGGTCGAGCTGCCGGCCGAGCTGGAAGCACTGGCGGTGCGCTTCAACCCGCGCCTGCCCGATGCCAATGCCCTGCTGAAGATGCTGCGCGAGGAGGCCGACGCCTATGCGCGCGAACACGGCGGCCGCCGCGTCGAGGTCGACAGCGAGGCGGTGAAGAAGATCCTGAAGAACCTGCAGGGCCTGAGCCTGGTCGATGCCCGCCGCATTGCCCGCCAGCTGATCTACGCCGATGGCGCGCTGCGCGACGACGACCTGCCGCAGCTGGCACGGCTGAAATTCGAGCTGCTCAACCGCAGCGGCCACCTGTTCTTCGAGCACGACAGCGCACGCTTCGGCGACGTGGCCGGCGCCAACCGGCTCAAGCGCTGGATCAGCCAGCGCCGGGTGGCCTTCATCGCCGGCTCGGCACCGGCCGGCCTGGACCCGCCGCGCGGCATGTTGCTGCTGGGCGTGCAGGGCTGCGGCAAATCGATGCTGGCCAAGGCCACCGCCGCCGGCTTCGGTGTACCGCTGCTGCGCCTGGACGTGGGTGCGCTGTACAACAAGTACCACGGCGAGACCGAGGCCAACCTGCGCCAGGCGCTGGCCTCGGCCGAGCAGCTGGCGCCCTGCGTGTTGTGGATGGACGAGATCGAGAAGGGCCTGGCCAGTGGTGGCGAGGACGGTGGCGTATCGCGCCGCGTGCTCGGCTACCTGCTGACCTGGATGGCCGAACGCAAGGCGCCGGTCTTCATCGTCGCCACCGCCAACCAGGTGCACGAACTGCCGGCCGAGCTGCTGCGCAAGGGCCGTTTCGACGAGATCTTCTTCGTCGACCTGCCCACCCCCGAAGTGCGCGTGGAACTGCTGCGGCTGCATCTGGGGCGACGCCAGCTCAATGGGGACGACTTTGCACTGCCGGCGTTGGCGGCCGCGGCGAATGGTTTCTCCGGCGCGGAGATCGAGCAGGCGATCGTGGCCGGACTGTACGCAGCGCACGCCGAAGGCCGGCCGCTGGACACCGAGCTGCTGATGAACGAGATCCGCGCGACGAGGCCGCTGTCGGTGCTGATGGCCGAGCAGGTCGAGGCCTTGCGCGCGTGGGCGTCGGGGCGGACGGTTTCCGCGGACGATTGAGGTTTCCCGCGAACGGCGCAGCCCCTCGTGGCGGCTGGTTGGCTGTGAACATCAAAAGCCGCGCTTGGCCGGGCGGGGTGGATTCGCGTTGGCTGGCCGCTCTTGAGCGCATGGGCTCAGATCCGTTTTCCTCTGGAAAACGGATCTGACCCCAGTTCGATTTCTATCCCGGCAGATCTCATCCACGCATAGCGTGGATCTACCGTGTCGACCAAGGTCGACACCTACCAACAGTCACGGAACCTGTCGGGGGCGGGGTACTGTCGATTTGCGGGGTGTGAGCCGCATGGATGCGGCGACCAAGCCCCCATGGACGGGTTTACGGCGGCCCCGCAAACCCACAGTGCCCCGCCATCCCTCAGGAAACCCGCTTTGGCTTTGGCTTTGGCTTTGGCTCCAGCCCTTGCTTCTGCGGGTGCCGGGTGCAACCCGCCCCCCTTCCCTCAGGGCCAGGCCGGCGGGGCGGCCGCCCAGGCCTGCTGCACTTCGGCCAGCGAGGCACGCTCGTCGTCGCGCCACAACGGCAGCAACTGCGCATAGCGGCTGCTGTCGCTCCATTGCGTCGGCTCGGTACGCACTGCGGCGGCATACCACTGCACCGCCTCCTGCTTCTGCCCGGCCCGCCACAGCGCCAGCGCATAGGTCGGTGGCAACCAGCCCGGCTTGCTCAGCGAACCACCGGCAGCGGCCTGCCATTGCTCCAGGGCGGCTTCGGGCTGGCCCTGACGCAGCAGGTCCCAGCCGTAGTTCCAGCGCACGCCACGGCCCAGGCTGCCCTGCACCGGCGCATCCTTCAGCGCCTCGCGATACAGCTGTTCACCCAGTTCGGTACGGCCCTGGGCAATGGCCACCGACGCCAGCTGCACGGTGGCCTCCACGGTACGCCGGCCGCGCTCGCGCTGCTTGAGCAGCTGCGCCACCAGCGCATCCCCGTCGGACTGGACCACGATCATGGGCACGGCGGCCGCATCGCTGTCGAAGTAGAACTCCTGTGGTGCCGGCACCGCCGGCGCGGCCCACACCTGGGCCGTTCCCGAGACCAGCAACATGCTGCCCAGGATCTTTCCTGCAACTGACATCCCTTCTCCCCAGGCCGCAACCGCAGCCTCCCTCTCTCTCCCCGATCCTAACCCCAGCATGGCCGCCGGCGCGAGTGCCGGGGCGGCCGGGCCTCGCTGCTACAATTCGCGCCTTTGCCGCCGCGTGCCTGCACGCGGCCGGTGCCAGCCGATCCTGACCGGGCCAGCCATGACCAGTACCGCGCAACTCACGTCGCCCTCCTCCACCGACCTGATCGACCGTGACTACACGCTCGACCACAAGTACACCCGCAACGAGGGGCGGATCTATCTGAGTGGCGTGCAAGCGCTGGTGAAGCTGCCGCTGATGCAGCGGCTGCGCGACGCGCACGAAGGCATCGACAGCGCCGGCTTCGTCAGTGGCTACCGTGGCAGCCCGCTGGGCGGCTTCGACCTGGAGCTGTGGCGCGCACGCAAACACCTCGACGCCGCCAAGGTGAAGTTCACCCCCGGCCTGAACGAGGACCTGGGCGCCACCATGGTGTGGGGCACCCAGCAGACCAACCTGTTCCCCGGCGCCAACGTGCAGGGCGTGTTCGGCATGTGGTACGGCAAGGGCCCGGGCGTGGACCGCTGCGGCGACGTGTTCAAGCACGCCAATGCCGCCGGCACCTCGCGCTACGGCGGCGTGCTGGCACTGGCCGCCGATGACCATGCCTGCCGCAGCTCGACCCTGCCGCATGGCAGCGAGGACGAGTTCGTCAGCGCGATGATGCCGGTGCTGAATCCGGCCGGTGTGCAGGACATCCTCGACATGGGCCTGCTGGGCTGGGCGATGAGCCGCTATACCGGGCGCTGGGTCGGCTTCAAGACCATCGCCGAGACAGTCGAATCGTCGGCCTCGGTCGAGGTCGACCCGATGGCGCGCCGCATCGTGCTGCCGGAAGACTTCGAGATGCCTTCGGGCGGTCTCAACATCCGCTGGCCGGACCCGCCACTGGACCAGGAAATGCGCCTGCACCGCTATGCGGTGAAGGCCGCACAGGCATTCGCCCGCGCCAACGGCATCGACAAGGTGGTGATGGACGCGCCGCGCGCGCGGCTGGGCATCGTCACCACCGGCAAGAGCTACCTGGACGTGCTGCAGGCGCTGGAATACCTGGGCCTGGACGAAGCCGCCTGCGCCGACATCGGCATCCGCGTGTACAAGGTCGGCATGACCTGGCCGCTGGAGCCGCAGGGCATCGCCCGCTTCGCGCAGGGCCTGGAAGACATCATCGTGGTGGAGGAGAAGCGTGCCTTCATCGAGCGCCAGATGAAGGAACAGTTCTTCAACTGGCCGGCCAGCTGGGGCCAGCGCCCGTCCATCGTCGGCAAGTACGACGAGAGCGGCGAATGGATCCTGCCGTCCACCGGCGAGCTGACCCCGGCCACCATCGCCGGCGTGATCGGCCGCCGCATCCAGAGGTTCTTCAACAACGCATCAATCGAGCAGCGGCTGCAGTGGATGCAGGAGAAGGAAGCCGAGCTTGCGTTGCCGCGCGCCAGCTTCCCGCGCGTGCCGCATTACTGCTCGGGCTGTCCGCACAACACCTCCACCAACGTGCCGGAAGGCTCGCGTGCGCTGGCCGGCATCGGTTGCCATTACATGGTGACCTGGATGGACCGCAGCACCGACACCTTCACCCACATGGGCGGCGAAGGCGTGACCTGGGCCGGGCAGGCGCCGTTCACCGATACCCCGCACGTGTTCCAGAACCTCGGCGACGGCACCTACTTCCACAGCGGCTCGCTGGCGATCCGTCAGGCGGTCGCCGCTGGCGTCAACATCACCTACAAGATCCTCTACAACGATGCGGTGGCGATGACCGGCGGCCAGCCGGTGGACGGTCCGCTGAGCGTGCCGGACATTGCAAAGCAGATGCGCGCCGAAGGCATCCACACCATCGTGGTGCTGTCGGACAACATCGGCAAGTGGACCGGCCAGCGCGAGCACTTCCCAAGCGACGTCGAGTTCCATGACCGCAGCGAACTGGATGAGGTGCAGAAGCGCCTGCGCGAAGTGAAGGGTGTTTCGATCCTGATCTACGAACAGACCTGCGCCACCGAGAAGCGCCGCCGCCGCAAGCGCGGCAAGCTGGAAGACCCGCAGAAGCGGGTGATGATCAACTCGCTGGTCTGCGAAGGCTGCGGCGACTGCGGCAAGAAGAGCTTCTGCGTGTCGGTGCTGCCGAAGGAAACCGAGTTCGGACGCAAGCGCGAGATCGACCAGTCCAACTGCAACAAGGACTATTCCTGCGTGAACGGCTTCTGCCCCAGCTTCGTCACCGTGCACGGTGGCCAGCCGCGCAAAGGCAGCAAGCGCGACGCCTCCACGCTGCTGGACAACCTGCCGGCGCCGACCCTCCGCGGCAGCCTGGAACAGCCCTGGAACATCCTGATCACCGGCGTCGGCGGTACCGGCGTGGTGACCATCGGTGCGCTGCTGGGCATGGCCGGCCACCTGGAAGGCAAGGGTGCAACCGTGCTCGACCAGACCGGCCTGGCGCAGAAGGGCGGCGCGGTGACCACGCATATCCGCATTGCCCGTCGCCCTGAAGACATCCATGCCGTGCGTATCGCCGCTGGCGAGGCCGACCTGGTGCTGGGCTGCGACATGGTGGTGGTCAACGATTACTGGGCGCTGTCGAAGGTGCGTGCCGGCCGTTCGCAGGTGGTGCTGAACACCTACGAAGCGATGCCGGGCACCTTCACCACCCGCCCGGACATGCAGTTCCCCGCTGCCGACATCATCGCCGGCGTGCGCGTGGCACTGGGCGGCCAGGAGCCGCTGCTGCTCGATGCCACCCAGCTGGCCACCGCGCTGCTGGGCGACGCCATTGCCGCCAACCTGTTCATCCTCGGCTACGCCTGGCAGCAGGGCTTGGTGCCGCTCTCGTTCGATTCACTGATGCGCGCCATCGAGCTCAATGGCGCCGCCGTGGCGATGAACCAGCAGGCGTTCGCCTGGGGCCGCCTGGCCGTGGTCGATCCGCAGGCCGTGCAGCAGGCGGCCGGCCTGGTGCGCAACCGCCATACCGATACCGAATCCACCCCGGGCCCGCTGCATCCGCTGCCGCCAGGCGAGTGGGAGGGCAATGAATGGGGTGCCACTGCGGCACCGCGCAACACCGGCGACGAACGCGAACTGCGTGGCCTGCCCTCGCACGGTGGCGACGTGGCGTTCCTGCCGCTGGACGACGCCCGCCTGTCGCGCTCGCTGGATGAAATGATCGAGCGCCGCGCCGCGTTCCTGGTCGAGTACCAGGATGCCGCCTACGCCAAGCGCTACCGTGACCTGGTAGCGCGCGTACGCGCCACCGAAGCCGACCGCATCGGCGGTTCCACTGCGCTGACCGAGACCGTGGCGCGGTACCTGTTCAAGCTGATGGCCTACAAGGACGAGTACGAAGTGGCGCGCCTGTACACCAGCGGCGACTTCCAGCGCCGCCTGCAGCAGCAGTTCGAGGGCGACTACCAGCTGCGCTTCCATCTGGCACCGCCGCTGTTCGCGAAGAAGGACGAGCAGGGACGGCTGTTGAAGAAGGAATACGGCCCGTGGATGTTCAAGGCCTTCGGTCTGTTGGCGAAGCTGAAGTTCCTGCGTGGCGGCCGCTTCGATGTGTTCGGACGCACCGAGGAGCGCCGCATGGAGCGCAAGCTGATTGCTGATTACGAGGCGACGGTGCAGATGCTGCTGGACGGGCTGGAGGATGACCGTCTGTCGCTGGCGGTGGAGATTGCCAGCATTCCCGAGCACATCCGCGGCTTCGGCCATGTCAAGGAAGCGCATTTCGAGCAGGCCAAGGCGCGCGAAGCGGCCCTGCTGGCGCAGTGGCGCAATCCGAAGGCGCTGCATATCGTGCAGGTGGCTTGAAGCGAAAAGTCATCGTGGACTGACATTGGCCGAATGTCGTCGTTCGCTTACTTTTTAAGCCGCCTATCAAGCGAGTCTGACCATCACACTGACCAAGTGAGTGCGAACGCTGGCATTTGCATCAATGTCAACGTTCGCATACCTTGATGTCATGACAGCGATCAGAACCGCGCAAGAGCTTGGGAACCTGATCCGGAGCCAGCGCAAGGCCCGAGCATGGGACCAAGCGCGTTTGGCTCGAGAGGCTGGCGTCAGCCGTCAATGGATCATTGAGATTGAGAAGGGTAAGCCGCGCGCGGAACTGCAACTTGTACTGCGTGTAATGAACGTTCTCGGTCTTTCATTAATCGTTGAGCCCGAAATCACATCTCAAGCAACTGACCTTAATTCGGTGCAGCCTCAAACGGTCGACATCGACAAAATTGTCGAACGTTACAAGAGCTCACCAGCTGACGCCACATCGCTGGCAAACGACGTAGAACTTCAGAACTCACTCATAAGAGCTTCGCTTTCTCTGCCAGGACCAACATGGCCGGTGAACAATGAAGCATTTGAGACTATCCATCGTGCTCTGCAGAATCCTGCAATAAGGACCGCTTCAAGCCTCATGGAGGATCCTTTGCTGAAGCAAGTCGCCGAGGCTCTCGAATCTCCAGCATTGAAGAAGGCTAACCTCGCCATGGAGAATGCGGCCATGAAGCACCTTAGGGAATACATGGAAATGCCGACGATGCAGCAATTGGAACGCCTCAGGAGCCGTGTCAAACGCTGATTGCGAAATAATCCAGAAACCACCCAAACAATCATAGACATGGCACTCAACGTACTGCTTTCCGGTCAAATTTCGGGACGCCTGACCCAAAGTTCACGCGGGCACCCGGAGTTCAGCTATCTCACCGGATGGAGGAGTGCAGCGAGAGCTTTCCCGCTTTCCCTTTCACTTCCCCTTGCGGGCGACGTCAACTCTTCGGACAAAGTCGCTGCCGTCCTTTGGGGCCTCCTGCCTGACAACGAGTCGCTTCTGCAGCGGTGGGCATCACAATTTCATGTGTCCCCCCGCAATCCCGTTGGTATTCTGAGTCATGTAGGCGAGGACTGCGCTGGGGCTGTGCAGTTCGTCCGCGATGAACGGCTCAACGCTATTCTGACGGGAGAAGATGATCTGCTGGAGCCGCTTACCGATCAGCAAGTTGGAGAACGGCTCTCACGGATTGGTACTGGTCAGGCTGCGAGCAGGCAGCCCACTGATGTGGGCCAATTTAGCCTCGCCGGCGCACAGGCCAAGATCGCACTGCTTCGACAAGAAGATGGTAGCTGGGCAATTCCTTCGGGCCGGATTCCGACAACCCACATATTAAAGCCACCGAGTAGTGACTTCGATGGGTTCGTGGAAAACGAGGTGTTTTGCCTGAGACTCGCCCGCGCACTTGGTGCATCCGCTGCATCAGCGGAGATGATTGTATTCGGTGATCAGACCGCAATCAGTGTTGAGCGCTACGACCGATACTGCGAAGAAGGAAAATGGAAGCGAGTTCATCAGGAAGACTTCTGCCAAGCCCTAGGTGTAATGCCTCATATCAAGTATCAGAGCCAAGGTGGTCCCGGGCCGGCAGATCTGTCCAGGGTCCTATGGGAGCACTCAAGCCAGCCAACTGTCGACGTGGAAGCTCTTCTTCAAGCGCTGATGTTCAACTATCTGATTGGCGGCACCGATGCACACGCAAAAAATTACTCAATGCTAATCGGAGCCGCTGGGAAAGTTAGACTCGCGCCCCTCTACGATGTGTCCAGCGCCCTGCCCTATCAGCACATTCAAAAGCGAAAGCTCAAGATGGCAATGAAAATAGGAAATCACTATCGCTGGTGGGAAATTGGACTGAACGACTGGCTGAAAACTGCCGAGTCGATGAAGGTTGACTTGGGCAAGGCAACGTACATGCTCTATTCCATGGCATCCCTCCTACCCCACATCGCATTGCGAGTACTGAACGAACTGCGTGCGGAAGGAATAGAACACGAAGTGCTACAAAGGCTGTTTGGAGAAATCCGCGATAGTTGCGAGCGCTGCCTTCGACAATTCGAACAACCCGCTGCCTGATCACCCCAACCGCCACAGCAATAGCCGGTTATTGGCCGGCATCGCCACGTCACCCAACCGGGTAAACCCGTTGTCCGCCGCCAGCGCCTGCACCGCTTCGCTATCGCGGATACCGCTGCGCGGGTCGCGCGCCTTCAGCCAGGCATCGAACTGCGCATTGCTGTCACTGGTATAGCGGCCGCCATAGTTGAACGGACCGTAGATAGCCAGCAGCGCACCGTGACGCAACAGTGGCGGCAGCGCGCCGAACAGCACCTGCACGTACTCCCAGCCCATGATGTGCAGCGTGTTGGCGCTGAATGCGGCGTCGAACGTGCTGCTTTCTGGAAGGTCCAGGCCCGTCGCCGGTGGCAGCTCCACCTGCAGCGCCACCGGCGGCAGCAGGTTCAGCAGCGCGGTCTCCGCACGCCAGGCTTCGATGCCGGGCAGATGGTCCGGATGGTCGCTGGGCTGCCAGCGCAGCCACGGCCAGCGCTCGGCGAAGAAGGCTGCGTGCTGGCCGGTACCACTGCCGATCTCCAGCACCCGATGGCGGTCGCCCATCCACGGGTCGAGTGCGGTGGCGATGGGTTCGCGGTTGCGCTCGCAGGCTTCTGAATACGGCTTGCTCGACATCAGGACGGTGTCCGGGCGGGGTCGGCTCCATTGTGCACGAGGGGGTGTCTGCAGGGCTTGCAGCCCTGCACCCGCAGGAGCCGGAGCCAGAGCCAGAGCAACGTCAAAAGCTGGCATTCCGTGGGATGGCAGGGTTGGTCCGGTTGCGGGGGACGCCGTAAACCCGTCCTTGGGGGCTTGGCCGCGGCATCCATGCCGCGGACACCCCCGCAGCCGGACCCCACCCCGCCTTCGACAGTTTCCAGCGATCTGTTGGAACGGCTCTTGGGGTCAGATCCGTTTTCCGCAGGAAAACGGATCTGACCCCGGATTCATTTCGATATCTGACAGAAAAATCGTGTCGACCAAGGTCGACACCTACCAACAGCCGCAGGAATCTGTCAGAGGTGGGGCGGTGTCGGATTGCGGGGTGTCAGCCGCATGGATGCGGCTGCCAAGCCTCCATGGACGGATTCACGGCGTCCCCGCAATCCGACACCGCCCCGCCCACTCACGGAATGCCCGCTTCTGACGTTGACGTTGCCCTGGCTTGAAGCAGGTGCAGGGGCTGCGAGCCCTGCCGAAACCCTCCCCAACCATGACTGCAGTCACTTGCCCGGTTGCGCCGCGCTGGCGAAAGTCGAGGAGTTGACGTGATCGGTCCGGCGCGTTGCCGACCGCACGCAAGCGAGAGAGAGAAACGCTGTGCAACGACGTGAGTTCCTGGCTTTTTCCGGCCTGGGCCTGGCCGGCCTGCTGCTGCCGCATTCCCGTGCCATCGCCGCCGAGCAGCTGCTGGCGCCGGTCGATACCGCCCAGCGCCGGCGCTTGGCCGAGGTCGCGCTGGCCACCGCACGCTCGGCCAAGGCCAGCTACTGCGATGTGCGCATCGGCCGCTACCTCAACCAGTCGGTCATCACCCGCGAGCACCAGGTCGGCAATGTGGCCAACCGAGAATCGTCCGGCGTGGGCGTGCGGGTGATCGTCAACGGTGCCTGGGGCTTTGCTGCAACCCATCAGCAGACCGAGGCCGCCGTGCGCGCGGCAGTCGAGCAGGCGGCGGCAATCGCCCGCGCCAACGCCAGCATCCAGACCCGCCCGGTGCAACTGGCACCCACGCCGTCCGTCGGTGAAGTACGCTGGCAGACGCCCATCCGCAGGAACGCGATGGCGGTGCCGATCCAAGACAAGGTCGAGCTGCTGCTGGCACTCAATGCCGCCGCGCTGAATGCGGGCGCCGACTACATCAATTCCACCCTGTTCCTGGTCAACGAGCAGAAGTACTTTGCGTCCAGCGACGGCTCGTTCATCGACCAGGACATCCATCGCATCTGGCTGCCGTTCACCGCCACCGCCATCGACAAGGCCAGCGGCAAGTTCCGCACCCGCGCCGGCCTGTCCTCGCCGATGGGCATGGGCTATGAGTTCCTCGATGGCGATGCGCGCGGCAAGGTGCACCTGCCCGGCGGCATCACCGCCTACCGCGATTCCTATGACCCGGTCGAGGACGCCATTGCGGCCGCCCGCCACGCGCGCGAGAAACTGAAGGCGCCGTCGGTGAAGCCCGGCAAGTACGACCTGGTGCTGGACCCGTCCAACCTGTTCCTGACCATCCACGAGAACGTCGGCCACCCGCTGGAGCTGGACCGCGTGCTCGGCTACGAAGCCAACTACGCCGGAACCAGCTTCGCCACGCTGGACAAGCGCGATGCCGGTTTCCGCTGGGGCAGCGACATCGTCACCTTCTTCGCCGACAAGACCCAGCCGGGCAGCCTCGGTGCGGTCGGCTACGACGACGAGGGCGTCAAGACCCAGCGCTGGGACCTGGTGCGCGACGGCATCCTGGTCGACTACCAGGCCACCCGCGATGAAGCCCACATCCTCGGCCGCGATGCATCGCATGGCTGCAGCTATGCCGATTCCTGGTCCAGCGTGCAGTTCCAGCGCATGGCCAATGTCTCGCTGGCGCCGGGCAAGCAACCGCTCAGCGTCGCGGACATGATCAAGGACGTGGAGAACGGCATCTACATCCACGGCCGCGGTTCGTATTCGATCGACCAGCAGCGCTACAACGCGCAGTTCGGCGGCCAGCTGTACTACCAGATCAAGGACGGAAAGATCGCCGGCATGGTAGAGGATGCGGCCTACCAGATCCGCACGCCGGAATTCTGGAATGCCTGCACGGCCATCTGCGATGAACGCGACTTCCGCCTGGGCGGTTCGTTCTTCGACGGCAAGGGCCAGCCCGGCCAGGTCTCGGCGGTCTCGCACGGTTCGTCCACCACCCGCTTCAACGGCATCAACATCATCAACACCGCGCGCAGTCTCGGCGCTTGAGCCACCCATCCTTCGACATGGAGAGCAGCCTTGCAAAGACGTGACTTCCTGGCCCTGACCGGGCTTACCGCGGGCGGGCTGATCGTGCCCTCCTTCTTCGGCAAGGTGATCGCCGCCGAGCAACTGCAGTCCAGCCTCGACCCGGCATTGAAGAAGCGCCTGGCCGACGCCGCTCTGCAGGCCGCACGCAGCGCCGGTGCCACTTACTGCGACGTGCGTATCGGCCGCTACCTGCGGCAGTTCGTGATCACCCGCGAAGACAAGGTGCAGAACGTGGTGAACACCGAGTCCACCGGCGTCGGCATCCGCGTGATCGTCAACGGCGCCTGGGGCTTCGCCGCCACCAACGCACTGGGTACCGCCGACGTGGCCAGGGCCGCGCAGCAGGCGGCGGCGATCGCCAAGGCCAATGCCGGCGTGCAGACCGCACCGGTGCAGCTGGCCAAGGCACCGGGCGTGGGTGAGGTGAGCTGGCGCACGCCGATCCGCAAGAATGCGATGGAGGTGCCGATCAAGGACAAGGTCGGCCTGCTGCTGGACGTCAACGCCGCCGCAATGGGCGCCGGTGCCAGCTTCGTCAACTCGATGCTGTTCCTGGTCAACGAGCAGAAGTACTTCGCCTCCACCGACGGTTCCTACATCGACCAGGACGTGCACCGCATCTGGGCGCCGATGACGGTCACCGCCATCGACAAGGCCAGCGGCAAGTTCCGCACCCGATCGGGCCTGTCCTCGCCGATGGGCCTGGGCTACGAATACCTGGACGGCGCCGCCGCGGGCAAGGTGGTCAGCCCGAATGGCGTGGTCAACTACAGTTCTTCCTACGACATGAAGGAAGACGCCATCGCCGCCGCCCGGCAGGCGCAGGAAAAGCTGAAGGCGCCGTCGGTGAAGCCGGGCAAGTACGACCTGGTGCTCGACCCGTCGCACACTTGGCTTACCATCCACGAGTCGATTGGCCACCCGCTGGAACTGGACCGCGTGCTCGGCTACGAAGCCAACTACGCCGGCACCAGCTTCGCCACCCTGGACAAGCGCGAACAGCGTTTCCAGTACGGCAGCGAGCTGGTCAACATCTTCGCCGACAAGACCCAGCCGGGCAGCCTCGGCGCAGTGGCATACGACGACGAAGGCGTGAAGTGCAAGCGCTGGGACCTGATCAGCAACGGCAAGCTGGTGGACTACCAGACCATCCGCGACCAGGCCCACATCCTCGGCAAGACCGAGTCCGACGGCTGCTGCTATGCCGACTCGTGGTCCAGCGTGCAGTTCCAGCGCATGGCCAACGTGTCGATGGCACCGGGCAAGACGCCGCTGAGCGTGCCGGACCTGATCAAGGACGTGGAGAACGGCATCTACATCATCGGTGACGGTTCGTTCTCGATCGACCAGCAGCGCTACAACGCGCAGTTCGGCGGCCAGCTGTTCTACGAGATCAAGAACGGCCAGATCACCCGCATGCTGGAAGACGTGGCCTACCAGATCCGCACGCCGGAGTTCTGGAATGCCTGTACCGCCGTGGCCGACGAGCGTGACTACCGCCTGGGCGGTTCGTTCTTCGACGGCAAGGGCCAGCCGGGACAGGTCTCGGCGGTCTCGCACGGTTCGTCGACCGCGCGCTTCAACGGCATCAACGTCATCAACACCGCACGCAGCCTCGGCTGACCGGTCAGGAGCCCTTACACCATGAGTATCTTCACCGAAGCCCAGGCCAAGGCCATCCTCGACAAGGTCATCGCCCTGTCCAAGGCCGACGAGTGCACCGCCGTGCTGGCCGGCGCGATCAGCGGCAACATCCGTTTCGCGCTGAACAATGTCTCCACCAGTGGCATCGTCGACAACACCGAGCTGGCGGTCACCGTCGCCTTCGGCAAGCGCGTCGGCACTGCCTCGATCAACGAGTTCGACGACGCCGCGCTGGAACGCGTGGTACGCCGTGCCGAAGACCTGGCCCGCCTGGCCCCGGAGAACCCGGAGTTCATGCCGGCCATCGGCAAGCAGAGCTACCGCGCCAGCCCGACCTTCAGCGAATCCACCGCCGCGATCGATCCGGCCTTCCGTGCCAAGGTTGCTGCCGATTCGATCGCCCCGTGCCGCGGCCACGGCCTGGTCGCCGCCGGCTTCCTGGAGGACGGCCAGGGCTTCCAGGCCACCGCCAACAGCAACGGCAACTTCGCTTACCAGCGCACCACCAACTTCGATTACACCTGCACTGTGCGCACCGAAGATGGCCGCGGTTCGGGCTGGGTCGGCCGCAACCTGAAGGACGCGGCGGACTTCAAGGCTGACCAGGACATCCGCATCGCCATGCGCAAGGCCACCGAATCGGCCGAAGCCAAGGCACTGGAACCGGGCAAGTACACGGTCATCCTGGAGCCGGCCGCAGCGGCAGGCCTGATCAGCTTCATGATGAATTTCTTCAGTGCACGCTCGGCCGATGAAGGCCGCAGCTTCCTGTCGAAGAAGGGCGGCGGCAACAAGCTGGGCGAGCAGGTCTACGATCCGCGCGTGACCATGATTGCCGACCCGTGGCATCCGGATGCACCGGTGCTGCCGTGGGACAACGAAGGGCTGCCGCGCGAACGCATGGCCATCATCGAGAACGGCAGGATCGCCAATCTGGACTACTCGCGCTTCTGGGCGCAGAAGCAGGGCAAGACCGCCAAGGCCTCGCCGGGCAACCTGCTGATGAGCGGTGGCGACAAGAGCACCGCCGAGCTGGTGCGCGGCACCCAGAAGGGCATCCTGGTCACGCGTACCTGGTACATCCGCATGGTCGATCCGCAGACCGTGCTGCTGACCGGCCTGACCCGCGACGGCACCTTCTACATCGAGAACGGCCAGATCAAGTACCCGGTGAAGAACTTCCGCTTCAACGAGTCGCCGGTGATCATGCTCAACAACATCGAAGAGCTGGGCAAGCCGGTGCGTGTGGCCGGTGATGAATCCAGCTACGTGATGATGATCCCGCCGATGAAGCTGCGCGATTTCACCTTCACCTCGCTGTCCGACGCGGTCTGATGGATCGCCGGGCCTGCCTGCGCTGGTTGGCCGCTGCCGCTTCGGCGGCGGCGCTGCCGGCCTGGGCACAGGCAGGCCCGCGCAGTTCGCGCTATGACTTCTGGTTCACCCGCCTGCAGTACGACTCCGGTGACTGGGACGTGGACGCGCGCATGCCATCCAACCTGATCACCTCGCTGATCGACTACACATCGCTGCGCGTGGACCCGCAGGAACACGTGGTGGCCCTGGCCGACCCGCGCATGCTGGAAGCGCCGTTCTGCTACCTGGCCGGACACACGCTGGTGGAGTTCAACGCCGCCGAACGGCAGAACTTCGTGCGCTACGTGCGCAATGGCGGCTTCGTCTTCGTCGACGACTGCAACCATGACATCGACGGGCTGTTCGCCACCTCGTTCGAAGCACAGATGGGCCGCCTGTTCGGTCCGAAGGCATTGCAGAAACTGCCCAACAGCCACGCGCTGTACCGCAGTTTCTTCCGCTTCCCGGACGGTCCGCCCGCCACCAGCTTCGAACTCAACGGCTGGGGCGACGACCTGGTGCACGACTATCTGAAGGGCATCGAGGTCGATGGTCGGCTGGGCCTGCTCTACAGCAACAAGGACTATGGCTGCGAGTGGGACTACGACTGGCGCAACAAGCGCTTCCTGGCCGAAGACAACACCCGCTTTGGCGTCAACATCGTGATGTACGCGTTGAACAATTGACAGGATCTGCACGCCCATGAATTCCTCCGACCTCGATTCCCTGCTGCCGCGGCTGGATGAACTGCGCGCCGCGCTCGCACGCGCGGTGGTGGGCCAGCACACCGTGGTCGAGCAGCTGCTGATCGGCCTGCTGGCCGGCGGCCACTGCCTGCTGGAAGGTGCGCCCGGGCTCGGCAAGACCCTGCTGGTACGCTCGCTCGGCCAGGCATTGGAACTGCAGTTCCGGCGCGTGCAGTTCACCCCCGACCTGATGCCCAGTGACATCCTCGGCACCGAGCTGCTGGAGGAAGACCATGGCACCGGCCATCGCCATTTCCGCTTCCAGCAGGGCCCGATCTTCACCCACCTGCTGCTGGCCGACGAACTCAACCGCACCCCGCCCAAGACCCAGGCCGCACTGCTGGAGGCAATGCAGGAACGCACCGTCAGCTACGCCGGAACCACCTACGCGCTGCCCGCTCCGTTCTTCGTGCTGGCCACGCAGAACCCGATCGAGCAGGCCGGCACGTACCCGCTGCCAGAGGCACAGCTGGACCGCTTCCTGCTGCACGTGCTGGTGGATTACCCCAGCGAAGACGAGGAGCGGCGGATCCTGGAACAGACCACCGGCGGTGCCACCGACGCGGTGCCGAAAGTGATGGATGCCGAGGCGGTGATCGCCCTGCAGGCGGCTGTGCGGCAGGTGCATGTCAGCCCCGACGTGCTGGCCTGGATCACCCGCCTGGTGCGCGCCAGCCGGCCAAGCGAAGGCGCCCCGGCGGCGATCAACCAATGGGTGAAGTGGGGCGCCGGTCCGCGCGCCGGCCAGTCGCTGGTGCTCGCGGCAAAAGCGCGCGCACTGCTGCAGGGCCGCTTCGCCGCCACCCGCGAGGACGTGCAGGCACTGGCCGCACCGGTGATGCGCCATCGCCTGCTGCTGTCGTTCGCCGCCGAGGCCGAGCAGAAGCGTGCCGACGACGTGGTCGCCGCCCTGCTGCAGGCCGTGCCGTTCCCGGGTTGAGCCACGCGTGAACGCCGGTACCCCGCTGACCTTGCCTCCGGAACTGCGTGCGCGCCTGCGCCTGCTGCGGCTGCGGCCGCGCCTGGCCAGCGGCGCCAGTGGCATCGGCCAGCACGCCAGCCGCAGCCGCGGTGCCGGCCTCGAGTTCGCGCAGTACCGGGCCTACGAACCGGGCGACGAGCTGCGCCAGATCGACTGGAAGCTGTACGCGCGTTCGGACCGCTTCTTCGTGCGCGAATCCGAACGCGAAAGCCCGATCACGGTCTGGCTGTTGCTCGATGCCACCGCCTCGGCCGGCCAGGCCGATCGCGCGGCACCGCAGCGCACGCGCCTGGATCACATGCGCGGCGTGGCCGCCTGCGTGGTGGAACTGGCGCTGCAGCAGGGCGACCGTTTCGGCCTGCTGGCGATCAATGGCGATGGACTGCAGTTGGTGCCCGCAGCGAACGGCGCACGCCAGCGTGACCGCGTGCATCTGCAACTGCATGCTCTTCAGGCACGCGGCGGCTGGCCCGTGGCCGATCGCCTGCGCCCGCTGTGGGAGCGTGTGCGTCCGGGCGACCTGCTGCTGGCGATTGGTGATGGCTTCGACGCGGCCTGCATCGTGCTGCTGGAGCAACTGGCCAGCGCACGCCGTGAAGTGGCACTGCTGCAGATCCTCACCGCCGACGAGCGCGATTTCCCGTTCGACGCCGGCCATCGCTTCCGCGATCCGGAAACGGGCGAGGAACTGCTGGGCGATGGCGCGGCGATCCGCGCCGATTACCTGCAGCGCTTCGCCGACGCACGCAACGCATTGCAGTCGCGCCTGCAGGCCAGCGGCATCGCCAGTGCCACCGGCTGGCTCGACCAGCCGCTGGATCATCCACTGCAGGTGCTGTTCGGTCGTGGGGGCGGTGCATGACCCTGCTGTTCCCGTTGGGCCTGGCCGCGCTCGCTGCGTGGTTGCCGCCGCTGCTGATCCATCTGGCCCGGCGTCATCCGTACACGCCGCTGGATTTCGCCGCGCTGCGCTGGCTGCGTGCACAGATCCGCGCGCGCCAGCGCATCCGCTTCGATGACTGGCCGTTGCTGCTGGTGCGCCTGTTGCTGCTGGCCGCATTGGCCATGCTGCTGGCGCGCCCTGCGTTGGTCGGCCCTGCCCCGGTCCCCACTGCCTGGACGGTAGTGGCTCCCGGACTGGACGCGACCGCACTGCGCGGCACCGCCGAAGCGGGCAACTGGCACTGGCTGGCACCCGGCTTCCCCAGCATCGATCAGGCACCGCCGGCATCCAGCACATCGCTGCCCAGCCTGTTGCGTGAGCTGGATGCACAGCTGCCCGCCGGCACCGCGTTGACCGTGCACGTTCCCGATCCCCTGCCCGGTCTGGATGGCGCCCGCCTGCAGCTGTCGCGCGAAGTGCAGTGGCGGCCGCAACCGATACCGGCCACTCCGCAACCGAGTGCCGCGACGATGCCGCGTCTGCGCGTGCACAGCGGTGCGCCGGCCGCCGCCCAGCACTGGGTGAACGCACTGCAGCGCGCGTGGGGCATGCAGGCGCCGCTCGCTCCTCTGTCGGCCGATGCCCTGCCCGAACGCGGCGAGATCGGCGTATGGAGCCGCAGCGATGCACTGCCGGCGAGCTGGCAGGCGTGGCTGCGCGACGGCGGTCGTGCAGTGAGCGCCGGCAAGCCTGCTCGCGGCGCCGGCATCCTGCTGCGCAACGCCGACGGCACACCACTGCTGTGGCAGCAGCGCATCGGCCACGGCGTCCTGCTGTCACTACCCGGCGACTGGGATGCCTCAGGCAACGCTGCGCTGCGCGACCCGCAGTTGCCGCGTGCCCTGCTGCTGGCCCTGCAACCGCCAGCGTCACCGCGCCTCGGCGATGCACAGGACCAGGCACCACGCCGGGCCGCACTGCCCGCCATAGCGCCCCCAGCGCGTGAGCCAACCACGTGGTTGCTGCTGGTCATCGTGGTGCTGTTCGCGCTGGAGCGCTGGATGGCCAGCAGTCGCCGGCGCAGGGGGGCCGCATGAACACCCTGCAGTACGCCTGGCAACGCGCACGCCGTCGCCGTGCACTCGTTACCCTGCTGCTGGGCCTGCCGTGGGCGCTGGCCGCGACGACGCTGGCGCTGCGCCTGGCGGGCTTCGATATCGCCTGCGTGGTCGGCACGGTCAGCGTGCTCGCCTGCGCAGCGCTCGCCACGGCACGTGCCCGCCAGCTGGACCCACAGTGGGTGCAGCGTCAGCTCGATGCCGGCGGTGCCAGCGAGGACAGTGCCGACCTGCTGTTCGCCGATATGGCAACGCTCAATCCGCTGCAGCAGCGCCAGCGCGCGCATGTGCTGGCCATGCTGGAGCGCGCGACACCGGACCTGCGTCCGCGCTGGCCGCGCAGGGCGTTGGCCCTGAGCTGGGTCGCAGGCCTGGCGATCACTGCGCTGGCATTCGGCTGGCCACGTTCCGGCCCCGGCTCCGCACCGGCGCGCACATCGGCACCTGTCAGCATGGCTGCCGCCGGCCCGCTGCACCTTCAGTCCACCCGCCTGCGGATCGACGCGCCGGCCTATACCGGCCAAGCCACCCGCACCCAGAACGCGTTGGATGCCAAGGTCGCCGCGGACAGCCGGCTGTCGTGGTCGTTGCGCTTCGATCGCGCGCCGGACAAGGCATGGCTTCAGTTCCACGACGGCCGCCGGCTGCCGCTGAGCGAGCAGGATGGGCAGTGGCTGGCGCAGGATGTGGCGCGCGTGCCTGTGCTGTACCGCGTGGTGAGCGAACCTGCACTGGCCCAGACCCACCTGCATCGCCTGGATGTGGTCGCTGATCGTGCGCCCAGCGTGCGCGTGCTGGAGCCCGCCGCGACCCTGGTGCTGGGCACGCCCGGGCAACGCCAGTGGTCGTTGCGCTTCGAAGCCAGCGATGACTACGCCGTGGCCACGCAGGCAACGCTATCGATCACCATTACCCAGGGCAGCGGCGAGAACATCACCTTCGTTCGCCGCAGTGTCGGCCTCACCGGCAGCGGCGAAGCGACTGCACGGCGTTTCGCGTACACCCTCGACCTGGCTGCGCTGGGCGCGCAGCCCGGCAGCGATGTCACCGCCCAGCTGGAAGTACGCGACAACCACGCGCCAACACCGCAGGCCGGGCGCAGCAGCAGCGTGATCCTGCGCCTGCCCAGCGCCGAGGTTGCACTCGGTGCCGAACTGGAAGGCCGCATCAGGAAGACGCTGCCGGCCTACTTCCGCAGCCAGCGGCAGATCATAATCGATGCCGAAGCGCTGATCCGGCAGCGACGCAGCCTCGCTGCCGAGGACTTCGTGAAGCGCAGCGATGCGATCGGTGTCGACCAGCGCATCCTGCGCCTGCGCTACGGCCAGTTCCTGGGTGAGGAAAGCGAAGGCGCACCGAAGCCGCCGCCGACCAGCGACCTGCCCACCAGCGATGCGCCAGCTGCAGGCAGCCACGACGACGAGCACGAGCACGACCATGGCACCGAGGCCGGGGCACACGATGAGCATGGCCACGATCACGGCGGCAAGGCGTCCAATGCCGATTCGCCACCGGTGTTCGGCAGCGCCACCGATGTGCTCTCCGAATACGGCCACACCCATGACCATGCCGAGGCCGCGACCCTGCTCGACCCGCAGACCCGGGCCACGCTGAAGGCCGCGCTGGACCAGATGTGGTCGGCCGAAGGCGAGCTGCGCCAGGGCCGGCCAGAGCAGGCGTTGCCATTTGCCTACAAGGCGCTGGGTTTCATCAAGCAGGTGCAGCAGGCCGAACGCATCTATCTGGCCCGGGTCGGGCCAGAGCTGCCACCGATCGATGAAGGCCGTCGCCTCGGCGGTGATCGCGCCGGACTGGCCAGTCGTGAACTGCCGTTGGCCGCCCGAACCCCGCCCGACCGGGCCATCGTTGAAGCCTGGCAGCGCCTCGGTGAGGACACCAGCGTGCCCGACCTCGATGCACTCGCTGCCTGGCAGCAGCGCAATGCCGCCTACCTGCCCGATGCGCTGGATCTGGCTGCCGCCATCGAGCAGCTGCGCATCGAGCCCGGTTGCCGCGACTGCCGCCAGCGCCTGCGCGCTCAGTTGTGGCGGGCGCTGCAGCGTCCACTGCCGCAGGCGATGCGGCGCGGTGCCGCCGATGCGATGGGCCAGCGCTACCTGGACGCATTGGAGGAGCAGCCATGAACCCCTCCGGCCTGAACCTGTGGATCGCCCTGGCACTCGCTGTGATCGTGGCGATCGCCAGCGTTCGCCAGTCGCGCGGCAACACCACGCACCGTGGCCGCCGCTGGGGGGTGATCGGGCTGCAGGTCATGGTCGCCACGCTGCTGTATTTCTGCCTGGTGCCGCCCCCCCGCCAGCAACCCGCAGGCGGGTTGGTTGTGCTCGGAATCGATGCCAGCAGGGCCGGCGCGTTCCCGGCCAGCGAAGGTCCGCTGTGGCTGTTGCCGGAAGCTGCCGATGTGCCCGGCGCAAAGCGCGTACCCGACCTGGCCACCGCGCTGCGGCAGCATCCGGCCTCCACGCTGACGCTGGTTGGTGCCGGCCTGGTCGCGCGTGACCGCGACGCAGTACTGCCACGCGACGTACGTTGGCAGCCGACAGCGACGCCGCGCGGCTGGGTCGCCTTGCAGCCACCGGCCGACGCCGCGCCCGGCGCACGCTTCGAGGTACAGGCACAGGCGCGTGGCGTTGCCAGGGCAAAGGCGGAACTGCTCGATCCGGCCGGCAGCGTGGTCGATCGCGCGGATGTTGCCGAAGACGGCCACGTTCAGTTGAGTGGCATCACCCGCGCCGAAGGCCGCAGCGTGTTCCAGCTGCGCCTGCTCGATGCCGACGGCCATGTGGTGGACAACGTGCCGGTGCCGCAGCAGACTCTGCCGGCGGCGCCGTTGCGCCTGCAGGTACGCGCCAGCGCGCCGGGCCCCGAACTGAAGTACTTGCGCCGCTGGGCAGCCGATGCCGGCATCCGCGTGCAGGTGCAGGCCGATACCGGTGCCGGCCTGAGCGTCGGCGACGGCGCCTTGCCGCTGGACGCGGCGTCGCTGGCGCGCAGCGATCTGCTGCTGCTGGACGAGCGCAGCCTGGCGGCATTGAATGCCGCCCAGCTGGCCGCTGTGCGGCAGGCGCTGCGCGAAGGACTGGGCGTGCTGGTACGCAGTGCGGGCGCCCCTTCGGCCAGCGCGCGCCAGCGCCTGCACGATCTGGGCCTGCCGCTGCGGGGTGATGGCAGCTGCCAGGTCCTCGAACTTCCCGGCGACGGCGAGAGCGCGGTCCTCGCCGCACGACGTGGCCCGCTCGCCGCGGGTACGCTGCCGACCGGCTACAGCGTGGAGGCAGACCGCAGTTCGCACGACGCCGCGCTGCCCACACTGGAAGCACTGGCGCTGCAGGCACCTGGCAGCAACGCGCTGCTGCACGATCGCACCGGCAAGGCTGTCGGTGGCTGGCGCGCTGCCGGCAAAGGCCGCATCGGCCTGCTGCCCATCACCGACAGCTGGCGCTGGGTGCTGGCCGGCCGCGATGACCGCCACGGCGAACTGTGGAGCGGCGTGGTTGCCACGCTGGCGCGGGCGCAGGGCAGCGGTGAGGCGCTGTGGTCGCCACAGCCGATCAGCTGGGCGGGCGAACGGCAGGCGCTATGCGGCGTGCAGGCGCCGCTGCAGGCCTTCAACGCACGCGGCGAAGGCACGCCGCTGATCGTCGATGGCGCGACGTCAGACCTGCGCTGCGCGGGCTGGTGGCCGCGCGAGGCGGGCTGGCAGCGCCTGCAGCACGGCGACGCTACCCTCTGGCGCTATGCATTCGACCCGAAGGACGCGCCCGCGCTGCATCAGCAGGCAATGATCGATGCAACCACGCAGGCGCTGGCGGGCCGCTCCCCGGCAACCGCGTCGCTGATGCAACCCGTGCCGGGATCGCGCTGGCCGTGGTGGCTGGCGTTCGTGCTGTGCGCATCGCTGCTGTGGTGGCTGGAGCGACGGCGCTGATCCTGGGGTCAGAACCCTTTCGCCAGCGAAAGGGTTCTGACCCCACCGATCGGATCGCGAACGGCATCCACGCATGGCGTGGATCTACCAGCCCCACCCTCATGCGTCCTTCAACGTTTCCCCGCGCGCCGATACACGCCATTGAAGCGCACGTTCATGCCACCGCATTCGCTGTTGTCGGCCACGATCAGCACCTCACCCAGCGAGTGCACACGCACCCGGCACGTGTCCTCGACGAACTCGACATCGGCACCCTGCGGCATGGCACGCGCTTCCACCTGGCCCAGGTTCGGCCCATACGGGCGCTGTTCCGGCGTGGGGTTGGCCGAGGGCCAGTAAGCGTCGCCATCCACATGCAGTTGTCCACCCTGCACGGTGATGCGCAGGCCGTTGTCGCCATCTTTCCAGTGGCCCGTCCAGTCCTGCAGCGTGGGCACGGCCACCGGCAACGGTTGCAGCCTGCTGCGGTCGACCCAGCCGGCGCTGCCGCCCACCTTGTTCGGGAAGAACGCGCAGCGGTAACGGCCCAGGTCGCGACCGGTCACCACCGTATCGCCGTTGACCACATAGCTGCGCTGGCGGCAGGCCGGTTCGCCCTTGGCGGGGCAGCCATCCATGTCGCCGAGCAGGTACAGGCGCGGGGCGTCGACCACGCGCGCCAGCGCGAACCCGCTCTGCTCGGAGGGGAATGCGCCGTTGCGGCAGGCGCCGCCATCGGCGATATCGGACGCGAAGGCGGAGGCCGGCAGCAACGCGGCCAGCAGGCAGAATGAACGCAGGGACATGACAGCATTACCGGTGGGGGAGCCCGCAGGATATACCGGCCTACTTCACTGGCGCTGTGTCGCCGGCATCCTGCTCCTGTGAGAACCGCAGCGCGCGCTGCTGCTGTTCGGCACTGAGCTCTGGCGGTGGCCGCGCCACGGCCGCCTGGATCTGGTCCGGACCCCCGGTGAGTTTGTTGATGCCTTTGGCTGCCGCCAGCACACCCTTGACCACGCCCATCATGATGTAGCCACCGCCCATGCTGACCTGCTCCGGCGATGGCGGTTCGCTCCAGTCGCGGCTGAAGCGGTTATCGCCGAACTTCACCGGGTTCTTGAAGCGGTACAGGTCCAGCGGCTCGTCATCGGGCTTGAGCGCACGCACTTCGCCGAGGGTGGTGACGTTGTCCTGCGGCAAGGTGGTGGAGATCGGTGCGGTGGGGGCGGGCGGCGCATCTGCAGGGGGAACGGGTGCAGGATCGGGCACCGCCACCGGCGCGGCCTGCTGCGCCTGTGCGATGCCGGCCAGCAGCATGCCGGCCAGGAGTGCTCCCTGCGTTCCACGTCGTGCCACAGCCATCCACCCTGTTGGTTGCGTCCAGCGCCCAAGCATACGGATGCCGGCTTCAGATTTCGTTGGCAACGGCGGGGGCATTCAGGCTGTGTCGCGCATCATCGCTGCGCGGCCGGGACACCGAAGTTTGCAATGAACTTCATTCCCCCCCGGGGGACGGGGACGGCATCCTGCCGTTCTCCCGGTACGGCGCTCCCTCATGACAGCTCCCTCCACAATCCCGCCACGGCAGCCGGTCGCCTGCTGATGTCGCGCGCAGCAGTACTGGTTGGTTTGGCAATCGTGCCCCTGATGGTCATCGCGGCCGTTGCCGAATGGACATCACGTGTCCACGCAGGCATGGCTTCGCTGCGCCGGAGCAGCACGCTGCGTACGCTGGGCGCGGACGAACACAGGGCACTGGCACCGTTGCGCGCATTGGCCGGCTGCGACCATGACGACCAGATAAAGCGGCTGCGTGGAGCATTCACCGGCGGTGCGTGCCGGAACAGCTTCCCGGTCGGTGACGGCCTGCTGGGTGGCGTTCCCGCACTGGTGCCAAAGCAGGCGTGGCCCTACCTCGCGGAAGACAATGAAGCCGAAGTGGTGTTGGGCAAACGCGCGGCCGTGGTGGTATGTCTCAACGGCTTCACTATCGCTGCTGCACGGCCGGCTGCAGCCACCAGCCGCGTCTGTGGCGAGCGCCTGGAGACACCCGAAGAAGTTTCGATGCGACGGGGACCCGGCCTGCGCCCTTCCCCGCTGGTGATTGCCGCACTGGCGTCATGGGCCGCCGCTGGCGCCCCAGGGCTGCTGGCCATGCCGTTGCTCGCCATCGCCGGGCTGGCGGCCTGGCTGGCACTCCCTCGCCGCAACAGCCCCGCGACAGCTCAGCGCGTGCTGCAGGTTCGCGGACGCCTGCGCGCCTACCAACGCACTGCCCAGACATCCCGGGTGTGGTTGCTCGGCAATGACCGGCGTGTGCAGCTTCCAGCGGAATGGGAGCACGCTGCGGCATTCTCCCGCGGGCGCTCGATGGTGCTGGAGGTGCGCGCCTGTGATGGATGGGTGTTGGGCGCAGGGACGGCATGGTGCCTGGCCAGCGACCGACGGCGCTATCCGCCCACAGGAGGGTCGTGGCATCTGGCATGGCTGGGCCTGCTCCTGTGCGTGCTGGTGTTCGGCACTGGCGGAATGCCACCGCTCCGCCCGGATCCTGCATGGGCGGCTGCCTATGGCTGGGGGGTGCTCGCAGTGCTGGCATCGGGCTGGCACGCGGTGCAGATCGTGGTCTGCACCGTGCAGTTCCTGCTCCGGCGCCGCGCGCTTGACGCGGACATCGCGCAGCGTCCCGCCCCGTGGCACTGAACGGTTCACTCGTTCCCATGCTGGTGTCTCACATCCTGAGACACGGATGTGGTGCCATGTGACCCCTCGCAATCCGTCCCCGCTTCCTCTTCCATGGCCTACGAACTCGCCAAGCGCACCGCCGATGCCGAGCAGAAGCTCGCCACCCGCGATGGCCTGCCCGCCCGCGACGGCGCCCTGCTCAGCGCGCGCCTGCAGCGCCGCTACCAGGACCGCATCACCGGCAGCTTCGCCATTCCCGGCCGTGAAGGCCGCTACGCGCCCGTTCCCGACTCGGTATCACCGGCGCTGGCCGCTGCACTGAAGGCACGCGGCATCGAGCAGCTCTACAGCCACCAGGCCGAAGCCTGGGAGGCCAGCCAGCGCGGCGAGCACGTGGCCATCGTCACCCCCACCGCCAGCGGCAAGTCGCTGTGCTACACCCTGCCGGTGGTCAGCGCGGCCATGCAGGACAAGGCCAAGGCGCTGTACCTGTTCCCGACCAAGGCACTGGCCCAGGACCAGGTGGCCGAGCTGCTGGAACTCAATCGTGCCGGCGATCTCGGCGTCAAGGCCTTCACCTTCGACGGCGACACCCCCGGCGATGCGCGGCAGGCGATCCGCCTGCATGGCGACATCGTGGTGTCCAACCCGGACATGCTGCACCAGGCCATCCTGCCGCATCACACCAAGTGGGCACAGTTCTTCGAGAACCTGCGCTACATCGTCATCGACGAGGTGCACACCTATCGCGGCGTGTTCGGCAGCCACGTCACCAACGTGCTGCGCCGGCTCAAGCGCATCTGCGCGTTCTACGGCGTGCAACCGCAGTTCATCCTGTGCTCGGCCACCATCGGCAACCCGCAGGCGCATGCGGAAGCGCTGATCGAGGCCCCGGTGACTGCCATCACTGAATCCGGTGCGCCCACCGGGCCGAAGCAGGTGCTGCTGTGGAACCCGCCGGTGATCAACCCCGACCTGGGCCTGCGTGCCTCGGCGCGCTCGCAGAGCAACCGCATCGCCCGCATCGCGATCAAGTCCGGGCTGAAGACCCTGGTGTTCGCGCAGACCCGCTTGATGGTCGAGGTGCTGACCAAGTACCTGAAGGACATCTTCGACCACGACCCGCGCAAGCCGCCCCGAATCCGCGCCTACCGCGGCGGTTATCTGCCGACCGAACGCCGCGAGACCGAGCGTGCGATGCGAGCCGGCAACATCGACGGCATCGTCAGCACCTCGGCGCTGGAACTGGGCGTGGACATCGGCAGCCTGGACGTGGTCATCCTCAATGGCTACCCCGGCAGCGTGGCCGCCACCTGGCAGCGTTTCGGCCGTGCCGGTCGCCGCCAGCAACCCGCACTCGGTGTGATGGTGGCCAGTTCGCAGCCGCTGGACCAGTACGTGGTGCGGCACCCGGACTTCTTCGCCGAAGCCTCGCCCGAACATGCGCGCATTGCGCCAGACCAGCCGCTGATCCTGTTCGACCACATTCGCTGCGCGGCCTTTGAACTGCCGTTCCGGGTCGGCGATGGCTTCGGCCCGATCGACCCGGAAGTGTTCCTGGAAGCGCTGGCCGAAACCGAAGTCATCCACCGCGAAGGCGAGCGCTGGGAATGGATCGCCGACAGTTATCCGGCCAACGCGGTCAGCCTGCGCGCGGTGGCCGATGGCAACTTCGTGGTGGTCGACCGCAGCGACGGCCGCCAGCAGATCATCGCCGAGGTCGATTACTCCGCCGCTGCGCTCACGCTGTATGAAGGCGCCATCCACATGGTGCAGTCCACGCCCTACCAGGTGGAGACGCTCGACTGGGAGGGCCGCAAGGCCTACGTCACCCGCACGCATGTGGATTACTACACCGACAGCATCGACTTCACCAAGCTCAAGGTGCTGGACCGCTTCGATGGTGGCGTGGCCGGGCGCGGTGATTCGCACCATGGCGAAGTGCACGTGGTGCGGCGCGTGGCCGGCTACAAGAAGATCCGCTACTACACCCACGAAAACATCGGCTACGGGCCGGTGAACCTGCCCGACCAGGAACTGCACACCACCGCAGTGTGGTGGCAGCTGCCGCAGGCACTGCTGCTGCGCGCCTTCGCCAGCAGGCAGGATGCGCTCGATGGCTTCCTCGGTGCGGCGTATGCGCTGCACATCGTCGCCACGGTGGCGGTGATGGCCGATGCGCGCGACCTGCAGAAGTCGGTCGGCAACGGCGATGGTTCCTGGTTTGCGATCGCCGACCAGAGCGGCCGTGGCCAGTTGCGCGGCAGCGAGGGTGATCCTGGCGTGGTCGAACTGCTGCAGGAATTCGTGCCCACTGTGTATCTGTATGACAACTTCCCCGGTGGCGTTGGCCTCAGCGAGCCGTTGTGGCAGCGTCAGGCGGAGCTGGTGCAGCGCGCGCGTGAACTGGTGCAACGCTGCGACTGCAAGGCCGGCTGCCCGGCCTGCGTCGGCCCGGTGCTGGCTGCACAGGAAGAGGATGAAACCTCGCCACGTGCGCTGGCATTGCGCGTGCTCGACCTGTTCGACGCCGAGGCCTGCCGGCACGTGCCCGACGTGGTGGCGTCCGCGCGCGACCCGATGGAGCTGCTGGCACCGTGAGCCTGAGCCTGGACAAGCTGCGCCTGCTGCGGAAGCAGGCCGGCGACCCTAAAGCGGCCACGCCGGCGGCGTCGGACGTTGCCCCTGCGCCACCGGCACCACCGGCCGCCAACGATGCGCAGCAACCACCGGCCGAGCGTTCGGTGTTCGCCTGGGTCGAGCAGGAGATCCGCCACAAGCCCACAGGCGCTGCGGCGGCCACATCGGCGCACACACCGGCCCAACTGCGGCGGCCGGAAGTGGGCAGCCTGCATCGCCTGCTCGGCATGCGCTCGCGGAGCGGCGCCACGCCGGCACGTGCCAGCGCACAGGATCGCCAGCTGCCGGGCGAGGAAATCGCGCCGGGTCTGTTCCTGATCGAATCGCTGCAACCTCAGCCGATCCCAACTGCCCCGCTGTCGCTGGCCTTCGCCAAGCGCGAAGACCAGCACGTGGCTGCACGCGATCTGCTGTTCTTCGACACCGAGACCACCGGCCTGGCCGGCGGCACCGGCACCCGTGCCTTCATGATCGGCGCGGCCGATTGGCATGTGTGCCCGCAGCGTGGCGAGGGCCTGCGCATCCGCCAGTTGCTGATGGCCACCATGGCCGCCGAGGACGCGATGCTGGCCACCTTTGCCCGCTGGCTGCAACCGTCCACCGTGTTCTGCAGCTACAACGGCCGCAGCTATGACGCACCGCTGCTGAAAGCGCGTTACCGGCTGGCCCGGCAGCCGGACCCGATCACCGCACTGGACCATGTCGACCTGCTCTACCCCACGCGCCGCCGCTATCGCGGCACGTGGGAGAACTGCAAGCTGTCCACCATCGAACGCCAGCTGCTGCGCGTGGTGCGCGAGGACGACCTGCCCGGCTCGGAAGCACCCGGTGCATGGCTGCGCTTCCTGCGCGGCGGCGATGCGGTGAACCTGCGCCGGGTGGCCGACCACAACCACCAGGACGTGGTGACCCTGGCCCTGCTGCTGCAGCGGCTGGTGCGCGAGGAACAGCGCGAGCGCGAGACACTGGCGCTGGTCGGCCGGTAATGACACACGGGGCCGCGTTGACATGCCCTGACGGTGGCAGCGGTGACACTGCCACCACCATCCACGCCTGGAGCCCGACGATGCGCCTCAATCCGCTTGCCCTGCTTGCCATCCTGCCACTGGCCGCCTGCAGCCACGCCGGCGGCAGCACCGCCCTCGATGCCGCGCCAGCGCCAGCACCCGTGGCCGACGCCGCGCACGAATGCAAGCCGGAGGCGCTCGAGGCCTTCACCGGCAAGACGGCTGACGAAGCCACCATCAAGAAGCTGGTGGCCGCCAGCGGCGCGCGCGGTGCACGGGTGGTCAAGCCGGGCATGGCGGTGACCATGGACTTCCGCCAGGACCGCGTGACGGTGCAGGTGGATGCGCAGAACCGGATCGAGCGCGCCAGCTGCGGTTGATCGCCCCAGGGTAGTGCCGGCCGCTGGCCGGCACTACCGATCAGAGTCGCTCGGCCTTACCACTGGCCAGGGCGCGCGCGATCACCTGCTGCGCCTGCTGCGACGCCTGGGCATGCACGCGTGCCTGGCGCTCGCCCAACGCGGCCTGCTGGCTGCCCAGCGCTGCCTGGCGGCTGGCCAGTTCAGACTGCTGGCTGGCCAGGCGCTGCATGTCACGAGTGCGGCCGGACTGCGCGGCCTCGCTGCGGGCTTCCTGCATCGCACGGCGTGCCTCGGCGGCGGCCTCACGTGCCGCCTCACGGGCAACGGCCACATCGTAGGTCGCGCCCCGCGCCGCCTTTGCCGCTTCCGCCGCCGCCTCGCGGTTGATGTCATGCGCGGCCATCGCACTGCGCGCGGCCTCGGCGGCGATCAGTGCGATGCGGCGCGATTGCTCGCCCTGCAGGCGGCCCATTTCACCCAGCTGCCTGCCGAGTTCGCCCTGCTGGCGACCCAGCACGCTTTGCTGGCGGCCCAGTTCGCTCTGCTGGCGGCCCAGCTCTACGGCACCGCTGTAGGCACGCTGCAGACTCTGGATCAGCATCGGGTCACGCACCACGTAGCGCTTGTCACCCTGGCGGAACCACAACGCCGGGCCCTTGCCGAGCTGCCTGCGGGCCACCGTCACGTCGTCCATGCCGCCGTTGGCGAAGGTCGAATCACCATCAACCAGAACGAAGGCCTCCCGGGGCGACCTGCCCAGGTCCAGGCGACCGTAGGTGGTGATGGAGGTGGCGGCCGACGTCGTGCCTTCATCGTCTTCGGCCATGCCCGTGGCGTCGCCGACATCGGCCACATCGGCATCGTCGGGCCCGGTCGCGTCAGCGGGTTCGGCCGGCGCGGCCGGTGCTGCAGGCGCGGCCGGGGCCGCCGGCACGCCCGCGGCGGATGGCGGTGCGGCCGGAGCCTTGGGAGCCTTCGGCGGTGGTGGCGCCACGACCTTGGGTGCCGCCGGTGGCGCGGGCGGTGCCGGCGGTACCGGCGCAGCGACCAGCCGCATCGGCGCCACACCCACCAGTACCACGGCCGCCGTCAACGCCATCGCCAGGATGCGGGGGCAGGCACGGCGTGGCTGCAACGAGAGCAGGCGACGCTTGAGGCTGGTGGCATCCGGTGCGGCACTGGCCACGCCCAGGTGCGGCTGCGGTGCCACCCCCAGCTGCAGCAACAGACGGCCATAGGCCTGGCGGCTGGCAGCGTGCTGGCCCACCACCGCTGCGTCCACCGCTTCTTCGCGCGCTTGTGCATATTCACGCACCGACAGGCGCAGCAGCGGATGGAAGAAGAACAGGTGCTGGGCCAGCGCAGGCAGCAGGCCCCACTGCAGGTCCCGCCGCTGCAGGTGCTGCAGTTCGTGGGTCAGGGCCAGGTCCAGCGCGTCGCCCTGCAGGGCGTTGTCGCCAGCCGGCAACAGCAGCACCGGGCGGAACGGACCGACCAGCTGCGGTGCGTCCACCTGCGTGCTCATCCACAACCGCGGCGCAGGCCGCACGCCATGTGCATCGGAAGCCAGCTGCAGGGCCTGCACCAACGCCTGGTCCTCGCAGGGATAGGCCGCTGCCAGCAGCGCGCGGCAGCGACGCCACTCACCGAAGGTACGCAGCGCCATCAGCAGCACGCCGGATGCCCACAGCGCGGCCAGTGCGACGGCCCACCACGCCACTGCCGGTGCATCCGCTGCAGGCATCGGCATCGCGGCCAGCAACTGTGCCGAGGCCTCCGGGGCCAGCGGATAGACCACGTCGGCAGCCGCATCGGTTGCGGTCATCGCCACCGCCTGCGGTGCGGGCAGCCAGGCCAGCTGCAGCGGCTGGCTCCAGAACAGGCCAAGCACGGCCTGCAGCGAGACCAGCCACCACAGGCGGCAGCGGGTCGCCGCCGACAGTGACGGCAGCGCGCGGCACACGCCATATACCAGGGCTACCAGCAGCACGGTCTGCAGGCTGGTCCAGCCCAGCCGTTCCAGCATCGGGATCAGCATCGTGGTGTCCATGGCTCAGCCCTCGTGGCGACGCGATTGGAGTTGGGCGACCAGCGCTTCCAGTTCGGCCAGTTCGTTGTCGCTGACCTTCTGCCGCTGCGACAGATAGGCCACGAACGGCGACACCGAGCCCTGCAGGGTGTTGTCGACAAACTGCGCCACCGCGCCCTGCAGCACGCTCTGCGGGCCGCGGGTGGCCTGGTAGCGGTAGATACCGTCCTGTTGCCGGCGCTGAAGATACCCCTTCGCCCGCAGGCGCTCCATCATCGTCAGCACAGTGGAGCGGGCCAGCCCGCGGGCCTCGCCGTAGCCACTGGCGACCTCGCCGACACTGGCCGGCGCATGTTCATCGATGTACTGCAGCAGGGCCAGTTCCTGGTCCCCGATGGTCTTGCCGCGCATGACACCACTCCCTTGACTACACGTGTCGCCACTGTCAGCTTGACGACAGCTGTAGTCAACCCCCCGGAAGTCACGGGCCGACGAACGGTAGGGCACCGAGCGCTTAAACCTTCGACGCGCTGTCTGCATCCGATTCGCAACGCCCGCTGGAATTCCGCATGTTCCGCCCAACGCTCCGAGTCGTGCTCATGCTCATCAGTGCCCTGCCCTTCGCCGCCGTCTCTGCCAGCCAGGACCAGGCCAACGACCAGACCCGCCGCCTGATCCGCCAGATCATGCTGGAGCAGCGCATCCCCGGGCTGCAGGTCGCGGTGGTCAAGGACGGGCAGATCGTGCTCTCCGAAGCCTACGGCCTGGCCAACGTCGAGAACGGCGCGCTTGCCTCGCGGGACACCCGCTTCCCGCTCAATTCGGCCACCAAGGCGTTTACCGGCGTGGCTGCCGCGCAGCTGGCTCAGCAAGGGCAGCTGGATCTGGACGCGCCGGCCTCGCGATATCTGGGTGATCTTCCGCCAGCGTGGAGAGACGTACGCGTACACCAGCTGCTGGCGCATACCTCCGGCCTTCCGGACATCCTTGATGCGAACGGGCTGCTGGGCGGAGGTTCCGAAGCACAGGCATGGGCGGCGGTGACAGCTCGACCGCTGGAAGCGGCGCCTGGGCAGCACTTCGCCTACAACCAGACCAACTACGTATTGCTGGCACGGATCATCGCGCAGCAATCCGGCATGCCCTACGAACGTTTCCTCGCCACCGGCCAGTTCAGCAGCGCGCGCATGGCCCGCACCACCTTCGGCGACAGCTACGACCTGATTCCGGATGCTGCGACGATGTACAGCCTGGCCCCGCGTGCCACCGACGATGTAGATGCGCCGTCCCGCCTGTCGCATTGGTTCTACGACATACCGCCTTCACTGTGGGCGGGTGGCGGCATCCTCACCACCGCCGACGACACCGCGCGCTGGCTGGTCGCGCTGACCGAAGGCCGCCTGCTGCCGGAGACGGCCCTGCGGCGGATGTGGAGCGTAGAGCGCCTGGCGGATGGCCGTGCCGGCCCGTGGGCGGGTGGCTGGCCGGTGTTGCACGCATCGCCCGACCTTCAGGTGGCCGGTATCGGCGGTGCGCGCTCGGCCTTCGTGGTCTATCCCGAGCGCGGCGTGGCGGTGGTGGTACTGACCAACCTTGTCGGTGCCAATCCACAGCAGTTCATTCCACGCATTGCCGATTTCTATGCGCGCGATGCCTCAACGCCCGGTCACGAACGGGTCGCCCTGGCACGGCAATAGCGGGCTGTCATCGCAGGGCCATAACCCGGCCGGCACGGTCCTGGACACTTCAAAGTGATCCTGGTTCCAGCGCAGGAAACCGCCGTGCATGGCATTGCCATGGTCGAAGCTGCGTGCATCGGCGGTCAGTGGCTGTTCGGGGTCGGCTTCGGCCACCCAACGCAGCACGGGCACTTTGTCCAGCACGCCGATGAAGGCGAACAGATCGCCCGCGCCCTTGTCCTCGTAGGCCGTCATGGTCGCCGCATCGGGCAACCCGGCCTGCGCCAGGATGGATGCGGTGACATCCTGCAGCGGTGCGGCTCCCTCTGCGATGTAGGCGCGCATGCCCGTGGTGGTTGCCGGGCAGCCCTGCAGCTGCACCAGATAGCCGGTGATACCGCCACTGCCGGAGAACGACCGCATCCAGTAGCGGAAACGCGGCCCGCTGCTGTCGGTAACCATGAAGTCCTGCTGGCCACCCTGCGCTGGAATGGAAAGCACCTGCACCTTGCTGGCGCCCTCCACCTTGCACTTCAACTGCGCCAGCACCTGCCTGGCCGGTTCCGGCAGTGCTTCGTAGCGGCCGCCGGGGTGGGCGCTGCCAGAGGCTTCCGGCAGTGCGGGCAATCCGCGATCAGCGGGCAGGGTCTGCAAAGGCAAGGCCTCCGGTTTCGCCGGTGAGCTGGCGGCAGGCGCTACCGGTGCGACGCGCTCTCCAGCGGGCGCGCAGGCGCTGCAGGCCAGCAGCAGCATCAACGAAACGGTCAGACTCAGGTGTGATCGGATCATCGCTCAACGCCCTCCCATCGCCGGCGCTTCCTGCGTTTGTGCAGGCGCGGCCACGGGTGCCGCCTGTTCGCGCGATTGCTGCTGCAGCTGGCGCAGGCTGGATTCCACCGCGGTGTCGCGCACCTCGGCTGCATTGACCCCTGCGCGCAGCGCCGCAGGATCGCCCGGACTGCCCTGCACCAGGAACAGTGTTTCGCCCGCCGCACGTCCAGCACTGGGATTGCTGGCCACGATCTGGTCGACCCGGGTGATGCCCGCGGCCTTCGCTTCGCGCAGCATCACCAGACTGTAGTCGTCGGCATGCTCGGCGTAGCGTCCACCCAGGGCGTGCAGGCGGGTGCTGATCTGCTGCTGCAGGGCATGGTCGCGATGCTGCGGCTGACGGGGATCGTCGTTGGCCGCGAGCGGCACATCCTGCCCCAGCTCGCGCGCCTGGCCGGGTGCAACCGAGGTCAGCACGTACTGCCAGCGGTTCTGCCCAGGCGTGCCGCGCACCGTCGACACGAAGTCGTCGTACTCGCCGCCGCCGATGGTCTGGCAGCCGGCCGAATCGGTGTTGGACCGGCTGCCGCGATGGATCTTGAAGGTGTCGTTGAGGTCCTGCACGCCCTGGGTATCGCGCGCATCGAACCAGCCGTCGCCATTGCTGTCGCGCTCCACCCGTCCGGTGCCCGCCGTGATTGCATCCTGCGAAGGACGCAGCGCGAACTCATCGGGATGGCCATTGCGTGGATGAGTAGTCGCGCGCATCTCCGTAGTGCCTTCGCCCAGGCGTCCGAGGTCCTTGACCCGGTCGCCGTTGACATCCTCACCCTCGGTCTTGGTGCGTGGCGCCACATTGCCGAAGCCCGGGCTGCGCGGCGTGGTCTTGGCATGACCGTCGTACTGGGCGGTCGGCTCGGTCGTGGCCTGGTTGAACTCGCGCACATGGCCTTGGCCCTGCGCATCCTTCCACAGCACCACGATGCGGTCGTCGTAGACCCCACGCCCACGTGCCTCGGTGGTGCGGTTCTCGTCGCGCAGCCCCAGCACCACGCGGTCCTGCGTCGCCATCGCGTCATTCGCCGCGGTGTTGCCGCGCTGGGCCACGATGCTGCCATAAACGTCGTACTGCTGGGCCTGGCTCAGGCCTGCGGTCTCAGCCGCGTCGGGCATCCGTGGTGGACGCTCCGCGTTGCTCAGACGGTCCAGCATCGGGTTCACCGTCGTCGCATCAGCTGCGGCAACACCTCCGCTGCGCCGCAATGTCTCAAGCTCGGTGGCGGCGCGCACCGACACGTAGCGATCCAGCGCTTCCTGCACCACGGCGCTCTGCCCGTCGTGCAGGGCGTTCAGGCGGGCGGCTGCAGCGCGCGGGTCGTTCTGCCTCAGCAGGGCGACGACTTCGTTGGCCGCCGCATCGATATCCATCTCGGGCATGGTCGTTCCTTGGACGTGATCAGTACGGAGTCAGCCTACCCCAGCCGCCGGCTGGGGCTTTTTGACGCACCGCACACCTTCGCCGCCACGCCGCATTCAGGCAGATCACACTCAGCCCCGTGGCCCGCCCATCACCGGCAGGATCACCCCACTGATGTAACTGGCACAGGCCGGAGAGGCCAGGAACACATACGCCGGCGACAGTTCCTCGGGCTGTGCGGGCCGGCCCATGTCGCTGTCCTTGCCGAACTCCGCCACGTCTTCGGCCTGCTTGTCGGCGGGGTTCAGCGGCGTCCACACCGGCCCCGGCGCCACGCAGTTGACCCGGATGCCGCGCGGCAGCAGCTGGCTGGCCAGCGCCTTGGTGAACGCATGGATCGCGCCCTTGGTGGCCGAGTAGTCGATCAGCGCCTTGCTGCCGAAGATCCCCGTTTCCGAGCCGGTGTTGATGATGCTGGCGCCTTCGCCCAGATGCGGCAGTACCGCACGCGCCATCTGGATGTAACCGCCGATGTTGGTCTGCAGGGTTTCCTGCAGGTGCGCATCCTCCAGATCTTCCAGGCGCTCGCAGTGCAGTTGGAACGCGGCGTTGTTGACCAGGATGTCGATGCCGCCGAACGCCTTGGCCACCTGCTTGACGGCCTTGTTGCAGAAACGCGGATCGCGCACATCGCCGGCGATCACCACGCAGCGGCCGCCTTCGCGTTCCACGTGCTGGCGGGTGATGTCCGCGTCTTCGGCCTCGTCCAGGTGCAGTACCGCCACATCCGCACCTTCGCGCGCGAACAACACTGCCACCGCACGGCCAATGCCGGAGTCGCCACCGGTGACGATCGCACGCATGCCCTGCAGCTTGCCGCTGCCCGTGTAGTCGGGCGCAAGGAAACGGGGCGCCAGCTCCAGTTCGTGCTCGTGCCCGGGCTTGGCCAGCTGCTGTGCCGGCATCGCCTCCGGCTGCCGGCGTGCGCCGGCCTGGGTGGCGGTCTTCTTCGTTGCCTTCTTGGCCGCGCGGGCGTCCTTGGCCTTCTCCTGGTCCTGCAGGCGCCGCTGCCGTGCAGCGACGCGTGCCGCCCGTGGATCACTGGCGGCTGCCTTGCGGGTTGCGGTCTTCACCACGCGCGGGCGATCAGGGTCGGCGACCGTCTTGGTCGGGGTGCTGCCTTTGCGCACTTTCGGCGATGCCTTACGGCGGGCGGGGGTCTTGCTGGTGGTGGCCATGCAGGTCTCCTCGGGAGGGAAAGGGGCTGCCGGCCAGCGGCCGGCACTACCGGGGGGCGGCCCATGCCGCTCCTGCAGTGTCTCCACCCACGCTGTTGGCGGCGGTGAGCGCGCCGTGTCCACGATGTGCACGGCATTCATTCCGCCACCACGTCTGACGTCGCACCCTGCACGCAATCACACCAGGAGTGCCTCCATGAAACATGCCATCGCCACCGCCGCCGCCTGCTTTGCCCTTGCCGCCTGCAGCAGCACACCGATGGCCCAGGTGCAGCCGATCGACGGTGTGATTTCCGGCCAGTGCCATAGCGACAGGGTGCGCGGCGCGGTGGGCCTGGCCGCCTCGGACGCCACTGTGGCCCGCGCACGCGTGGACAGCGACAGCCTGCACGTGCGGGTCCTGCGCCACGACGGCCCGAGGGTGCCGCCGGCCAGCGAAGGCGGCGACCGCCTGACCATCGAGAAGGGCCGGACCAACAACATCGTTGCGATCTACTGCGGCTGACGACTGCGACTGAGCCGCCGCGCCCGGCGCAGCACTTTCAGCGTGGCCTGCTCCCACTGCCGCGGGCCTCGCAGGCCGGCCAGCGAGGCCAGCTCACCGCGCTCCCAGCCGGCAAACACGCACGGGTCGATGTAGGCCTTGCGGCACACGGCCGGCGTGTTGCCCAGCCGTGCCGCCACTTGGCAGACCACTTCACGCTGCGCCTTGGCCAGCGCGCGCTGGCTGGCCGGTTCCGGCAGTTCGGTGGCGGCCAATGCCTGTACCGCCGCCAGCGTGCCGCCCCAGGTGCGGAAGTCCTTGGCGGTGAAGTCTTCGCCCATCACCTCGCGCAGGTAGTCGTTCACCGCGCCGGAATCCACCGGCTGCAGCGCGCCTTCGTCGTCGCGGTACTGGAACAGCGCCTGCCCGGGCAGCTGCTGGATGCCGCGTACCAGCGTGCCCAGCCGCCGATCGCCCACCACCACCTCGTGCAACTGCCCGGATTTGCCCCGGAAGCGCATGCGCACGCGGCCACCGCGCAGCAGGTCCAGGTGGCGGTTGCGCAGCGTTGTCAGCCCGTAGGATTTGTTTTCCTGTGCATAGCTTTCGTTGCCCACCCGCACCAGGGTGTCGGCCAGCAGGGCCACCACCACCGCAAGCACCTTGTCGCGCGGGAAGCCGGGCTGCTTCAGATCGCGCGACAGCCGCCGCCGCAGCGTGGGCAACGCCTCGCCAAAGGCGATGATGCGGTCGAACTTTCCGGCATCGCGCTCCTTCGCCCAATCGGCATGGTAGCGATACTGCTTGCGTCCACGCGCATCGCGGCCGGTGGCCTGCAGGTGGCCATTGGCGTGGGCGCAGATCCACACGGCGGTATACGCAGGTGGAATCGCCAGCGCACGGATGCGCTGCAGGGTGGCGGCATCGCGAACCGCGTGGCCATCGGCATCGCGGTAACTGAAGCCCTTGCCGGCGCGACGCCGGCTGATGCCTGGCTGGGTGTCATCGACATAGCGCAGGCCGGCCGCGCGCGCGGCCTGTCGTTCGGGGGTAGAGGAGGTTGGCATGACCGCAGTGTCGCTGTCGCGATGCCGCGAACCTGTCGATAACAGAAGACAAACACGTGAGGGTCGGTTCGCCGCTATGCTCGGGCTTTCACAATCCCTTCCGGAGTCATGATGTCGTTCCCGATTCGCGCCCGTTCGCTCTCCGCCCTGCTGCTGCCTGCCGTGCTGGCCCTGACCGCCTGCCAGGCTCCGGCGCTGGATGAACAGGATTCGGCCACTGCCCATGCCCAGCAGGCGGCCGAAGCCGCCAAGGCGCCGGCCGACGAAACCGGCAAGGCCACCGAGGCACCGCCGGTCGGCACCTGCGATGCCAGCCAGGTACAGAGCCTGGTCGGCCAGGCCTACGCCGACGCGCTGGGCAAGCAGGCGCAGGAAGATGCCGGTGCCCACCAGCTGCGCGTCATGAAGCCCAATGACGTCGCCACCATGGAGTTCCTCGGCGACCGCCTGAACATCGAAGTGGACGACAAGGGCCTGGTCAGCGGCGTGCGCTGCGGCTGAGCCCGACCGCGCGCCGGCACGGGATGCCGGCGCGTTCTGTTGCACCTGCAACCGTGTATTGCGGCGCTGCAGCAACCTGTGATCTAGTCGAGGCATCCGGTGGCCTCACGATGCGCTCCAGGGAATGAGCGGGGACGAGTGTCGCCGCCAACCCTATACGCATCGAGGTAGAGATGGCCCCCCGCAACCGCCAAGGGCTTTACGACCCGCGCTCCGAGCGCGATGCCTGTGGATTTGGCATGGTCGCCCAGCTCGACGATCAACCTTCGCGCCTGTTGGTTGATACCGCCATCGCCGCGCTTTCGCGCATGACCCACCGTGGCGGCGTCGCCGCTGATGGCCTGACCGGCGATGGCTGCGGCCTGCTGCTGCGCCGCCCCGATGCGTTCCTGAAACTGCTGGCCAGTGAAGCCGGTATCGCCGTCGCCGCACGCTTCGCTGCCGGCCTGGTGTTCCTGCCGCACGATGCCGAGGCTGCACACGCCTGCCGCACGCAGCTGCAGGCGCAGGTCGAAGCGGTCGGCTGCAAGGTCGCCGGCTGGCGCGAGGTACCCACCGACGACAGCGTCTGCGGCCAGCTGGCGCGCGACACCCTGCCACGCATCGAGCAGGTGTTCGTCGATGCCGGCGTCGGCCAGGATGATGCCGGCTTCGCGCTGGCGCTGTTCCTGGCCCGTCGCCGCAGCGAACAGCAGCTGCGCGACCATGCCGACTTCTACGTCACCACCCTCACCCCGGATGCGATCAGCTACAAGGGCATGGTGCTGCCGGACAAGCTCAGCCGCTTCTTCCCCGACCTGCAACGCCGCGAACTGGCCTCCAGCGCGATCGTGTTCCACCAGCGCTTCTCCACCAACACGCTGCCGCGCTGGCCGCTGGCGCACCCGTTCCGGATGCTCGCCCACAACGGCGAGATCAACACCATCGAAGGCAACCGTCGCTGGGCGCAGGCGCGCAGCAAGGTGTGGAAGACGCCGCGCTTCGACATCGCCGAATTCGATCCGGTGATCTCCATGCACGGTTCGGATTCGCAGAGCCTGGACAACATGCTGGAGCTGATGGTTGCCGGTGGCATGGAGCTGATCCAGGCGCTGCGCATTCTGGTGCCGCCGGCCACCCAGTCGCTGGAGTTCAAGGACCCCGACCTGGCCGCCTTCTACGAATTCCACGGCCTCAACAGCGAGCCGTGGGACGGCCCGGCCGGCATCGTCGCCTGCGACAGCCGCTATGCGGTTTGTACATTGGACCGCAACGGCCTGCGCCCGGCGCGCTGGATGCTCACCGCCGACCGCCACTTCCTGGTCGCCTCCGAAGCCGGCGTGTGGGAAGTGCCGACCGAGCGCGTGGTGCGCAAGGGCAAGCTCGGCCCCGGCGAAATGGTGGCCATCGACCTCAAGCGCGGCGACCTGCTCGATTCGGACGCGGTGGACCGCATCAACCGCGGTCGCGCGCCGTACAAGCAGTGGCTGCAGCAGGGCGTGACCTACCTGCAGACCGAACTGATCGACCCGTCGCTGGTGGAAGAGCCGTTCGACGAAGCCACCCTGCGCAGCTATCACAAGCTCTACCAGCTCAGCAGCGAGGAAGTGGAACAGGTGCTGCGGCCACTGGCCGAGACCGAGCAGGAAGCCACCGGCTCGATGGGCGACGACACACCGATGGCGGTGCTGAGCCAGCGCAGCCGTCCGCTGTACGACTATTTCCGCCAGGCCTTTGCGCAGGTCACCAACCCGCCGATCGATCCGCTGCGCGAAGACTGCGCGATGTCCCTGTCCACCCAACTCGGCAAGGAGACCAACATCTTCCATGCCGGCCCGGAGACGGTGAACCACGTCATCCTCAACTCGCCGGTGCTGAGCCAGCGCAAGCTGCGCCAGCTGCTGAAGATGGACCAGTACGTGCAGGCCAACCGCCTGCTTGATCTGTCCTACAGCGAAGACGAGGGCCTGCGTGCCGGCATCGAGCGCATCTGTAGCGAGGCCGAGCAGGCCGCGCGCCAGGGCATGGTGATGCTGCTGCTGTCCGACCGCTATCCGGTGGCCGGTCGGCCGATGGTGCATGCCCTGCTCGCCACCAGCGCCATCCACCACCACCTCTCGCGGCTGGGGCTGCGCTGCGACGTCAATCTGATCGTCGAAACCGGCACCGCGCGCGACCCGCACCACATGGCCTGCCTGCTCGGCTTCGGTGCCACCGCGGTGTATCCGTACCTGGCCTACCAGACCCTGTTCGACCTGGGCCGACGCGGCATCCTCAAGCTCAGCAAGGGCGGCGAGCAGTCGCAGATCGGCCGCCGCTACCGCAAGGGCATCTACAAGGGCCTGTCGAAGATCATCTCGAAGATGGGCATCTGTACGGTGGCAAGCTATCGCGGCGCGCAGCTGTTCGAGATCATCGGCCTGGAACCCGAGGTTGTGGACATGTGCTTCCCGGACACCGCCTCGCGCATCGGCGGCGCGGGTTTCGCGCGCCTGGATGCCGACGCGCGCGAGCTGTGCGCGCAGGCGTGGGACGCGCAGCAGGACGTGGATGTCGGCGGCCTGCTGAAGTACGTGCACGGCGGCGAGTACCACATGTACAACCCGGACGTGGTCACCACCCTGCAGCGCGCGGCGCGCAGCGGTGATCCGCGTGCGTGGCAGCAGTACTGCGATGCGGTGCATGCGCGTCCGCCGTCGGCGCTGCGCGACCTGCTGGAACTGGTGCCGGCCGCAATACCGGTGCCGCTGGACGAGGTCGCCCCGGCCAGCGCCCTGTTCCCGCGCTTCGATACCGCAGCGATCAGCCTGGGTGCGCTGTCACCTGAGGCGCACGAGGCGCTGGCGATTGCGATGAACCGCCTGGGTGGCCGCAGCAATTCCGGCGAAGGCGGCGAGGACCCCGCACGCTATGGCACCGCGAAGCGCAGCAAGATCAAGCAGGTGGCCTCGGGCCGCTTCGGCGTCACCGCCGAATACCTGGTCAATGCCGAAGTGCTGCAGATCAAGGTCGCCCAGGGCGCCAAGCCCGGCGAGGGCGGCCAGCTTCCGGGGCACAAGGTCAACGAGCTGATCGCACGCCTGCGCTATGCGCGTCCGGGCATCGGCCTGATCTCGCCGCCACCGCACCACGACATCTATTCGATCGAAGACCTCGCGCAGCTGATCTACGACCTCAAGCAGGTCAACCCGACCGCGCTGGTGTCGGTAAAGCTGGTCAGCCATGCCGGCGTCGGCACGATTGCCGCAGGCGTGGTCAAGGCCGGTGCGGACCTGATCACCATCTCCGGCCATGACGGCGGCACCGGTGCCTCGCCGGTCAGCTCGATCCGCTACGCCGGCGTGCCGTGGGAACTGGGCGTGGCCGAAGCGCACCAGGCGCTGCTGGCCAACGACCTGCGCGGGCGCACCCTGCTGCAGACCGATGGCGGCCTGAAGACCGGCCTGGACGTGGTCAAGGCCGCGCTGCTGGGGGCGGACAGCTTCGGCTTCGGCACCGCGCCGATGATCGTGCTGGGCTGCAAGTACCTGCGCATCTGCCACCTCAACAACTGCGCCACCGGCGTGGCCACCCAGGACGAGCGCCTGCGCGAGAACCACTTCACCGGCCAGCCCGAACGCGTGGAGAACTTCTTCCGGCTGCTGGCCGAGGAAGTGCGCGGCTGGCTGTCGTACCTGGGCGCGCGTTCGCTGGAAGAGATCGTCGGCCGCACCGATCTGCTGCGGCAGATCGAGGCCGCGCCCCGCGATGGCGTGCGCGTGGACCTGTCGCGGCTGCTGGCCGACAGCCGCTACGAAGGCAGCCACTGCGCCGCGCAGCGCCTGTACGAATCGCCGGACAGCCTGGCCACGCAGATGGATGGCCTGCTGGCCCCGGCCATCGAGCACAAGCGCGGTGGCGAGCATCGCTTCCTGATCCACAACACGGACCGCAGCATCGGCACCCGCCTGGCCGGCGCGGTGGCGCGCGCGCACGGCAACCAGGGCATGGCCGAAGCACCGCTGGAACTGCGCTTCCGCGGCAGTGCCGGGCAGAGCTTCGGCGCCTTCAACGTCGGCGGCCTGCACCTGGAAGTGGAAGGCGAGGCCAACGACTACGTCGGCAAGGGCATGGCCGGCGGCCGGCTGGTGGTGCGTCCGCCGCGTGGCGCCCGCTTCGAGGCACGCAGCACCGCCATCATCGGCAATACCTGCCTGTATGGCGCTACCGGTGGCGAGCTGTTCGCCGCGGGCCGCGCCGGCGAGCGTTTCGCGGTGCGCAATTCGGGCGCGCTGGCAGTGGTGGAAGGTGCCGGTGACCACTGCTGCGAGTACATGACCGATGGCGTGGTGCTGGTGCTGGGCAAGGTCGGGCTGAACTTCGGCGCCGGCTTCACCGGTGGCCTGGCTTACGTGCTGGACGTGGACCGCGATTTCGTCGACCGCTACAACCACGAGCTGATCGACATCCATCGCGTCTCCGCCGAAGGCTTCGAGAACTACCGCCAGCACCTGCACCGCCTGATCGGCCGCCACCGCGAGCTGACCGGCAGCATCTGGGCACAGCAGATCCTGGACGAGTTCCGCGATTACATCGGCAAGTTCTGGCTGGTCAAACCGAAGGCCGCCAGCATCGAGTCGCTGACCGAAACCCTGCGACGCGCCGCATAACGGTAGTGCCGGCCGCTGGCCGGCAACCCAGGATCACGTAGTGCCGGCCGCTGGCCGGCATCCGGAAAACACCACAGAGTCCGCCATGAGCCGCAAGCACGCCTTCCAGTTCCTCGACCTGCCCCGCACCATGCCGCAGCGCATCCCGGTGGAACTGCGCACGTCCGGCGACTGGGGCGAGCTGTACGGCAAGTTCGGCAAGGAAGACGCCCAGTACCAGGCGGGCCGCTGCCTGGACTGCGGCAACCCGTACTGCAGCTGGAAGTGCCCGGTGCACAACGCCATTCCGCAGTGGCTGCAGCTGGTGCAGGAAAACCGCATCCACGAGGCCGCCACGCTGTGCCACAGCACCAACCCGCTGCCGGAAGTGTGCGGCCGGGTCTGCCCGCAGGATCGACTGTGCGAAGGCAGCTGCACGCTGGAGGAATTCGGCGCGGTCACCATCGGTGCGGTGGAGAAGTACATCGTCGATACCGCACTGGCCAGTGGGTGGCGCCCGGACCTGGGCGCGGTGCAGCCGACCGGCCACAGTGTGGCGGTGATTGGTGCCGGCCCGGCCGGGCTGGCCTGTGCCGACCGCCTGGCACGCGCCGGCATTGCCGCCGTGGTCTACGACCGCTACGAGCAGATCGGTGGCCTGCTGCAGTTCGGCATTCCCAGCTTCAAGCTGGACAAGGACGTGATCCATCGCCGCCGTGACGTACTGGAAGGCATGGGCGTGCAGTTCCGCCTCGGCGTGGAGATCGGCCGTGATGTCAGCGTGCAGCAGTTGCTGGACAGCCACGATGCGGTGTTCATCGGCACCGGCGCCTACCGCTATACCGATGGTGGCCTGGTCGGCCAGGACCTGAAGGGCGTGCTGCCGGCGCTGCCGTTCCTGGTGCAGAACAGCCGCATCGTCGGCGGCGATGATCCGAAGGGCCGGCCGATCGCCGGCTGGGAAGACACCATCGCCCTGCCCGACCTCAACGGCAAGCGCGTGGTGGTTCTGGGCGGTGGCGATACCGGCATGGACTGCGTGCGCAGTGCGGTGCGGCTGGGCGCGGCCAAGGTCACCTGCGCCTATCGCCGCGACGAAGCCAACATGCCCGGCAGCGCGCGCGAAGTCGCCAATGCACGCGAGGAAGGGGTGCGCTTCCTGTTCAACCGGCAGCCGCTGTCGATCGAAGCCGGCGCCGACGACGAGGTGATCGGCGTGACCGTGGTCGAGACCCGGCTGGGCGAGCCCGATGCCAATGGCCGCCAGAACGCGGTGCCGATCGAAGGCAGTGAGTCGCTGTTGGAGGCAGACGTGGTGATCATCGCCTTCGGCTTCTCGCCGAGCGTGCCGGCGTGGCTGGCGGAACTGGGGGTGGAAGCCCAGCCCAATGGCCGCATCCTCGCCGGTGGCAAGGACCGCCTGCCGTTCCAGACCGCGCATCCACGCCTGTTCGCCGGTGGCGACGCGGTGCGTGGTGCCGATCTCGTGGTAACCGCGGTGGCCGAAGGCCGCGACGCCGCTGCCAGCATCGTCCGCCTACTGGCGCACTGAGTCCGGCAACAGCAGCAGTTGCAGCAGCGCGCGCAGTTCGTGCGCCTCCAGCGGCTTGGCCAGGAAATGGTCGATGCCCGCCTCACGGCAGGCCTCGCGCGTGCGTTCCAGCACGCTGGCGGTCAACGCAATGATCGGCACCGGAGCATGGGCAGCGCGGGTATCGCTACGGATCGCCCGGGCCAGCGCGAAGCCATCCATGTGCGGCATATGGCAGTCGGTGATGACCAGGTCGAACGGTTGCGCCTGCCAGGCCTCCCATGCCTGCAGGCCGTCGCTGTAGGCGTGCACCTGCAGTCCCAGCTCGCACAGGCGTTGTGCCAGCAACTGCAGGTTGGTCGGATGATCCTCGGCCACCAGCACCCGCGCCGGCGGCAACGGTCGTTGCGCGGGCCGTGCCATCGCCGGTCCCGCAGCGGGGGCCGCACAGGCCGCCAGGTCCAGCTCCAGCCACACAGTGGTGCCCTTGCCGGGCACGCTGCGCAGGTGCAGACGCCCGCCCATCGACGTCGCCAGCTCGCGGCAGATCGACAGCCCCAGGCCACTGCCGCCGAAACGGCGCGTGGTCGACGCCTCGGCCTGCTCGTAGGCGGCAAACACCGCCTGTTGCCGCTCCACGCTGATGCCCACGCCCGTATCGGTCACCTGCAGGCGCAGACGCTGGCCGCCGTCGCGCTGCTGCAGCACGTGGACCTGCAACACCACGCTTCCCTGCAGGGTGAACTTGAGCGCGTTGCCGGCCAGGTTGAACAGGACCTGCCGCAGGCGCAGCCCGTCAGCCAGCGACCAGGGCTGCAACGTCGGGTCGATCTCGCTGCACAGGTGCAGCCCGCGGCTGGCCGCGACGGGCATCAACAGCTGCTGCACCGCGCCCACCAGCGCCGCCAGATCGGTCGGACGCAGCTGCAGGGGCGCCGGTTGCAGGCGCTGGCTGTGCAGCACATCGTCGAGGATCTGCCGCAGCATCTGCGCAGCGTCACCGACGGTGGTCAGCACCTGCCGCTGGCCCGCATCCAGGTCCGTGCCAGCCAGCCGCTCCAGCATGCCCAGCAGGGTGCTCATCGGCGTGCGGATCTCGTGGCTCATGGTCGCCAGGAAATGGCCCTTGGCCAGTGCCGCCTGCTCGGCCGCGCGGCGCGCCTCGGCCAGCGCCGTTGCACGCGCCTGGGCTTCGCTGACGTCCATCCAGTAGCCGCTCCACTCCACGCTGCTGTCATCGCACGGCAACGGTCGTCCCTGTGATCGGACCCAGCGCCAGCCCTGTGCCGACCGGGTGCGGAAGGTAACGTCGATCGGACCGCGCACGAGCGCGGCCGCTTCGATGCTCGCCATCACCCGGCTGCGGTCACCGGCATGCACGGCCGCCAGCAGCTGCAGATGGTCGATCCGCTCAGTCTCCACGGCTACGCCGAACAGCGCCTGCACGTCGCCGGCGATCTGCGCCAGGCTGTAGTGGCCGGTTGCCGAACGGCGCGCCTGGTAGACCACCGCCGGCAGGTTCGCGGTGACTTCATGCAAGCGCTGCTCCAGCACCCGGCGACGCACGCTCTCGCGATGCACGCGCCAGTAGCCGAAGGCATGCAGGAGTATCAGCGCGAGCAGGATCAGCGACAACGGCACCAGCCAGCGCAGTGCCGAACCGGCGGGCCGCGCACGTGGCAGTTCCGGCAGCCAGGCACTGCGAACCGACGCCCGACGCGCATCGCCCTCCCGCTGCAGCTCCCGGTCGAAGGCAGCGACCACCGCAGCACAGGCCGGTACGGCGGCCAGCACCAGTGCATCGCCGAAGCCCGCAGGTGCTGCGATCACCAGAGGGTCACCCGGCACGGCGCGAAGCGCGGCTTCGACTTCAGCGAGATTGGCCACCACGGCATCGACCAGCCCGGCGCGCAGCAGTGACAGCGCGTGGTCCAGCGGCGCCGGTGCCAGCAGCTGCGCACCCGGGGCCTGTTCGGCCAGCAATGCGTCCAGCGGCAGCCGGTCCGGGCTGGCCACGCTGCGGCCACGCAGTCCCTCCAACCCCAGCACTGGCGCTGCACCCTCGCGCCGCACGATCACCTGTGGCACTTCCAGGTAGGGGCTGCTGGCCACCCAGCCGGTCGGCAGCTGTGCGCGCGGCCAGCCCAGCAGCACCTGGGTGCCAGCCGGCAGCGGGTCATCGGTGAGCACCGCTGCGGGCAATGGCTGCGCATGCTGCACTGCCTGCGGGCCCAGCAGCGGCAGGTAATCCGCAGCCACCCTCGCAAGGTCGCCCTGCGCGTTGTATGACAGCGGCGGCCGATCGGAACGCCATGCCACCTGCAGTGGACTCGAACAACCGGACGCAGCAGCGATGCCGGGCAGCAACAGCGATGCCATGACAGCGGCGACGGCGCGGCGGCCGGCGACATTCACGGTAGACATCCTCATTTCGCGGGCAGGAACCACGGCCGCGCAGCGGTACCGCTGCCAGCCACGCTAGCGAGGCGCGCTTCCGCGACAATGAGAAAAATTCGAAAAACATCCCTATCGGCGAATGCCGACATACACTGCCGCTTCTACCCGTCCCTACGGAGCGCTCGATGCGTATCGGCCTGGCCGCCAACCGTCTCCATCACCACGATGCGCGCGCCGCGCTGTTCCGCTGGCTGCGTGCCAGCGAGGCCGGGCTGCGTGAACTGGGGGTATCGCTGCACGCGGTCGGGCGCACCCACGATGCGATCGAACGGCAGGGCTTCCTGGCCGGCTACGGCGGCCTGCACCGCTACCCCTACGGGTGCGAGGGTGGCCTGATGAAACTGGTGGCCGAAGTGGTTGGCATGGGGCCGGAGCGCACCCTGGACGGTGCGATCTACCTGATCGACCCGGTCGATCCTTCCTCGGTGTTTCCGGAGGCAACCGCGCTCAAGCGGCAGTGCGTGATCCACGGCAAGCCGTTCATTTCAACGGTGGCCACTGCGCGCGACTGGATCGAGGTGGAACGCATCCACGCCGGGCTGGCTGCCGATACCGGTGCCGACGATCTGCATGCCTTCCAGCACCAGACGCTGGCGCTGATCGCGCACGACGCGATGAAGCCGGCGATGCTGGCCTTCGCCGACGAGCACTTCGATGTGCTGGCACGGTTCGGCGAGCGCGTGGCGACCGGCACCACCGGCCAGCGCTTGAACGAACTGGCCTGGAGCCGCGGCTGGCCCAGCGATACGCCGTGGGTGACGCGCTACCAGAGTGGCCCGATGGGCGGCGATGCGCAGATTGCCGACCGTGTGCTGGAGGGGCGCTGCCAGCGCGCGATCTTCTTCGAGGACCCGCATGTGGCACGCCAGCACGAGCCCGATATCCAGCTGCTGGAGCGCGCGGTGACGACGGTGACCGACCAGGCGGTGTGCATCACCGCGCCGCGGGTGGCGGCACGCTGGGCGGCCGCGGCGGCATTGCGGGCGGGGTGAGGGTTTCGGCCAACGGCTGCGCCCCTCGTGGTGGGTGGGGGCTGCACGATCATGAGGTTGGCCGGGATGGGTGGAATTGCGGGGGACGCCGTGAACCCGTCCCTGGGGGCTTGGCCGCGGCATCCATGCCGCGGACACCCCCGCAATCCCACCCATCCCGTCCTTCGACAGTTTCCTGTGTGCCCATCACGGAAGAAAGAAGGAAGAGCAGGAGCGGGTCGCGCGCTGCGCGCGCCTTTGTAGAGCCGAGCGGATGCTCGGCTGCTGTCGATCGCGAGGGCTGGACATCTGCGCCACGCGCGTCAGCCGAGCATCGGCTCGGCTCTACAACAGCTGGCGAAGCATCGCCTTCAGTCGCCGACCTTCCAGCTGGAAGTAGTCGCGCTGTTCGCGCCAGGCAGGGAAACGTTGTTCGACTTCATGCCAGAACGCGGGCGAATGATTCGGCTGGATCAGGTGGCAGAGTTCGTGCACCAGCACGTACTCGAACGCTTCCGGACGACCCAGCACCAGGGCCAGGTCCAGGGCCATGCTGCCATCGGGGGCCAGCGAGCCCCACTGCGAGGACATCACCTTCAGGCGCAGGCGGCTGGGAGCGCGCGGCAGGGTGGGCAGGTACTTCGGCAGCCAGCGGCCGACGTCGGCGCGGGTCTGCGCTTCATAGAACTCGCGCAGCAGGCGGCGCAGGGTGGCGTCACCACCACGGGTCGGCCACTGCACGCAGGCACCGTGCGCGTCGATCTCCAGCCGCGCGTAGCGGCCTTCCTGCCAGCGCAGCGGCAACAGTTCACCGCGCAATGGCAGCACGCCGTCTTCGCCGGGCTGCAGCGGTGCCGGCAGGCCCTGCCCCTGGTACTGCCGCAGCTGCAGCGCCAGCCAGTCGCGGTGCTGTTCCAGGAAGCGCTCGCCCATTACCAGGCTTGCGCGCGGTGGCAACGTCAACCGCGCGCCACGCTCGTCCACGCTCAGCTTGATGCGGCGCGCGCGCGGATCGCGCACGCGCAGCACCTCGATCTCGGCATCCTCCAGGCGCAGGCGAACGGTGTCGCGCTGTACGGTGGCGGGCGGGGTCGGCGTGATCAGGCGGCGCAGCAGACGGCTCATGCGCCCAGCATAGCGCTGCTTCGGGCCGCCGGATGACCGGCGACCGTCGAGCTGCCTGTTCAGTCAGCCTTGCTGAGCTTGAACGCTTCTTCCAGCAACAGGAACAGGCGGCGGATCTCGGCGCTCTGCAGGGCGAAGCGGGCATCGAACTCGGCACGGCGGCCGTCTTCGTCGGCATGCTCCAGCTGGTCCAGGGCGCCGTCGAGGAACTTCAGCTTGCGCACGATCAGGTCGTCGCCGATCACGAAGGACAGGTTGTCCTCGAAGATCAGCGCCAGCTTGGTCACCTGCTTGCCGGCGTCCAGGTGCTTGTCGATCTCGTCGCAGCGCAGTTCCTGGTGCTGGCACTTGACCACCGCGCCGCCTTCGACCGGATCCTTCATCTCGCACTCTTCGCCCAGGCTCAGCCCGGTCGGCAGCGGCTCTCCGGCGATCCAGCCGGTCAGGATCGAGCGCGGCGCGACTTCGGCGTTCAGCGGCATCGCCGGGAAGCTGCCGAGCAACCCGCGGATGTCGGACATGAAGTATTCGCCGGTCTTGCGGCTGGAGGTATCCACCGCCACGTAGCCGTGCTGCAGGTCGATGAAGGCGTCGTTGCGCGAGGACTTCACGAAGGCGCGCGGCAGCAGTTCATGCAGCAGGTCGTCCTTCATGCGCTTGCGCTCGCGGCCACCCGGGCGCCGCCCTTCCTTCTCCTCGATCTCTTCCAGCTTGCGCTCGAGCAGGTCGTTGACCACCGCCGCCGGCAGGATCTTGTCCTCGCCGCCCACGGTCAGCCACAGGTGTTCGGCGATGCGGTGGGACAGCAGTTCCTTCTCCTCGCGGCCGAACGGCGAAATGAAGCCGCGCGAATTCATTTCCAGCGCGCCAACAGGCTTGAGCACGGCGTGCGGCAGCAGGGTATCGACTTCGGAAAAATCGGTGGTGGTCGGGAAACGGAAGAACGTCAGGTTGCGAAAGAACATGGAATTCCGGATGGCGAAGAGGAAGGGCGACCGACCTTAAACGGTGGGCGTCTCGGGATCTGCGTCGGCGTCGGCCGGGGAGCCGGCCAGCCAGGCATGGGCGTCGGGCAGCGGCGTGTCGTCGCGACGGCCCAGCGCCATGAAGTCGAACAGGGTGGTGTCGGCCAGCTGCGAGGGCCGGACTTCACCCATGGCGCGCGCGATCTGCTCGATGCGGCCCGGATGGTCCTTTTCCCACTGCTTGAGCATCAGGCCGACCTGGCGGCGCTGCAGGTTCTCCTGGCTGCCGCACAGGTTGCAGGGAATGATCGGGAACTGGCGTGCCTGCGCGTAGTCGACGATGTCGCTCTCGCGCACGTAGGCCAGCGGCCGGATCACCACGTGCCTGCCGTCGTCGCTGCGCAGCTTCGGCGGCATGCCCGCCAGCTTGGCGTGGTGGAACAGGTTCATGAAGAACGTGGCCACCATGTCGTCGCGGTGGTGGCCCAGCGCGATCTTGGTGAAACCGTGGGTCTCGGCGTAGTTGTACAGCGCGCCACGACGCAGGCGCGAGCAAAGCGAACACATCGTCTTGCCCTCCGGGATGACCCGGCTGACCACCGAATAGGTGTCCTGCTCGATGATGTGGTACGGCACGCCCAGCCCGGCCAGGTACTCCGGCAGGATGTGCTCGGGGAAGCTCGGCTGCTTCTGGTCCAGGTTCACCGCCACCAGCTCGAACGGCACCGGCGCCTTCTTCTGCAGCTGCAGCAGTACGTCCAGCAGGGTGTAGCTGTCCTTGCCGCCGGACAGGCAGACCATGACCTTGTCGCCGGCCTCGATCATGCCGAAGTCGGCAATCGCCTCGCCGACCTGGCGGCGCAGGCGCTTGGCCAGCTTGTGCTGCTCGCGCTCGGCCACGCGTGGATCGCGGGCGGCGCGCGGCTGGGGATCGGGAAGGGAAATCACGGCACTCATGGGTTCCATTCTAACGGCTCGGAGCCGCCCCGGCCGGGGGTCGGGTTTCCCCTCTCCCGGCAGTCATCAACGCTGTGTATGCTCGGAGGCTGTGGATACCTACAGCCCCGCCGAGATCGTCGAGCACCTCGCCGCCCTGCGCGCCGAGCACCGCCTGCTGGATGAACAGATCACCCGCATGGCGGCCAACGGCGAGGACGAACTGGAAGCCAAGCGCCTGAAGCGGCGCAAGCTGCAGCTGAAGGACTGCATCGCCAGGCTGGAAAGCCTGCAGATTCCCGACGAGCCGGCCTGAGCCGGGTCCGGGTAGGTGCCAACCTTGGTTGGCCTCCCTCTCCGGTAGGTGCCAACCTTGGTTGGCACGGGTGGAAGTGTGCGGACCAAGGTCCGCACCCACCGCCTTGTCCGGCGCGACCTTCAATCCTGCGGCGCAGGCTCGTCCGGGCGCGCAGCTTCCGGGCTGACCCGCTCGATGGTGTGGCGCAGCTCGCGCCCCAGGATGAACTTGGCGTCCTTGGCCCAGGCATCCAGGCGTTCATCGAACAGCAGCTTGCTGTTCTCGTCCGGCCACACCAGGCGCAGTTCGCGCAGCTTCTGGATGAAGCCGCGGAACAGGGCCTTGTCGAAGAACTCGGGAGCGGCCGGCGCATAGAGCAGGCTCAGGCGCTGCGCGGCCTGCTGGCACAGGCTTTCCAGCTCGGCCGCACCGAGCACGCCCGGGCCGTTCTTCACCAGCACCGAGATGGCGATGTAGTAGCGCTCGAACGCCTGCTGCAGCGAATGGCCGATCGCCCGCAGGCGGAACACCTCGTCGGTCTGCCCGGTGTTGCGTGCCAGGATGCCGCCGTCGTCATCGTTGACGTTCTGCAGCAGGCCTTCGCGCACGAACACGTCGATGGTGCGGTCAATGCGCTGCGCGAACTCATCCTCGCTCCACGGCAGGAACAGCTCGGCCTGCAGGAACGGGTACACCGTGCGGCCCAGCTGGACCAGGCCGGTACGGCTCATGCGGCGGTTGTTCTGGAAGCAGCAGGCCACCCACGACGAGGCGGTGAACAGGTGCACCACGTTGTTGCGGAAGTAGCTGAGCAGCACCGCGGTGTCGCCGCTGACGCTGAGCACATCGCCGAGCGGGTGCTTGATGCGGGTGAGGACGTTGATTTCCTCGGCATGGGCGATGATCCGCTCCGGCGAGTGCGGGGTCACCGTCACCCGGTCCGAGTACGGCATCTCGACCAGCAGCGTCTTGCACAGCTCGATCTGCGCGATCAGGTCGGCCTCGCCCATCGCGTGCTTCGGCGTGGACAGCAGGGCCAGCGCCAGCAGATTGATGGGGTTGACGTCGGCAGCGCCGTTGATGCGCACCTGGATGCGTTCAGCCAGCGTATCCACCGTGGTCGACAGCCAGGCTGGCTTCTCGTCCTCGGACACCGCCTCGCCCTTCCACTCCGGGGCCTTCTCGGCCAGCACGTCGTTCAGCGCGATCGGCTCGCCGAAGTTCACCACCACCTGGCCGTAGTTCTGCTTGAGCACCTTGGGGATGCCCCACAGCAGCGACCAGATCGACTCCTTTTCCTTCGGCCGGCCGGACAGTTCGTCCAGGTAGCTGCCGCCCTCCATCAGCTTCTCGTAGCCGATGTAGATGGGCTGGAACAGGACCGGCTTGCGCGGCTGGCGCAGGAATGCACGCAGCGTCATCGAGATCATGCCGCCCTTGGGCTGCAGCAGGCGCCCGGTACGCGAGCGGCCGCCTTCGACGAAGTACTCCAGCGAATAGCCACCGGCCACCAGCTGCGCGACGTACTCACTGAGCACTGCAGAATACAGCGCATTGCCACGGATCGAACGGCGGATGAAGAACGCACCGCCCTTGCGCAGCAGGGTGCCGACCACCGGCAGGTTCAGGTTGATGCCGGCCACGATGTGCGGCGGCACGATGCCACGGTCGTACAGCAGGTAGGACAGCAGCAGGTAGTCCATGTGGCTGCGGTGGCTGGGCACGTAGACCACTTCGTGGCCCGGCGCGGCGGCCTTGAACTTGTCCAGGTGGTGCACCAGCACGCCCGCATAGATGCGGTTCCACACGTGGCTGAGCATGAAGCTGGCCGAGCGCACCACCGGGCTGGAATAGTCCGCAGCGATTTCCCAGGCGTAGGCGTGCGCCTTCTTCCAGGCATCGGCCGGCTTCGAGTTGTCGCGCTTGGCCTGTGCGGCGATCGCTTCGCGGACCGGCTCGGCGGCCAGCACCTGGTCCACCAGCAGGCGCCGGGTCGACAGGTCCGGGCCGATCACCGATTCACGGATGCGGCGGAAATGGGTGCGCAGCACGCGCTGCAGCTTGCGCACCGTGCGCTCCGGCTCCAGGCCTTCATCGACGGTGCTGCGCAGCGAGATCGGCGGGGCGAAGCGCACGATGGTATTGCGCCCGTTCAGCAGCAGCCCCAGCAGGCGGCGGAAGCGGCCCACCAGCGCCCAGTTTTCCGAGAACAGCACTGCGAACCAGCCGCTCTGCTTGTCCGGCGCGCGGCCGACGAAGATCGACACCGGCACCAGGTGCACATCCAGGTCATCGCGCACGCGGTGCGCCTGCAGGACCTTGGCCAGCGAATCGGAGTGGGTCTTGGCGCCGCGCTGCTCGGGAATCAGCGAGTTGCTGGAGCTGCGCCGCGACAGCGCCAGATAGGCGCGCTTGCGGCCGGTCGGATCACCGGCCAGCGGCACCAGCGGCGACGGCAGGCCGGCCTGGCGGCAGGCCTTGTCCAGGATCAGCGCGTTGGACAGGCCGTAGTCTTCCAGCACGTACATGACCGGGCGGCCATCGTTGTACTGGCCCGGGTCTTCCGGTTCGATCTTCAGCGACAGCCACGGCTCGACCAGGCGACCGAGCAGGCGGGCCCACAGTGGACGGCGTCCGGCCGGACGCGCGTGCGCGGGCGGCGGTACCGGGTTCGGGCCGGTACCGGTCGAGGGGGACGCCGGCACCGTATCGGCGGGCGTCGACTGGGATTCTTCGCCGGGGAACGGCAGCGGGTTCTGTTTCGACATCGGCGCCATTATGGCTTAGCCGGCGGTGTTGCCGCTTCCCCACCCTCGGCGGGGGCTTCGGCCGGTGCTGGCGACGCAGCCGCGCGGGCCGCATCGGCCTTGCGCAGCAGCGCGTCGGTGTCGGCCAGGGTGCGGGTCAGGTACCAGTGGCCCTCGCGCCGGCTCAGTGGCAGCTGCAGGGTCATCTCGCGACCGGCCAGGTCGTAGTGCAGGCGCACCAGCGCATTGTCACCTTCCACCGACAGCAGTTCGCCGCGCACGCTGCGCAGCGCGTCGTCCACGCCGAGTCCGTAACTGCCGAGCACCGCCTTGAGGGTGTGGATGAACGGCGCCAGCTGCTGCAGGCTGCCTTCCATGCCGGCCGCCTGCAGGCCGGCTTCATCCTCGAAGCCGACCTTGCTGGCGGCGCCGACCAGCGCGGCGATGGTGCTGCGGGCACGTGCGCGGTCGCTGATCGGGGCAGCCTGCGCCCACCCCGCCAGGGTCTCGACCAGGGCGATGTAGTGGGCCTGCTGGCTGGGCGTGGAGCCCTTCTGGTGGCGCAGGTACTGCACGCCGAAGTTGCCCATCGACTGTGCGGCCTGGCGCACGGCGCCGGCCTGGCCAGCCAGCTGGCGATCGAAGCTGCGCTGCAGTTCGGCGCTGGCACCGGGCTTGCGCAGTGCGGCCAGCATCGGCAGCAGCTGGTCGCCCAGTGGCAGCTCGGTCAGCGGCCACTGGCTGTGGCCTTCCACCCACGCCTGCTGCAGGCGCTGGTACTGGCCCGGCGGCACCGACAGCTTTGCGTAGCCGACCAGATCATCTTCGGCCAGGCGCAACGCCATCGCCTGTACTGCAGCCACCGGCTCGGCCGCCGGCCTGGCCGGATCGTTGGCAGACTCGCGGCACCCCGCCACGGCCAGCAGCAGCATGGCCGCCAGCCCCCATCCACGCGCAGACTTTCCTCGCACCGCCACGCTCATGCACTCGGACTCCCCGGACCGGCCCGCATCTTGCGGCCTGCGACGTGACAGCGGCAAGCCGGGACGTCACGGTTTCCAGCCAAGGGGGGGGTCAGATCTCCTCTGCTGCGGGCAGAAGGGATCTGACCCCAGCGCCGCCACCGGGATAAAAAAAGAGCCCGGATCACGGGGATCACAGGCTCTTCAAGCCGGCGCGGGGCCGGAGGACAGTGTTGTGGCACATGTCCGGCCCGAGGACCGGATGGCGGCGATCCTACGCTGCCGTTCAAGTTAAGGCAACACTTCACGTAATGCCATGTATGTATTTGATTTTATTGTGTCAATCGCGTTGCCAAACCGCTTCAATGAAATCTACGGCGTGTTTTTCGGCGATTCGGGCATAAATCCCCGGATAGCCGGCCAGCGCACAGCCCTCGCCCCAACTGACGACACCGAACTGGGTCCAGCCTTCACGCAGGCGCAGCAGCAGCGGACCTCCGGAATCCCCTTGGCAGCTGTCGATGCCCTCGCGGCCGGCGCAGATCACCTTGCCACGTGATAGTTCACCGCCGTACGCCTGCTGGCATTCATCGAATGACACGAACGGCACCTGTGCGGTCTGCAGCTGAGTCGGATAGACCCGGCCATCGCCGATGTCGGTGTCTCCCCAACCGATCACCGTGAATTCACGGCCCGGCTTGAGATAGCTGGCGTCGGGCCGCAGCCGCAGTGCTACCGGCTGTGCGCCGACCAGCGGTGCGCTGAGCTGGATCAGGGCGACGTCGTGCTCCAGCGAATTGCCGCTGTTGAATGCCGGATGGACGTGGATCGCCTTGACGTTGGAGGGTCGTGGTCCGGCGTCAGTGGACAGGGCCGTGACCTTGCCGACAACGGCGATGCCACCAGGCGCTTCGCCCTGCATGCAGTGCGCGGCCGTCAGCACCCACGAGGGCGAGATGAGGGTGCCCCCGCAGAAGTGGCGGTCGTGGTCCGAATCGCCGTCGAAGATGCCCTGGATGCTGACCATGAACGGGTACTCGTCGGCCGGCGCCGCTTCGCCGCCGATGATGCGCGGCGCATCGCGCAGCTGCGGCGCAGCGATGGCGGGTATGGCAGACGCGGCCAACAGCAGGCCGATGAACAAAGAGGTGCTGCGATACATTTCCCTGTACTCCTCTGTCGATGGTTGGAACCGGCGCGGCCGCGGTCCGTACCGGTGCATCGATTGGGGAGCAGTGGAGAGGCCCACAGCGCGAACCTGCGCACAGTTCTCGTGGCTGGCGCCGCCTGCGACAACTGCAGACCCACAAATGCGAACGCCATCCCGCATGGATCGGGATGGCGTTCGTGGTGCCGGCGTGACCGGCGTCGGCTGTGGGCTCAGCGTGCAGCCAGAGCCGACGCGATTTCCTGCTGGATCGCCCGCGCTGCGGCCTGCGGATCGGCGGCCAGGCGGATCGGGCGACCGACCACGATGGCATCGGCGCCATCGGCAAAGGCCTGCGCTACGCCAACGGTACGCTTCTGGTCATCGCCGACCGGGCCACCGGGGCGGATGCCCGGGCAGACGATCGAGAATCCGCTGCCGGTGGCAGCGCGGATCGGGCCGGCCTCCTGGCCCGAAGCGATCACGCCATCGATGCCGGCGGCCTGGGCAGCCAGCGCGCGCTCGACCACCACGTCCACCGGTTCGCGGTCGATGCCCATCTGTGCGAGGTCGGGGCGCCCCATCGAGGTCAGCACGGTCACTGCCAGCAGGCGCATGTCGCCGCTGTTGGCGGCGGCGCACGCCTCCATCATGGCCGGGTGCCAGCCATGGATGGTGGCGTAGCTGACCGGCCACTGCGACAGGCGCTTGATCACCGCCGCAGCCGTGGCCGGGATGTCGAAGAACTTCAGGTCGACGAACACGCGCTTGTCGCGGCGGGCCAGCTCATCGAGCACCTGGAAGTACTCGCCGGAGGCGAGCAGTTCCATGCCGATCTTGTAGAACGCCACGCTGTCGCCCAGGCGGTCGACCCACGCCAGCGCCTGCGCGCGGTCAGGCACGTCCAGCGCGAAGATCAGGCGCTCGTCATCGCGCAGCGGCAGCGGTGCGCGGCTCATGGTGCGTAGTCCAGCGCGGCGCGCTTGGCGTCGTGGCGGGCCTGGCGCGACTGGCTGTAATCGTTGTTGAACTGCGCCGGCTCGAAGCCGCCGTAGGTCGGGTTCGGCAGCATCCACCAGCGCTCGCCGAACCAGTCGTGGTACTGCTGCAGCAGGGCGCCACGGCCTTCGTTGGTGTTGGCGGTCACTTCCACGAAGTCACCCAGCTGGTCGCCGAACTGCATCAGCACGCGGTACTTCTGCCCGGCCAGGCGGCGGCGGCAGTTCTTCTCGCTGCCAGCCTGCTCGCAGCCTTCGACCACGGTGCCCAGGCCCAGGAACACGCTGTCATCGGCCACCGGCAGGCCCTGCTCGCGCAGGTTGGCCAGGGTCGCGTCCTTCAGGTGCACGGCACGGTTGGAGATGTACAGCAGGGTCACGCCCTTGGCGTTGGCCGCCTTGGCGAAATCGACCACGCCCGGGATCGCCTTGGCCTTCTTTTCGGCCACCCACTGGTCCCAGCTCAGCTCGTCGTATTCCTTGCCGTCGCGCACCAGGCGCGCCTGGTAGGGCGAGTTGTCCAGCACGGTCTCGTCCACGTCCAGCACCACGGCCGGCTTCAGGCCCTTGGCCTCGTTGCCGCGTTCTTCCGGCACCAGAGCATCCCAATGGGCTTCCTTCAGCGCCACGTCCAGGTGGTCGGCGGCGGCGCGGTAGGTCTGCTCGGTGATCGCCCTGTACTCCTGCGCACGCTGCATCCACAGCACGGCGTTGAGGTTGTCGTTGGCGGTGGCATCACGCGCGCCATCGGCCTTGGCGGCGGACGCCGGGGCCTGCGGCGCCGCGGCTTCAGCGGCAGGCGCGTCCACGCGCTTGCAGGCAGACAGGCCCAGCGCCGCGGTGGCGAGCAGGGTCAGGGACAGGGAAACAGGACGACGCATGGATTCACCGGCAATCAGATATACCGGCGCATTTTACCGGCAAAGCCGACCCGGGGACGGCTATGCTTGGTGGTTGACCCGCTGCTCTTCCGGAGGCCGCCATGACCGATTCCACCCAGACCCCCGACGTTCCCCTGCTCGATGCGGTGCAGGCCCGCCTGCTGGGCTGTCTGGTGGAGAAGGAGGCGACCACCCCGGACACCTACCCGTTGACCGTCAATGCCGCCCAATCGGCGGCCAACCAGAAGACCGCCCGCGAGCCGGTGATGAACGTCGACGCCGGCAGCGTGCAGCACGCGCTGCGCCAGCTGGAAACACTGGGCCTGGCCCGCCAGCACTTCTCCTCGCGCGCCGACCGCTACGAGCACCGCCTGCAGGCCGCGCTGGACCTGACCCGGCAACAGACCGTGCTGCTGGCGCTGCTGCTGCTGCGCGGCCCACAGACCCTGGGCGAGCTGGTGTCGCGCAGCGAGCGTCTGTACCGGTTTGCGGATATCGACGAAGCCCGCCACGCCGTCGAGCGCCTGCAGCAGCGCGCGCTGCTGGTGGTGCTGCCGCGCGCCAGCGGCCAACGCGAAGACCGCTACATGCACCTGCTGTGCGGTGAAGTGGATGGCGCGGCGCTGGCGGCCAAGTACGCCAGCAGTGGCGGGGGCAGCAGCGATGCGGCCGATCCGGGCCTGGCCGAGCGCGTGGCCCAGCTGGAAGCGGCCGTGGCCGAGCTGCAGGCGCAGCTGGCAGAACTGCGCAGCTGAGAGGGTGGGTGCCCATGCCAGCGAGGGCGGCCTGACCGCCCTCGCCCTGCAGACTCAGGTCGGCGTATCGACGTCGTCCCAGTCGGCCTGTTCAAAGCAGAACAACCAGTTCAGCGCGTAGTGGCGCTCGTAGATCACGCCGCCCTCCAGCGCACCGGGCATCGGTGCACCTTGGCGCTGGGCCTCACGCGCAACCCAGTGCAGGCGGTAGTGCAGATCCAGCGCATCCAGCAGCTCGGCGGTATCGCGCAGGGTCGCAGGCTCGCTGCCACTGTCAGCCTTCTGCAACAAGGCACCCACCACATCCGGCACGGCACAGGTCGCCTGCGGCCACGGCAGCGCCTCGGACAGGCCCAGCGCCCACAGCAGCACGGCCAGGCTCTCGTAGCGCCAGCCGAACGGCAGAGCCGCCTCGGCGTCCCCGTGCGCGATGAAAGCGGCCTCGGCCGGGCTCAAGGCCTCGGGCAGCGCCGGCAGGCGCTCGGCCAACTCGGCCAGGCTCAACGGTGGGTCACCGGCCTGCAGCGCCTCGGCGCGCAGCGCACACGCCAGCAGCGCCTGCGCTCTGGCCCAGACCTGGGCAGGCGCGCGCAGCTGTGCCTCGGCCGCACCCAGCACAGGTGGCAATGACGGCGGGACACGCAGCTCGTGGGCCTGCAGCTGCTGTTGGCTGCGCGCACGGCGCTGCCCGGCATCGGCGGGGTAGGGCACCTGTGCCTGCGGATCGAGCGCGTCACCCAACAGCACCTTGCCGGCCGGATCGCGGACGCTGCCATCTTCCAGGAAGCACACCGCGTTGGCCTGGAGCAGCCAAGGCTGCAGCGCCTCCAGATCAGCCTCGGCCAGCTCGAACAGATAGTGCTGGCGCACGCGCTGGACGTGCCGCATCAGGTGATAGCGCGCGGCGGTCATCTGCCCGTCGCCATGACCCAGCACGTAGTTGACGAAGCCGCCGAGGTGCGGGGCCAGTGCGGGGTCATCAAGACCACGGACGGAGGCACTCCCGGCCTGTGGTGGCGGTGCCAGCACCGGGCCGAGGGTGGAATACGCGTTGATCAGCATCGAAGCATCCGTGCAGGAAAACAGACCTGCACCATACCCCACCGGCTCATGCTGGCTGTTGAACCACCGCCGCCCCCGGCGTGGCGTACAACCGGCTCGCGCTGTCCACGCCCGGCAGCTGGATCACGCCGCGTTCGTGCATGCCCAGCCCCAGCAGGATGCGTCCGGAAGCCACATTGTCCAGGTCGGTAATGCCGTACAGATCCTCGATGCCCAGCTCCGCACGGGCATGCGCGAAGACCGCCTGCGCCGCCTCGCCGGCATAGCCCTGCCCCGTGAACTCCGACAGCACCGCATAGCCGATATCCGGCCCCGGCAGGCCATCACGCCGCACCAGGCCGGCGTTACCCAGCCACGCGCCATCGGCCAGGCGCTCGATCGCATACATGCCGAAGCCGTTCAAGGCATAGCTGCGCAGCACGCGCAGCGCGATGTACTCCCGCGCCTGCTCCTCGCTGCGCACGTTGCGATCACCGATGAAACGCAGGAAGCCTGGATCGTTGAGCAGTGCCAGCATCGGCGCAGCATCCCGGTCTGGTTCCAGGCGGCGCAGCCGCAGGCGTTCGCTTTCGATGGGATGCATGGGTGGGCTCCGGAAGGAATACCTCGATTTTGCAACGCCAGCGCCCGCCGTGCAGCACGCTCAGGCCAAGTGGGCCACTACGATGCCCAGCCTAGCCACATGCCCCGTCACGCGGGCCGAACAGGATCGGCCAGTAGCGCACGCACAGGCGATGGACGCATGCGGCGATCAGGCAGAACCCCATGCCCATCAGCGCCAACAGCAGCGGTGCGCCCCAGCGCAATCCCGGGTGCTGGATACGAGCCTTGGAAGGCATGCCGCCGGGATACAGCACCTGTACCTGTTCGCCGACCACGTACAGTGGTGCCCCGGTAGCAAAGGACGCGGTGAACTGAATCATCTGCCCCTGTGCGGTCTGGAACCTCACCACCGGGCGATGCAGGGTGATGTCACGTGCGGGCATCCCCTCCATTTCCGACCGGGCATCCTCTGCCTGGACGGCCACCACCGTTCCGGTTACGGAAACGGCCTTGCGCGCGAAACGCTGGACGTCCACGAACAGCCAGGCGGCGGCCAGAAGGGTCAGCAGGCCCACGGCAAAGAAAAACAGCAAAAAACATCTGAGGAGGGTGGGCATGGTGCTGCCGGGTTGATCGATCAGCGTGCAGGTGCCGGCGCTGATCGAATGAAGGAGGTATCGACATGGTAGTAGCGCGGATTGCCCGGCATGACATGGACATCCAGTTCACGCCCACTCACCTGTGCACGGGGATCGGCCCATAGATACGCACTGTGGAAGACATGCCATCGAGTGGTTTCAGGATCGCGCCAGGCGCAGACGATGACGAACGGATGCCTTCCCCCCGAAAATACTCCGAGATCGCGCTTGATCGCCCGGACCTTGGCTTGCACCCGTGTCCCGTGGCGAAGGAGCTGCCTGCGCCGCCATGCCCTCGCCGCCTGCGGCAGGTGCATAAATCCCACCGCCAGCAGGAATGGGCCGCCGCCCAATCCCAGTATGACGCTCAGGCCCCAGGGTGATGAGAGCGAACGCACCAGAGCCTTGTCCGGGCGGTCCGGCAGGTACAGCACATCTACATGATCGCCCGTCATGTAGGCACGACGGCTGGTACGACCTGCGAAGAACCGCATCACTTGCCCGCTGCTGGTAGTGAATTCCACCCAGTACAGGAACTTCACCCCTGAAGTGCGCGAACCACCGCGATCAACGGTGATGGCACCCACATGGGTGATCCTGCCATCGGCAATGACCGCCGCATCGAGGAAGCGCCTGGCACCAACGTAGGCCAGAAGTGCTGAAACAAGCAGGACCACGCCCAGCCCGAGGAAGGTACGGGTGAGAACAGGAGGGATGTCGTTGGACACGATGAAGGACACGGCGCGCACTTCGGGTGCGCTCACACTAGGCCTTAACCCGATGCAGGCTCAAGGCCAGAAGCGTCAATCGGACGGATTGGAATACCACTTTAGTGGCTTTTCGATCCTCAATCGAACAGCGCCTCGATCGCGGCCAACCCCGCCGTCGCGCGCTCCTTCTTCCGCGCTGCATCGGCCACCGGATCGGCACCATCGCGCTGGATCTCCTCGGCCGGAATCTCCTCGAAGAACCGGCTCGGCTTCAGCCGCACATGCTCGCCAAACTTGCGCGTCAGCTTGCTGTAGCTCATCCACAGCTGGATCTTGGCGCGGGTGATGCCCACGTACAGCAGGCGACGTTCTTCCTGCAGGTTGCCCTCGTCCAGGCTGACCTGGTGCGGCAGCACGCCGTCCTCGCAGCCAACGATGAACACGTACGGGAATTCCAGGCCCTTGGAGGCGTGCATGGTCATCATGCGCACCTGGTTGCCGCCCTCGTCCTTGTCGCTGCGCGACAGCAGCGCCAGCTGGCCGGCCAGGTCGGCCGCGGTGGCGCCGCGCGGGCCGCCCTCGAACCACTGCGCCAGTTCCTCGATGTTGTTGGCGCGGCGCTGGTAACTGGCCTCTTCCTTGGCCTGCTGGCGCAGTTCGCTGAGCAGGCCCGATTCCTTGGCCACCTTGCGGATCATGTCGCCGGAGCTGACCTGGCGCATCTGCGCGCGCAGGTCGCGCAGGATGTCGGTGAACCGCGCCAGGCTGTTGGCCGCGCGCGGTGGCAGCTGCTGCAGCGCACCGATCGACTCGGCGGCATGCGCCATCGGGATGTCCTTTTCCTGCGCCAGCTCGGCCAGCCTGGCCAGCGTACCGGCACCCACGTCGCGCTTGGGCGACTGCACCGCGCGCATGAACGCGGTGTCATCGTCCGGGTTCACCAACAGCCGCAGCCAGGCCAGCGTGTCCTTCACTTCCTGGCGTTCCAGGAACATCGTGCCGCCGGTCAGGTGGTAGGGGATGCGCAGCAGCTGCATCGCCTTTTCCAGCGGCCGCGACTGGAAGTTGCCGCGGAACAGGATGCAGAAGTCACTCCACGGCACGTTGCGCGACTGCGCCACGAAGGCGATCTCGGCGGCCACCTTTTCCGCTTCGTGCTCACTGTTGCGGCACTCCCACACGCGGATGCGCTCACCGTCGGCCTGGTCGCTCCACAGCTTCTTCAGGTGTTCGTGCGGGTTGTTGGCGATCAGCGCATTGGCTGCACGCAGCACGCGGTTGGAGCAGCGGTAGTTCTGCTCCAGCTTGATGATTTCCAGCGTGGGGTAGTCACGCCCCATCTGCTGCAGGTTCTCCGGGTTGGCGCCACGCCAGGCGTAGATCGACTGGTCATCGTCTCCCACGCAGGTGAAATTGCCCTTCTCACCAGCCAGCTGCTTGAGCAGCCGGTACTGCGCGTCGTTGGTGTCCTGGCATTCGTCCACCAGCAGGTAGCCGATGCGCTCACGCCAGGCCAGCGCGATCTCCGGATTTTCCTCCAGGATCTGCACCGGCAAACGGATCAGGTCATCGAAGTCGACCGCGTTGAACGCCGTCAGGCGCAGCTGGTAACGCTCGTAGACACTGGCCGCTTCCTTCTCGCGGTTGCTGCGCGCGGCGGCCATCGCCTGTTCGGGCGACAGGCCGGCGTTCTTGGCGCGCGACACCAGGTTCTTCATGTCCTCGATGTCATCGGGCTTGGCGCCGTACATCAGGTCCTTGATCTGCGCAGCGGCATCGTCGGCATCGAAGATCGAGAATCCACGCTTCAGGCCCACGGCGGCGTGTTCGATCTGCAGGAACTTCAGGCCCAGCGCATGGAAGGTGCAGATGGTCACCTCGTCGGCATCCTGCTCGCGCAGGCGCTTGGCCACGCGCTCGCGCATTTCCTTGGCCGATTTGTTGGTGAAGGTGATCGCCGCGATGCGGCGCGCCGGATAGCGGCCACTGCCGATCAGGTGGGCGATCTTCTCCACGATCACCCGCGTCTTGCCGCTGCCGGCGCCGGCGAGCACCAGCAAGGGGCCTTCGATGTGCAGGACGGCGGCGGCTTGGGGGGGATTGAGACCGTGCATGGGGACAGGATTGTAGCGGGGTGCCGGCGGGCCGACCTGACTTGCATGACGCCTGGCCCTAAGGTATTGAGTCGACTCCGGAACACAGGAGCGTGGTCCATGTCCTTGAACATCATCGCCCGCCCGCTGGTGGCTACCCTGCTGGGCCTGCTGGCCGTGCCTGCGGCCGGGTCCAGCCCGGCACCGCCTGCCGACGCCTATGAAACCATCGTGCTGCAGTCGCACGAGTTCCTCGTCTACCATCCGGACCTGCGCTTCCGCGGGCTCGGCATGCAGGCCCGCGAGCGGGGCCGCCACGAAGAGGCCCGCAACGACTTCCGCAATGCCGCGCGCTACGGCGACAAGCTCTCACAGGCAGCGCTGGCCGACATGCTCTGGAACGGGCAAGGCGGTCCGGCCGACCGCGCCCTGGGCTATGCATGGATGGACCTGGCGGCCGAGCGCGGCACCGAGTGGCTGGTGGTACAGCGCGAACGCTTCTGGGAGGCGCTGTCCGCCGACGAGCGCGAGCGCGCGGTACGCGAGGGCCGCGCGCTGTATGCCGAGTTCGGCGACCCGGCCGCGACGCCGCGGCTGGAACGTGAACTGCGGGCCGGCAGCATGTGGCAGACCGGCAGCCGCGCCGGCTGGAACGGCGCCATGCGCAGCCAGGGCCGTGGCGATGCGGGGGCCCGTGTGCTGCAACCGGAAAAGCACCAGTTGGCGCGCTACTGGGACCCGGTGGCCTACCGGCAATGGCAGGACGAGGAGCTGGCCAGATCGGGGCGATGAGCCACGCCGGCCAGGCCATCGTTGCCTCGGCGCTGCTGGCACCGGGGTACGCGACAGCCGGCACGTGATCGCCCGGCCACGGCCGATCCGCGACGGCGGGCCGGGTGGCGACTAGAATTGGCCGATGGCCAAGCTCTACTTCTACTACTCGGCGATGAACGCCGGCAAGACCACCACCCTGCTGCAGAGCGCGCACAACTACCGCGAGCGCGGCATGCGGGTGGCGATCCTGACCCCACGCCTAGACGACCGTGCCGGCGCCGGCGTGGTCGCCTCGCGGATCGGCCTGCGCGCTGACGGCATGGCCTTCGACCGCGATACCGACCTGCAGCGCTGGTTGGAGCAGGATCTGGCAGCCAACGGCCCGATGGGCTGCGTGCTGGTGGACGAGGCGCAGTTCCTGACCCGCGCCCAGGTCTGGCAGCTCAGCGAGGTCGTCGACCAGCTGCGCATTCCGGTGCTGTGCTACGGCCTGCGTACCGACTTCCGCGGCGAGCTGTTCGAAGGCAGCCAGTACCTGCTGGCCTGGGCCGACGAGATGCAGGAAATCAAGACCATCTGCCACAGCGGCAAGAAGGCGACGATGACCGTGCGCGTGGACGAGCATGGCCACGCCGTGCAGGACGGCCCGCAGGTGGAGATCGGTGGCAACGAGCGCTACGTGTCGGTCAGCCGTGCCGAGTTCAAGAAGATCACCCGCGGCGAAGGCCGGATCGACCCGGCGCAGGCGCCCCTGCCGCTGTAAGGGGTGTTCGGCAGGGCTGCGCCCTGCACCTGCAGAGGCAACAGCAACGTCAACAGCGAAAGCTGGCATTCCGTGGGATGGCGGGGCACTGTGGGTGTGCGGGGACGGCGCAAGTACGTCCATGTAGCCTTGGTCGCCGCATCCATGCGGCTCACACCCCGCAAACCCACAGTGCCCCGCCTTCGACAATTGGCCGGCGGCCAGTAGATCCACGCCATGAGTGGATGAAATCTGTCAGGTATCGAATGAAATTCCGGGGTCAGATCCGTTTTCCTTCGGGAAACGGATCTGACCCCAAGAGCAATTCCCACAGATCGCGGAGATCTGTCGAAGGCGGGGTGGGTCCGGTTGAGGGGGCGTGAGCGCCATGGATGGCGCGACCGAGGCTACATGGACGTATTTACGCCGCCCCCCTCAACCGGACCCACCCCGCCATCCGACGGAATGCACGCATTTGACGTTGCCTTGGCTTGAAGCAGGTGCAGGGCTGCAAGCCCTGCAATCCCAAACCACTCAGTACAGCGTGCGCTCCGGCGCACCGGCCGGCGGCGGGGTGTACTGGTACAGCCAGGTCTCGGTGAGGGTCTTGCCACCACTGCGCAGGAACAGGCGGATGTCGATCTGCTCGGTACTGCCTTCCGGCGGCACCAGGTCGAACATCGCGCGATAGCCGTTGATCTCGCGCAGCGGGCGCGCCGACACGATCTCGACCCGGCCACGGCTGGCTTCCACCACCGCTTCGACCTCGGCCTTGTCGATCAGCCTGGCCAGTTCGCCACCTTCGAAGTCCACCGCGAAGCGCCAGCTGAAGTACTCACGCTTCTTGCCGACCACACCGCCCAGGCCGGTGCGGCTGGCCACGCAGTGCGCCAGCGGCGGGCGCGCCGGCGGTTCGGCGCCCCAGTACAAGCGGTAGCCGACCAGCAGCTCCTGGCCCGGCTGCGGCTTTTCCTTCGGGTTCCAGAACGCCACGATGTTGTCGAACGTCTCGTCCACGGTGGGAATCTCCACCAGCTGCACCGAGCCCTCGCCCCATTCGCCCTTCGGCTCCACCCACAGGCACGGGCGCTTCTCGTAGAACACGCCGTCGTCCTGGTAATGGTCGAAATTGCGGTCGCGCTGCAGCAGGCCGAAGCCGCGCGGGTTGCGGTCCACGAACATGTTGAAACGCAGGTTGCGCGGGTTCAGCAGCGGCCGCCAGATCCACTCGCCGGCACCGGTCCACAGCGACAGGCCATCGGTATCGTGGATCTCCGGGCGCCAGTCCCAGCCCATCCGGCGGTCGTTCTCGCCCACCTGGTACATGCTGGTGCACGGGGCGATGCCCAACCGCTCGATCGCCTTGCGCGGGTACAGCGCGCTGTCGATGTCCATCAGCAGCACGTCGCCATTGGTGATCGCGAAGCGATAGGCACCGGCCACGCTGGGCGAATCCAGCAGGCCATAGACCACGATCGTCTCCGAATCGGCCGACGGCTGCTCCAGGTAGTAAGCGATGAAGTCCGGGAATTCCTCCGGCTTGCCCATGCCGGTGTCGATCGCCAGGCCACGCGCGGACTGGCCGTACTGGCCTTCCTTGCCGACCGCGCGAAAGTAGCTGGCGCCCAGGAAGGCGGCGAAGTCGCGGTCGGTGTCCTTGCGGGTGTTCAGGCGGAAGCCGGCGAAGCCGAGGTCGGCCGGCAGCTCGCCATCCTTGATGCCGCTCTTGCCGTAGTTGAACGCCGCGCCGTCATACGCCAGTTCCTGCGCCTTGCCGTCGACCACGTCGAACATGCGCACCGGCGAATGGAAGTACAGGCCCAGGTGGAAGAACTTGGCCTGGAACTTGCCGGGCTGGTCGGCCCACAGCGCATGGTCCTGGCGGTAGCCAATCGACTGGTACTGGTCCCAGTCGAGGCCTTCCAGGCGGCCCGGCAACACCCGCTTGTGGCTCTTGTAGGGCGCCTGTGCCAGCGCGCGCGCCTGGCCCTTCAGGGTGGCGAAGTCGAACGGCTGCGGTTGGCCGAGGCGGCGCAGGCCCATCTGGCCGCTCCTGCTGGCCGCGCACGCGGGCAGGGACGGCAGGCCGAATGCAGCCAGGGCGAGGGAGGCATTGCGGATGAAGTCGCGTCGTTGCATGCAGCGCGTCAGGCACAGGGAGGAAGGTCGGCCATCATAGGCAGACAAACGTTAACGGGCAGCGGAGACGCGCCCTGCCCGTTCAGCTGCCGCTGGTCGCCGGCTCAGCGCTGGCAGTGGCTGCACCAGACGCTGGCGCGCTGGCCGATGGTGGCGTACTTCAGCGCGCGCCCGCAGTTCGGGCACGGCAGCCCGTCGCGGCCGTACACCAGCAGCTCCTGCTCGAAGTAGCCCGGCGCACCGTCGGGGCTGATGAAATCGCGCAGGGTGGTGCCGCCGCGGGTGATGGCGTAGCCCAGGATCTCCTTCACCGCGTCGGCCAGCCGCTGGTAGCGTTCTCGCGAGATCTTTCCTGCCTCGCGCAACGGACTGATGCCGGCCTTGAACAGGCTCTCGGCGGCGTAGATGTTGCCCACGCCCACCACCACCGCCTGGTCCATCAGGAAGGTCTTCACCGGCGCGCTGCGGCCCCGGCTGCGGGCGAACAGGTAATCGCCGTCGAACGCGTCGTCCAGTGGCTCCGGGCCCAGCCCCTGCAGCAGCGGGTGGATCTCCCCAGCCGGCTGCCAGAGCAGGCTGCCGAAGCGACGCGGGTCGTTGAAGCGCAGCAGGCGGCCATTGTCCAGGCTGATGTCGACGTGGTCATGCGCCCGCAGCGGGGTATCACCGGGCAGCACGCGCAGGCTGCCGGACATGCCCAGGTGCAGCACGGCGCTGCCGATGGCGGTATCCAGCAGGAGGTACTTGGCGCGCCGGCGGATGTCCTCGATGCGCTGCCCCGGCAGCAGCTCGGCCACTTCCGGTGGAATCGGCCAGCGCAGGTCGGCGCGGCGCAGGATCACGCCATGCACGCGCCGGCCCTGCAGGTGCGGCGCCAGGCCGCGGCGGGTGGTTTCGACTTCGGGCAGTTCAGGCATGGTGCGATTCTACGCCCGCTCAACGCGGCGGCGCGGACAGCTCGCGGGCATCCAGGAAGCCATCACCGTTGGCATCCTGCTTGTGGAAGCGCTGCACGATCACCTGCCGCTGCTGCTCGCGGCGGATTGCCCTGCCCTTGCCGCCGGGCAGCTCGTCGGCGCTCAGCACGCCATCACCATTGCGGTCCATGCGGTCGAAGGCATACAGCATCCACTGCACGTACTCGGCCTCGCTGACCTTGCCGTCGCCATCGCTGTCCATCCGCTGCAGATAGCTGGCGGTGTCGGTGACCTGGGCCAGCGCCGCACCCGGCAGCAGCGCCGCCAGCAGAAGCCCGTACCCTGCCCTCACGCGCCCACCAGGCTGTAGCCCTTCAACCGTGCGGCGTAGGCCTGCAACGCCGCGATGCCGCTTTCCTCGGCCTCGCGGCACCACGCCTGCAGCTGATGCAGGCGCTCGGCGGCGTCGTGGCCACGGGCTTCCAGCAGCGCAGCCAATCGCCCGCGGTACTCGACCAGGGTGCGGATGCGCGGCCGCTGCGCCACCCATGCGCTGAGCTGGGCGCGGCTGTCCGGCTTCAGCCAGCGGCCATCGTTGACCAGGCCACGGCGCAACCGGCGTGGCAGCAGGCGGCGCAGCTTGGCCCCGGCCTGCGCGGCCTCCTCGCGCAGGGCCGGCATGAACACGTTGCGCTGGTAATCGGTCATCGCCTGGAAGCGATGCGACAGCAGCGCCTTCAGGGTTTCGGCATCGGGCACGGCGATGTTCGGGCGCACGTCCATGGCCGGTGCCACCCGCAGCACCCTGGCCAGTCGCAGCGCCTGCAGCAGGCGGATCGCACTCCAGCCGATGTCGAACTCCCAGCGCCTCATCGCGAAGCGCGCCGAACTGGGGAAGGCATGGTGGTTGTTGTGCAGCTCCTCGCCACCGATCCAGAACCCCCACGGCGTGAGATTGGTGGAGGTATCGGCCGACTCGTAGTTGCGGTACCCCCACCAGTGGCCCAAGCCATTGACTACGCCCGCCGCCCAGAACGGGATCCACGCCATCTGGATCGCCCACAGCGCCACGCCGGGCAGGCCGAACAGCACACTGTTGATCGCCAGCAGCACTACCGGCCCCAGCGTGGCGTGCGGGGTATACAGGTGGCGCTCGATCGCATCGTCCGGCGTGCCGCGCCCGTACTGCTCGATGTCCGCGCGCATGCCGCGCGCTTCGCGGTACAGCTCCACGCCATGCCAGAACACCTTGCCGATGCCGCGGGTGACCGGGCTGTGCGGATCGTCCTCGGTCTCCACCTTGGCGTGGTGCTTGCGATGGATGGCCACCCACTCGCGGGTGATCATCGACGTGGTCAGCCACAGCCAGAAACGGAACACGTGGGCCAGCGCCGGGTGGAAATCGACCCCGCGATGGGCCTGGCTGCGGTGCAGGTACAGGGTCACCGAGAAGATGGTGATCTGGGTGAAGACCAGCAGCACGCCCAACATGGCCCACCAGCCGAGGCCGAGCACACCACCGGTCAACAGGGACATCAGGGCATCAGACATGGCAGCTCTCCGGATCGACGCGGGGATGGCAGACATGATGGGCGCTTGCGTTGCAAACTGCATCCCTGCGGCGATGTATCGCATCGCCATCCGTGGCACCGTTCACAGTTGGGGACCTGAGTTGTCGAGCCTTGATCCACGCGCCAGCACCATGACTGCCGCCCCGCCCGTTGCGGAGCTGCCCCCCTTGATCGAACTGGACCGCGCCACCGTGGTGCGCGGCCAGGTGAAGGTGCTGCACGGGCTCAGCCTGCGCATCGCGCAGGGCCAGCACACCGCCCTGCTCGGCCCCAACGGCTGCGGCAAGTCGACCTTCATCAAGCTGATCACCCGCGAGCTGTACCCGCTGGCGCAGGTCGACGGCTCCGTGGCGGTAAGGGTGCTGGGGCAGAACCGCTGGCAGGTGGACCGGCTGCGATCGCAGCTCGGCATCGTCACCGGCGATCTCAGCAGCAACCTGGCCGACATGCCGGGCCTGACCGTGGAACAGGCAGTGCTGTCCGGCTTCTTCGCCAGCTACGTGGTGCCGGCCTTCCGCGAAGTGACCGCCGATATGCGCGCACGCGTGGGCGAGACACTGGCGATGACCGGCGCCCTGTCCCTGCGCGACCGCGCCTACGCCGAGTTGTCCGCTGGCGAGACCCGCCGCGTGCTGATCGCCCGCGCGCTGGTCAACCGGCCGCAGGCACTGCTGCTGGATGAACCCTCCACCGGGCTGGACCTGGTCGCCCGCGAGCAGCTGGTGGCGACCATGCGGGTGCTGGCGCAGCAGGGCATCACCCTGGTGCTGGTGACCCACCACATCGAAGAGATCATTCCCGAGATCGAGCGCGTGGTACTGCTGCGCGATGGCCGCGTGCTGGCCGACGGCACCCGCGCCGAGCTGCTGCGCAACGAACCGCTGTCGGCGGTGTTCGGCGGCGCGATCACCGTCTGCGAGCAGGAAGGCCGGCTGACCGCATACGCGGGGTGATCGGCATGCCGTTGTAGAGCCGAGCCCACGCTCGGCTGCTCCTGATCACGGCAAACGGCCGCCGAGCATGGGCTCGCCTCTACACAGGAGCAGCGGGCCGGCCCCCGGCCCGCTGCACGCAACCTCAGAACCGCAACGCCAGCGCGCGCGACTCGATCGGTGCCATCCGGCTCTGGTCCTGCAGCTGCAGGTCACGCAGCTCGTACGGTGCGCCAAAACCGGCCGGCAACGCGGCCTCGTCGAACGGCAGCACCAGCTGGCCGGCGCCTGGGCCATCGAACCACGCGGCTGCATGTGCCTGCGCGACCGGCCTCATCCGGCCATCGCGGGCCGTGGCATACAGCGTGCCACGTGCCTCGTAGCGGCCTGCCGCAGCCACCTGCAGCGGCAGCGCCACCTGGCGGCTGGACGGGTCCGGTGCTGCCTGGCCACTGAAACGCGCGGTCGGCCGTGCCACCGCGAAGGCCACCTTGCCATCGCGCAGCACGCCATCGGCCTGGGCGAACACCTGCAGCTCCCACAGCCCCTGCACGGTGCCGATGTCGGTCGGGATCCGCACCTGCGCGCGCAGGCTGCCATCGGTGGTGCGCAGCAGGCGCTGCGGCCAGCTGCGGCCATCCGGTGCGACAAGCAGGGCTTCCCCCCCCAGGCCGCCACGACGCGATGCCAGCTGCGCGGTGGTGGCGCCGTCTTCCAGCAGGCGTGCCTGCAGCTGCACGTTGCCACCGGCCAGCACCTGCGCCTGGTTGGCCTGCACTTCCAACCGCAGCGGGCTGTTAGGCTCCAGCACCTGCACCACATAGCGGCCCTGCGCCTGCGTGCTCTGCAGGGTGTACGCACCGGCGGCACTGGTCGCGCCGGTGCGCAGCATGCTGCTGCCATCACTCACCGGCATGCCGGCATCCTGCAGCGCGCGCGCATCGACACTGCGGGCCACGCTGCTGCGGCCAGCCGGGTCGCGCACCTGCAGGGTGTTGGCCGGCAGCGCGCGGGCTCCTGCGGCCGGACTCAGCTGGATCACCGCATCGGGCGCCGTCAGCGGCAGGTCCAGGCCGCGCTGCAGCTGCGTGCCATCGACCTGCTGCCAGTAACTGCGGCTGACCGAGGCATATGGCGTGGCCGCCTGCAGCGGCTGTGCCGGGTCCAGCGCCCAGGCAAACGACAACGGCGCGTGTTCGCTTTCATCGGCAGGCAGCGGCGCGGCCACCAATGCGGCAGGCACCTGATCGCCCGCGCGGGCCGCCTGCAGAGGCTGCGCGGCCTGCGCGGCGGAAAGGGACAGTACTGCCAGCACCGCACTGGCCAGCAGGGTGGAATGGGTCGTCATGGTCATCTCTCTCACTGGGTCAGGTCGTTGCGCAGCAGGGTGCCGAGGCCGAAGCACTCGCGCCGGCTCTGGTTGTGGCTGAGCGGTTCTGCGCCCTGGGTGCGCGCTGTGTCGGTGAACCAGGTGGTGCCGGCCGCCTTCTGGCTGCTGCACTCCAGGAAGCCATCGGAGCAGGACGACAACCAGTTCTGGGTGAACTCCAGGCCAACGTTGGCGGCATAGCCACCGCAGTAGCTGTTGCTGTCCCACACCGCCGATTCCACGTCACTGCCGACCACCGCGCGGAACGGCTTGGGCAGCGCCGGGCGACCGGCCGTGCCGTACAGGTTCTGCGCGTTGTAGGTGGCCATGCTGGCCACCTGCTGCTGGCGTACCGCGTCGTTCTTGTAGCCCAGCAGCCAGCCCAGTGACGTTTCGAAGGTATTGCCGTTGAGCACCGCATCGGCCAGTGGCGTGCCCGCCGAAGACGGTGCCAGTGCGTTGACCTTGCGCACCGTGCGGATGATCTTCGGATAGCGGCTGTCGTACGTCGGATTGGACAGGATCCAGCGCATCACGTTGCCGCCGTTGGAATGGGTGATCACCACCAGCTGGGTGATGCCACGGCTGTCGATGAAGCCGGTCAGCTGGTTGGCCAGACAGCCGGCGGCCTCCGGTTTCCACATGTACTGGGTGAAGTCACAGTTGATGACCACATAGTTGCTGCTGTTCGGCAGGCCCTGGCGCACGGTGTCGATGATCGCCGGCTGCCAGTAGTCCTGGGTGGCATTGGTCTGCGCGCCGGTGCCATGCACGAAGGCCACGCCGATCACGTCGGCGGCCTGCGTCGGTGCTGCTGCCAGCCCCAGAAGCAGGGCCAGGACGGTACTTCCTGTTGCGGTGCTGCGCATCGCTTCTCTCCCTCTGTCTTCGGATCCCCCCGACCCGGCTGGAACTGGACGGCCCCTGGTGCCTGCCGATGTGCCGATGCTCACGGTGCGGCCGCGTGAAAGTCCGTGCGCTGCGCCCGGATTCAGCAGACTGGCACCCTTCGATGACGTTCTTCATCTCCTGTGATGACCATGCCGGGTCTGGCCGTATGACCGATGGCCACTGCGGTGCCGCGCACGGGCTGCGATCATGACGCGATGTTTTTCCTCCGGAGCCCGTCCATGTCGCTGATTTCCCACCCTGCCCGCCCGCTGCTCGGCCTCGCCGTTGCCGTGGCCCTGGCCGGCTGTGCTGCCACGGCCACCAAGCCGACCGCCGTCGAAGCCAACATCACCACCAAGGCCGTGGGCTATCTGGACAAGAGCGCTGTTCCGGCCAGCCTCGATCTGGTGCCGGCACCGCCGGTGGCCGGTTCGGCCGCCCTCGCCCTGGACGAACAGGTCAGCCGTGAAGCCCGCGCGCTGCGAGGCAGCCCGCGCTTCGCCCAGGCCGGCATCGATGCGGAACTCGGCTTCCCCGAAGGTGCAAACCACTTCTCCTGCGCCGCCGACATCGACGTCGATGCGGTGAAGACTCCGGCGCTGTATCGACTGCTGGAGCGCAGCCGGATCGACGCCAGCGCCGCTACCAAGGCAGCCAAGAACCACTACCAGCGCCCGCGCCCGTTCATGGTCAACGGTGAGCCGACCTGCTCGCCGAAGGACGAGGATGGCCTGCGCAAGAATGGTTCCTATCCATCCGGCCACACGTCGATCGGCTGGGCCTGGGCACTGATCCTGTCGGAGATCGTGCCGGACCGCGCCGATGCCATCCAGGCCCGCGGCCGCAACTACGGCGAGAGCCGCCTGGTGTGCAACGTGCACTGGCAGAGCGACATCCTGGAAGGCCGCTTCATGGGTGCCGCCGCCGTGGCCCGCCTGCACGACAACGCCGCGTTCAACAAGGACCTGCTGGCCGCACGCAAGGAGATCGCTGCCGCGCGCAAGGCCGGCCTGCACTCCAGCCGCGACTGCACCACCGAGAACGCGGTACTGAAGGTGCGCCCGCAGAGCGCGCTGTAGGCGCCTGCGCGATCGGTCATTGCCGGCCAGCGGCCGGCACTACCGGTGGGTGCGAAGCAGAAGGGCCGGCAGTGCGCCGGCCCTTCTTCATTGCACTACCGCAGCGACCGCATCAGAACTTCGCGGTGAACTCCACGCCCCAGGTGCGCGGCTCGTTGAGGAAGCCGGTCAGGTTGTTGAAGTCGATCGCACCGACCACGCGGGTCTGGTTGGTCAGGTTGCGGCCGAACACCGCCACGTCGTACTGGCCATACTCCCAGTTGTAGCCCAGGCGCAGGCCGCCTTCCAGCGAACTACGGCCGCGGAATTCCGGCGACTCGTAGATGAAGAAGTTCACCGCGCTGCGGTAGGCCCAGTCGGTGTAGGCGTACAGCTCGCTGCCATCGCTGAGCGGGAAGCCCACGCGCAGGGTCGCGTTGTGGATCCACTTCGGCGCCTGCGGCAGCGGGTTGCCGTTCACCAGCGCGTAGGTCTGGCCGTTGATCACCGTGGTCGGGTCGGTGATGGTGCAGCCGCCACCGCAGATTGCCACCGCCAGGTTCTTGTCCTTGATCTCGGTGTCGTTGTAGCTGCTGCCAAAGGTCAGCAGGACGTTGTCGGCCAGGTAGGCCTCCAGGTCCAGCTCGACGCCCTGGCCGATGGTCTTGTCGGCGTTGAGCAGGGTGGCGGTGTTGTTGGAGCCGCCCACGGCGATCAGCTGCTGGCCATCGACGTCGTAGCGGAACACGCTCAGGCCCAGGCGCGCGCGGCGCTCGAACAGGTCGGCCTTGATGCCGGCCTCGTACGAGATGACCTTCTCCGAATCGGCCTGCGACAGACCCGGCGCAAAGGCCAGGCGGCCTTGGATCGACGGCGCGCGGAAACCCTTGGCCACGCGGGCGTAGGCGTTGATGTCGTCGGTCAGCTTGTAGACGCCGCTCAGGTCCCAGCTGACGTCGTTGACGTCGGTGTTGGCCAGGTACGGACCACTGACCGGGGTGCCGAACGGAACCGCCTGCAGCACGCTGGCGCTGAAGTCCTTCTTGTCCTGGGTGTAGCGCACGCCGGCACGCAGCTTGAAGCGGTCGGTGACGTCGAAGTCACCCGAGGCGAACACTGCCCAGGCCTTGTTGCGCTGGTTCTGCACCACGTGGCCGGTCTGCGGATTGCCCGCGGCCAGCGAGTCGTAGTTGAAGTTGTTGATGGTCACGTCTTCATCGAAGTAGAAGACGCCGGCCTGCCAGTCGAAGCGGCCCCACTCGTTGGACTCGACGCGGAATTCCTGCGTCCACTGGCGATGGTGCGGCAGGCCATCAGCCGACTCCGAGGAGAACGGAATCAGGCCCGGGCCGTAGTTGCCGGCACCGAGGAAGGCCGCACCGTAGCCACCGTCGATGTCACCGCGGTTGAGCGATTCAGCGGTCTCGTAGCCGGTGATCGAGTGCAGGGTCACCGAGCCGAGGTTCCACTGCAGGCGCGCGCTGCCCCCCCAGGTCTCCAGGTCGGAGAAGTTGACGCCGTCGTTGGCCACCTTGTCGCGGTCGAAGTTCTCGACCAGCGAATTGCCACCCTTCTGGATGATGTTGGCGCGGAACAGGCGGGCGGTGCCGTTGAGCTTGCGCTTGTGGAGGTTGAACAGCGCTTCGAAGTCATCGCCTTCGTACAGGAACTGCACGCGGCCTGCCGCTTCGTCATAGCCTTCGAAGCCGCTGTTGGGCGCGCCCACACGGGTGTTGTCGACCCAGTCGTCACGACGCTGGTAGATCGCCGAGACGCGCGCCGACCAGCGGTCGGTCAGCGGGCCGCCGTACGCGCCCTGCACGTTCCAGCTGTTGTAGCTGCCGTAGCCGACGCGGATATAGCCGTCGGCATCCTGCGACGGGCGGGCCGAATCGAACTTGACCACGCCGGCCGGCGTGTTGCGGCCGAACAGGGTGCCCTGCGGGCCACGCAGCACTTCCACGTTGGCCAGGTCGAACAGCGGGAAGCCCTTCAGCAGCGGGCTTTCCTGCACGACGTCGTCGTATACCAGCGACACCGGCTGCGAGGCATTGAGATCGAAATCGGTGTTGCCCAGGCCGCGGATGTAGAAGCGCGGGAAGGCACGACCGTAGGACGACTCGATGTTGAGGCTGGGCACGCGTGCGGCCAGGAAGCGGATGTCATCACCGGCCGAACCGAGCACATCCAGCTTCTCGCCCTGGATCGCGCTGACTGCGACCGGTACGTCCTTGGCGTTCTCGACACGGCGCTGCGCGGTTACCTGCAGGGTGTCGAGGGCAACCGGATCCTTGGCGGCAGGGGTTTCCTGGGCGGCTGCTACCAGCGGCAGCAGGGCGGAAAGAGCGGCAACGAGAGGGCGCGCGACCGGAAGGCGGCCACGGGAAGTGCGGGTCGGGGACATGGCGGTAGGCTGTGTTTGGAGGGGTGGTAAAACGGCGCTACCAGATAATTGTTGCAATACAGCACCTGCCCCGCAAATGCCGGCCGTTCATGGCCCCGTCGCCCTGCCCCCCGGGGCGCTCGCTAGACTCGGGGTTTTCCAGCGCCGCGGAGCCGCCGCAATGACCCAGTGGTACTTCCATGCCTCGGCCCAGGCCGACCGAATCGGACCGCTCGATGACCCGGCCGCGCGCCGTTACGCGCAGGCCAACCCGCGCGCGCTGGCCTGGTGCCAGGGCATGAGCGGATGGACCTCGATTGCCGAAGTGCCCGAACTGCAATCCGCGGCCCCGGGCATGCCCCACACCCCACCCCCGGTCCCCGCCGCCGCCAGCGGCCGCGCCGACGACATCGAATTCCGCATCGTCGGCCATGAAATGCAGTTCGTGGAAATCGAGCTTGATCCCGGCGAGAGCGCCATTGCCGAGGCCGGCGCGCTGATGTTCAAGGACGCCACAGTGCAGATGGATACCGTGTTCGGCGCCGCCAATGGCGACCAGGGCGGCGGCTTCATGGGCAAGGTGATGGCTGCCGGCAAGCGCGTACTGACCGGCGAAAGCCTGTTCGCCACCGTCTACACCCAGAGCGGCCATGGCAAGGGCAAGGTCGCCTTCGCTGCGCCCTACCCCGGCACGGTGCTGGCGATGAAACTGGACCAGCACGGCGGCCGCCTGATCTGCCAGAAGGACAGTTTCCTGGCCGGCGCGCGCGGCGTGCAGATCGGCGTGCAGTTCCAGCGCAAGATCATGACCGGCCTGTTCGGGGGCGAGGGTTTCATCATGCAGAAACTGGAGGGCGACGGCTGGGTGTTCATCCACGCCGGCGGCTGCGTGGTGGAGCGCGAGCTGGCCGCCGGCGAACGCCTGGACGTGGATACCGGCTGCGTGGTGGCCTACCACCCGACGGTGGACATGGACGTGCGTCGGGTGGCCGGCATCAAGAGCATGCTGTTCGGCGGCGAAGGGGTGTTCCTGGCCACGTTGACCGGCCCCGGCAAGGTCTGGCTGCAGTCGCTGCCGTTCTCACGCCTGGCCGGCCGCATGTGGATGGCCGCACCGCAGGGCGGCGGCCAGAGCCGCGGCGAAGGCTCGGTGCTGGGCGGCCTGGGCCGGATGCTGGATGGCGATAACCGCTTCTGACCGCTTCCGGTCGTGCCGGCCGCTGGCCGGCAGCCCCGTGGACCGTTGCCAGTTTCCCTATGGTTGCCGGCCAGCGGCCGGCACTACCTTTATGAATGGGCGATATTTCCCACCCTGCCCGCCCCGCCGCGGCTTCGGTATGCTGGCGCCCTTTCCTGAATCCGGCGCCGCGCGCGCACTGCCGATGAGCCTGTTCCGCCCCCGCATGATGCTGTCCGTCGCCCTGATCGGCCTGCTGGCCGGCTGCGGTGGCGATCCGGTCCGCCCCACGCCACCGCCTGCGCCGACCGTGGTCCCGCAGGCCAAGCCGGTGAAGATCGGCATCGCCCTGGGCGGCGGCGCGGCCAAAGGCTTTGCCCATATCGGCGTGATCAAGATGCTGGAGGCCAACGGCTTCGAGCCAGCCGTGGTCGCCGGCACCAGCGCCGGCAGCGTGGTCGGCGCCCTGTATGCCAGCGGCATGGATGCCTTCCAGATGCAGAGCAAGGCCGTCGCGCTGGACGAAGCCAGCATCCGCGATGTGCGCCTGTTCTCCGGTGGCCTGGTGCAGGGCCAGAAGCTGCAGGACTACGTCAACGAGCAGGTCGCCAACCGTCCCGCCGAGCGCCTGAAGAAGCCGTTCGCCGCCGTCGCCACCCAGCTCGAAACCGGCGAGCGCGCAATCTTCGTGCGCGGCAACGTCGGCCAGGCAGTGCGCGCGTCGAGCAGCATTCCCGGTGTGTTCGAGCCGGTGAAGATCGGCGGCCGCAACTACATCGATGGTGGCGTGGTCAGCCCGGTGCCGGTGGATGCCGCACGCCAGCTCGGCGCCGACTTCGTGATCGCCGTGGACATCTCCAGCAAGGCCAGCGGCAAGGCGCCGACCGACATGCTGGGCATCGTCAACCAGTCCATCTCGATCATGGGCCAGCGCCTGGGCGAGCAGGAACTGGCGCGCGCCGACATCGTCATCCGCCCGAAGGTACTGGACATCGGTGCCGCCGATTTCAGCCAGCGTGGCACCGCGATCCTGGAAGGCGAAAAGGCTGCGATGGCAGCGATGCCGCAGATCCGCGCCAGGATCCAGCAGCTGCAGCGCGCGCGCGCCGCAGCAGCCGCACCGGCACCGGTGGCCGCGCCGAAGTGCGAGGAAGCCTCGCGCCTGGGCAAGCTGATGGGCCGCAAGGACAAGTGCTGATCCATTGAAGCCAGGCCACCGGGCCCGCCCGGTGGTTGCTCAGGATTCCAGCTGCGACAGCGGCAACGCCTGGAAGCCCTTCACCGTGCGCAGCACGAAGCTGGAATTGGCATCGGCCACGCCACCGGCATTGAGCAGCCGGTCCAGCAGGAAGCGCGAGAAGTGCTCCAGGTCGCGCACGTAGACGTGCAGCAGGTAGTCCATGTCACCCGTCAGCGCGTGGCAGGCCACCACCTCGTCCCACGCCTGCACGCTGTCCACGAAGTGGCCGATGGCGGCCTGGTCGTGCTTTTCCAGCTGTACGCGCACGAAGGCCTGCAGGCCCAGCCGCAGCTGCCGTGGCTCCAGCCGCGCGCCATAGCCGACGATCACGCCCTCGCTTTCCAGCCGCTGCAACCGCCGCAGGCAGGCCGAAGGAGAGAGATTCACCCGCGCCGCCAGTTCGGCGTTGGTGGCGCGCCCATCCCGCTGGATTTCGGCCAGCAGGCGTATATCCGTGCGATCGAACTGGACTTCTCCGGCCATTGTTGCCCCGCAACATGGTGAGTACGCAAGGATATTGCGCCAACAAGGCCAATCGGCGCAACTTTTGCAACCCTGTTGCGCGTCCCCTGCCCTAGCATCATGGGTATCCCATCCAGGAGTGCCGCATGGACCTCGCCCAGCCCCGCCGCGTCGAACACCAGCAGACCGACAAGGGCTACGTGCCGGTGTATACCACCGCGCTCGTCGAGCAGCCATGGGACACTTACAGCGCCGACGACCACGCGACCTGGAGCACGCTTTACCAGCGCCAGCGCGAGCTGCTGGTCGGCCGTGCCTGCCAGGAGTTCCTGGATGCGCAGGACGAGATGGGCATGAGCGCACACATGATTCCGCGCTTCGACCAGCTCAACGAAGTGCTCGGCGCCGCCACCGGCTGGACCTTGGTCGGCGTTGAAGGCTTGTTGCCGGAACTGGATTTCTTCGACCATCTGGCCAACCGCCGTTTCCCGGTGACCTGGTGGATCCGTCGCCCGGACCAGATCGACTACATCGCCGAGCCGGACCTGTTCCACGATCTGTTCGGCCACGTACCGCTGCTGATGAACCCGGTGTTCGCCGACTACATGGAGGCATACGGCCGTGGCGGCGTCAAAGCCCACGCGATCGGCCCGGATGCGCTGCAGAACCTGACCCGCCTGTACTGGTACACGGTGGAGTTCGGCCTGATCGATACGCCCGAGGGCCTGCGCATCTACGGTGCCGGCATTGTGTCGTCGAAGGGCGAGTCGCTGTACTCGCTGGAATCGGCCGCGCCCAACCGCATCGGCTTCGACCTGCAGCGCATCATGCGCACGAAGTACCGCATCGACACCTTCCAGAAGACCTACTTCGTCATCGACAGCTTCGAACAGCTGATGCAGGCGACGTCGCCGGACTTCACCCCGATCTACGCGGCACTGGCCAACCAGGCGCATCTGCCGGCCGGTGACGTGCAGGGCGACGACCGCGTGTTCCAGAAGGGCAACGGCGAAGGCTGGGCCGACGGCGGCGACGTGTGAGACGCGCTGGCCTGCGGGTATCCTGCACGGCATGACCGATGTGTTTGCCGCCCTGCGCGTGACCGACGTCGCTTTCGACGACGACTTCATCCTGCTGGCCCTGGCCGATGGCCGGCGCACCCGACAGCCGCTGCGCTGGGCACCCGCGCTGTTCGAAGCCGATGCCGGGCAACGCGCGCAGTGGGTCGCCACCGCCGATGGCCTGGGCGTGAACTGGCCGGCACTGCTGCCGGCACGCGAGGCGGGCGTGGTCGATATCCCCAACCAGGTCTGGGAAGACCGCTACGACGCGGCGATGGCGCGGCTGAAGGACGCCGGATGGACGCTGGATGCGCTGTCCGATGAGGACCAGCAGCTGGTAGCGCTGTGGCGCATGGAAGCGGACATCAACAACGGCGGCTTCATGCAGTTCCTGTGCAACTGGGGCGACCCGACCTGCCAGCTGGCGCTGCGCGCGCTGCAGGCGATGGGCGCAGTGCAGACGCACGCGATCCTGGCCGGCATGCGCGGGCTGCTGGATCGGCTGGAGGACGACCCGGCGATCGAAGAACTGGCTGACCTGTACGACGCGCTGAGCGAAGACGAACAGCAAGCGCTGGAGGCGTTCGAGGAAGCCTATTTCGAACGCCCGGAAGACCTTGCCCGGCTGGGCCTGCTGCACTTCGGTGCAGAGCGGCTGTAGCAGCCCGTAGAGCCGAGCCCATGCTCGGCTGCGATCAACCGGATGCAAGACAGCCGAGCGCAGGCTCGGCTCTTGTGTCTCGGATGGTGCCCTGATCAGGCACAATTCCCCGGTGACCCGGGAGGCTCCGATGACGCTGCCTCGGCTCTTAAGCCTTTGAGCTTGCAAAGTAGATTCAGCGCGTCGGCGGCCTGACACCGCCTTGGAACTTGAACGGTATCTTAGGCCCACCCTTGGGTGAGAGCCTGTACTCACAAGGGCAAGTCTGGCGGCTTCCGATCACGATCGTAAGTTCAAGCTGGAGCGAAATCATGCAATTTATCGGCATCGACGCTGCCAAGGCGACCTTTGATATCGCCTTGCCGCTGCCTGATGGCAAATATCGAACCAAGGCCAAACTCCCCAATTCAGCCAAGGGCTTTAATGAGCTTCTTGCTTGGCGCGCCAAGCATGCGCCGAACGCGGCGGTAGGCATGGAGGCCACCGGTATCTACCACGAAGCTTTGGCGCGAACCTTGGTGGAAGCAGGGGTGGTGGTTCATGTGGCCAATCCCGCCCGGGTAAAGGCGTTTGGACAGGCGGAGGGCATCCGGACCAAGACGGACCGCAGCGATGCCAAGCTGATTGCCCGGTTCTTTGAGGCGCAGCGCTCGGAGAAGTTGCATCCCTACGTTCCGCCGACCCCCTCGGAGGTGAAACTGCGTGCCTTGGTACGGCGTCGAGATGACCTCCAGGAAATGCTGCAGATGGAGCGCAATCGCCTGGACGTTGCCGACATCTCGGTCCAGCAAGGGATCAAGGATGTGATCCAGACGCTGGAGGAGCAGATCAAGCAGGTCCAGAAGGCGATTGAGGACCATATCGATAACGATCCGGACCTGCGCCAGCGTCATCACCTGCTTACCAGCATTCCCGGTGTAGGCAACACCAGCAGTGCCCAGCTGCTGGCCATGCTGGGGGATCTAAGCAAATACAGCGACGTGCGCCAGGTGGTTGCCCACGCAGGCCTGAATCCGGCCCAGCGTCAATCAGGAAACTACGAAGGCAAATCCCACATATCACGCGTGGGCGACGCCAATTTCCGCAAAAAGCTGTACATGCCGGCGTTGACCGGGAAGACCTACAACCCCAGGCTGAAGTCCTTTGCAGACCGGCTCAGCGCGAAAGGGAAGCCCTTCAAGGTCGTCATGTGTGCGGTGATGCGCAAGCTCATCCATCTGGTTTGGGGCGTACTGAAAAGCGGCCGCCCATTTGAGCCTGACGGCGCCCTTGCCTAGGCAAGGGCAACACGGTATCTACAGGATCAGCGCGGGTACGCCAGCAGCAGCACCAGGTCCTCGTCACCCACCTGCTGCAGCGCATGGCGGCTGCCCTTGCGGGTCAGCAGCGCGTGCCCGGCGTGCACGTCGTACTGCCTGCCGTCCAGCACGTAGCTGCCCTGCCCACTGACGATGTAGTAGATCTCATCCTTGTGCTGCGGATGCAGGCCGATACCCGCGCCCTTGTGCAGCACGCGCTTGCGCAGCACGAAGGGCAGGTCCGCCGCGCCGGCAAAGAACGGATACGCGGTGGTGGGCCCGCCGCCGCCGTGCGGGCCGGGCTGCATGCGCGCAATCGTGCCTTCGTGCACGACCTGCGAATCTCCCGTCGCACCGGCGCCCTGCCCTGCATCCATCACGTCGCAGTCGATGTCCCGCACCAGCGCCGGCTGCAGCGCGGGTAGCAGCGGCACCGCCTCGCGCAATACCAGGCAGGCCACCGCATGGGCGCCGGCCACGCTGAAATGGGTGCCGTCGGCCTTGTTCTGTTCGGGCACGAACAGGAAGTAGGGTCGCGCGCCCTCCTCACCCAGCGCGCGGATCCAGCGCATGCTGCGATCATTCAGATCGATCAGCGCAATCTGCTCGCGCGCGGCCAGCGCCTTCATCGACTGTGTGTAGCGGCCATGCGTGTCCAGCAGTGAACCGAAGTCGTACAGCAGCCGCGCCACCGGCGTGACCAGCACCGGCGTGGCGCCCTTTCCGCGCGCGACCTGTACGTAGCGCATCAGCAGGCGCGGATAGTCGCTGTCCGGGTCGGTATAACGCGTGCGGTCTTCGAACTTCGCATCGTTGTGGCCGAACTGGATCAGCAGCACGTCGCCTTGGCGCAGCTCGGCGGCGATGGCATCCAGGCGCCCTTCGTCGATGAAACTGCGCGTGCTGCGCCCGCCCTTGGCGTGGTTGTGCACCTCCAAGCGCGCCGGGTCCAGGTAGCTCTGCAGCGCCTGGCCCCAGCCGGCCTGCGGCGCGCGCTCGGGGCCGTATGCGGCCGCAGTGGAGTCGCCGGCAATGAAGACCCGCACGGGCGCCGCCTGTGCGGTGGTGCACGACAGCAGCAACAGCAGCAACAGCTTGCGCATGACCAGGCCCTTGTAGATACCGTGTTGCCCTTGCCTAGGCAAGGGCGCCGTCAGGCTCAAATGGGCGGCCGCTTTTCAGTACGCCCCAAACCAGATGGATGAGCTTGCGCATCACCGCACACATGACGACCTTGAAGGGCTTCCCTTTCGCGCTGAGCCGGTCTGCAAAGGACTTCAGCCTGGGGTTGTAGGTCTTCCCGGTCAACGCCGGCATGTACAGCTTTTTGCGGAAATTGGCGTCGCCCACGCGTGATATGTGGGATTTGCCTTCGTAGTTTCCTGATTGACGCTGGGCCGGATTCAGGCCTGCGTGGGCAACCACCTGGCGCACGTCGCTGTATTTGCTTAGATCCCCCAGCATGGCCAGCAGCTGGGCACTGCTGGTGTTGCCTACACCGGGAATGCTGGTAAGCAGGTGATGACGCTGGCGCAGGTCCGGATCGTTATCGATATGGTCCTCAATCGCCTTCTGGACCTGCTTGATCTGCTCCTCCAGCGTCTGGATCACATCCTTGATCCCTTGCTGGACCGAGATGTCGGCAACGTCCAGGCGATTGCGCTCCATCTGCAGCATTTCCTGGAGGTCATCTCGACGCCGTACCAAGGCACGCAGTTTCACCTCCGAGGGGGTCGGCGGAACGTAGGGATGCAACTTCTCCGAGCGCTGCGCCTCAAAGAACCGGGCAATCAGCTTGGCATCGCTGCGGTCCGTCTTGGTCCGGATGCCCTCCGCCTGTCCAAACGCCTTTACCCGGGCGGGATTGGCCACATGAACCACCACCCCTGCTTCCACCAAGGTTCGCGCCAAAGCTTCGTGGTAGATACCGGTGGCCTCCATGCCTACCGCCGCGTTCGGCGCATGCTTGGCGCGCCAAGCAAGAAGCTCATTAAAGCCCTTGGCTGAATTGGGGAGTTTGGCCTTGGTTCGATATTTGCCATCAGGCAGCGGCAAGGCGATATCAAAGGTCGCCTTGGCAGCGTCGATGCCGATAAATTGCATGATTTCGCTCCAGCTTGAACTTACGATCGTGATCGGAAGCCGCCAGACTTGCCCTTGTGAGTACAGGCTCTCACCCAAGGGTGGGCCTAAGATACCGTTCAAGTTCCAAGGCGGTGTCAGGCCGCCGACGCGCTGAATCTACTTTGCAAGCTCAAAGGCTTAAGAGCCGAGGCAGCGTCATCGGAGCCTCCCGGGTCACCGGGGAATTGTGCCTGATCAGGGCACCATCCGAGACACAAGAGCCGAGCCGTGCTCGGCTGCTTTGGGAAAGCGGTGCGGACCAAGGTCCGCACCCACCGTTCGTCGCCTTGCCGTCAGCGCGCCAGCCAGCCACCATCGACCGGCAGCACGGCACCGTTGATGTAATCCGACGCGGACGAGGCCAGGAACACGGCCGCACCGGCCAGGTCATCCGGCGTACCCCAGCGGCCGGCCGGGATGCGCTCCAGGATCGCCTTGTTGCGCGCTTCATCGGCGCGCAGCTGGGCGGTATTGTCGGTAGCCATGTAGCCCGGGGCGATGGCATTGATGTTGATGCCCTTGCCCGCCCACTCGTTGGCCAGCAGCCGGGTGATCCCGGCGATGCCGCTCTTGCTGGCGGTGTACGACGGCACGCGGATACCGCCCTGGAAGGACAGCATCGAAGCGATGTTGATGATCTTGCCGTGGCCCTGTTCGATGAAGTGGCGGCCGGCGGCCTGCGAAATGAAGAACGCGGACTTGAGGTTGACGTTCATCACGTCGTCCCAGTCCTGCTCGCTGAAGTCCACCGCATCGGCGCGTCGGATCAGGCCGGCGTTGTTGACCAGGATGTCCAACCCGCCCAGCCCTTCGATGGTCTCGCGGACCACACGCGCCACCGGCTCGATGCTGATCAGGTTGGCTTCGATGGCCAGGCAGCGGCGGCCCAGCGCGGTGATCTTTTCGATGGTGTCGGTGGGCGGGGCGATGCCGGCCACGGCGACGTCGGCGCCAGCGGCGGCCAGTGCCACGGCGATGCCCTGGCCCAGACCGGTGTTGCCACCGGTTACCAGAGCGACCTTGCCTTCCAGGCTGAAGGGATTAGCCATTGCGTATGCGTTCCTTGATTGGGGCGAGCGGGGTCAGCGCTACGGCCGCCGGCACACGGTGCGCGGCGGCCAGGCGGGCTTACTTGAGCTGGCAGATGTCCAGCACGTGCATGTCGGTGTAGTCCAGGTTCTCGCCACCCATCGCCCAGATGAAGGCGTAGTTGCTGGTACCGGCACCCATGTGGATCGACCACGGCGGCGACACGACCGCTTCGTTGTTCTGGATCACGATGTGGCGCTGCGCGTCCGGTTCGCCCATGAAGTGGTAGACGCGGTCGCTGTCGCCCAGGTCGAAGTAGAAGTAGACCTCGCTGCGACGGTCGTGCAGGTGCGGCGGCATGGTGTTCCACACGCTGCCCGGCTTGAGCACGGTCAGGCCCAGCAGCAGCTGCGAGGACTGGCAGGTGGCTGGCACGATGTACTGGTAGATGGTGCGCTCGTTGCTGGTTTCCAGCGCGCCGCGGTCCAGTGCAACGGCGTCCTTGATGGACAGCTGCCTGGTTTCGAAGCGGGCATGGGCCGGGGTCGAGGCCAGATAGAACTGGGCGGGGTTGGCGGCGTCCTGCGAGGCGAATACGACCTCCTTGCTGCCCATGGCCACGTACAGACCGTCCTTCGGACCCAGCGTGTAGACGGTGCCATCCACGGTGACCGTACCGGTGCCGCTGCCGACGTTGATCACGCCCAGTTCCCGGCGCTCCAGGAATGGGTGGCCTGCGGCCGAAGCGGGTTCGGTCTGGGTCGGCAGCGCAAGCGGTGCGTCCACCGGGGCGGCGCCACCAATCACGAAGCGCTCGTAGTGGGTGTACTTGAGGGTCACCGCACCGGCGTTGAACAGGCCATCGAGCAGGTACAGGTCACGCAGCTGGTCGTTGCTGGCACCGTGGATGGCATCGGGATGGGTGGCGTAATGGGTCTTGCTGTACATGGCGTCTCCAGAGCGGGGGGCGGGCCGACGGGTCGGCCCCGGCGCGGTTCACGGTCGATTCTAGCCAGACAGGAAACCGGTGTCATTTTGCGTCGCACGATGCCGGGATGGCCCGCAGGCGCGGTGGATCGGGTGGATGGGGCAGGGGCGTGTTACGACCAGAGGTCATGACCTGCAGGATTGATCCCTGGGGGATCAATCCTCCGGCGGCTGGCAGGAATCGCGGACGATCAGGTGCGGCCGCACGCTGGCAATGGGCAGCGCGGCCTGGCCTTCGGGCTGGATCAGCATCGCCGCGGCGGTGCGCCCGGTATCGCGCGTGTGCCGGCGCACCGAGGTCAGCGAGGGCCACAGGCGCGAGGCCAGCGGGCTGTCGTCATAGCCGACGATGGACAGCTGGCGCGGAATGTTGATGCCCGCTCGCAGCGCCACCTTGTAGATACCGGCAGCCATTTCATCGTTGCCGGTGAAGATGGCGGTCGGGCGGCGCTTGCCCAGCAGCAGTTTCTCGGCAGCGGCTACACCGGATTCGAAGGTGTAGCCGGCCTCGATGATGCGGTCCTTCGGCAGCTCGATACCGCGTTGCAACAGTGCGTCGATGAAGCCGGCGGTACGTTCATGGGCCGAACGGTAGGCGCTGGGACCGGTCACCAGGGCAATGTCACGGTGGCCGAGCGAGAGCAGGTAGTCGGCGGCTTCGGCCGCACCATCGCGGTCATGGGTGACCACCATCTGCGAGCTTTCGTCCAGCGGCAGCGCTGCCACGCGGGTAAACCGGCAGCCGATCTCATCCAGCATGTCCGCCAGCGCCTGGTCTTCCGAGGCACGCGGCACCAGGATCACGCCGTGCAGCTTCTGCTGCTGCACGAAGCGACGCACGCCTTCGATGTAGCCGGGGCTGCGGCTATCACAGGGATGCACCACCAGCTCGAAGCTGGATCCACGCAATGCATCCAGCGCGCCGTACTGCATGTCCACGATGTACTGCGCGGTGGGGTTGTCGTAGACCATGCCGATCAGGAAGGAGCGGCGGAACGCCAGCCCGCGGGCCAGTGGATCGGGCGTATAGCCCACTTCACGCATCAGCGCTTCCACCTTGTCGCGAGTGTCCTTGCGCACCAGTGGCGAGTTGTTGATGATTCTTGAAACCGTTTTCTTGGATACACCCGACAGTCGCGCGATGTCGTTGATGGTGGCTACCTTGCCCTTCGCCAATGCCGGCGTAGCGGCATCGTTCTTGTTGCGCACTGACATGTTTTGAACCGGGTAAGTCTGGGGATTCCGGCTCCGCGCTCAGTCCAGCGCGCGGTAGCGGAAGTTGCGGAAGGTTACCGCACCGTCGCCGGCCGCATACAGCGCCGGCTTCAGCGCCAGGAACCTGCCCGCGACATTGTGATGGTATCCGGACACTTCCATCTGAACCGGATACTTCTGCCAAGTGTGCCCGTCGGTGCTGGAGTGGAAGGTGACGATGTGGCGGTTGTTGGTCACCCGCAACCACAGCCGGCCGCCGCGGCCCGGCGCCGGCCTGGCAGGGCGCTCCTCGCCGTAGCGATGCATGATGAACGACTCGCCGTTGCTGCCCACGCCCACGTACAGCCGGTCGCTGTAGAACAGCAGCGCGCCACCCACGGCACCGGGGGCGATCTCCATCTCCACCTCGAACTGGTAGGCCCGGTCGCCGGCGATGGTGGTCAGCGGCGAGGCATCGCGCGGCGTGCTGCCCTTGCCCTGCAGGACCAGGCCGTTGCCACTGAAACCCAGCCGGCGGTACTCGTCCTGCGCCGGGTTGAAGAACGCCCACTGTGGGCCAAGCGTGCTGCCGCGGAAATCATCCGACAGCGCCATGCCATGAGGCGACAGCGCCTGTCCTGCCGGCTTGCGCAGTGGCTGGCCGAGGTCGCCGCCGTTGGCCCGGAACCAGCCGTCAGCGGTCCATTCGATCGGTTCGAGCAGGGCCTGCCGACCCAGCGTCCAGAAGCCGTTCTCGTACCCGTGGTACATCATCCACCAGCGCCCATCGGTCCCTTCGATCACCGTCGCGTGGCCGCGTGACCACCAGGGCTCGGCCGCCGACTGCGTGCGCGTGATCGGGTTGTTGGGCGCGTTCTGCCATGGTCCGTGGATCGAACGCGAGCGCGCCGTAATCACCATGTGCCCGGTCGGCGGACCGGCGGTGCCACCCACTGCCGTGGTCATGTAGTACCAGCCGTCGCGGACGTGGATCTTCGGGCCTTCCTGCGCGTAGGCCTCAACGTCCCAGTCCTGCGGGTAGCGCCAGCCGTCATAGACGTGTTTCGGCGTACCGACCACGCTCAACCCGTCGTCGGCCAGCTGCACGTAATCACCGCCACTGAGGAACAGGTAGCGCTTGCCGTCTTCACCCACTGCATGGCCGGGATCGATGTAGCCGCCCAGGCCGATGTCGATCGGCGCGCTCCACGGGCCCTTGATGTCATCGGCCCAGACCACGAAGTTGCTGCGGCGCTCGCCGGTGCGGGCCGGGAAGTAGATGAAGTAGCGCCCCCGGTGCTTGACGATGTCCGGCGCCCAGATCGCCCCCACGTTGCGGGTGATCGCATGGCCCAGCGGCTGCCAGTTCACCAGGTCGCGCGAGTGCCAGATCGGCAGGCCGGGATGGGCGTCGAACGACGACAGCGTGAGGTAGTAATCGTCTCCGTCCTTGAGCACCGAGGGATCCGGATGGTCGCCGGCCAGCACCGGATTGAGGAACGTGCCATCGCCACGGTCCGCCTGGCGCTGGTGTTCCAGCCCCCGCGCCCACTGCGCCGGGGCGCGCGCGGCCTCCGCCGCGGGTGCAGGCCGTGCCGGCAGCAACAGCACGAGCAGAGTGGCGGTGGCGGCGATACGCAGTGCACGCATGGCAGTCTCCTTGTGGCTCAGCCGCGCAGCGCGGCGGGCAGCCACAGCGACAGTGAGGGGAAGAAGGCCACGACCAGCAGCACGGCGAGCGCGGCGAACCAGAACGGCCAGATGGTGCGCATGCTCTGGCCCACGCTGATCTTGCCGATGGCCGTGCCGATGAACAGCACCGAGCCTACCGGGGGCGTGACCAGACCCAGGCCACCGGTGAGCACCAGCACCAGGCCGAAGTGGATCGGATCGATGCCGTAGGCGCGGGCCACCGGCAGGAAGATCGGCGTGCAGATCAGGATCATCGGCGCCAGGTCCATGAAGGTGCCCAGCAGCAGCAGCATCACCACGATCATCAGCAGCACCATGAACTGGCTGTGCGCGAACGACTGCAGGAACTCGACGGCGGCCGCGGGCACCTGCAGGTAGGCCAGCAGCCAGCCAAACACGGCGGCGGTGGCAATCACGAACAGGATCACGCCCGTGCTGCGCGCGGCATGGATGACGGTGTCGAAGAACTCGCGCCAGCGCAGTTGCCGGTACAGCACGGTGGTCACCAGCAAGGCGTAAACCACGGCGATGGCTGCGCTTTCCACCGCGGTGAAGATGCCGGCACGGATGCCGATGAAGATCAGCGCGACCAAGCCCAGGCCGGGCAGGGCGGAGACGATGCGCAGGGCCACGGCGTGCCAGCCGGGAAAGACCTCCACGCCATAGCCGCGGCGGCGCGCCACCGCATAGCCGGTGACCATCAGCGCCAGCGTCATCAGCAGCGCGGGGACAATGCCGGCGGCGAACAGGTCGGCGATGGACAGGCCCCCGCCAGCAGCGGCCGAGAACAGGATCAGGTTGTGCGACGGCGGCACCAGCAGCGCCACCAGCGCGGCGGTGATGCTGACGTTCACCGCGAAGTCGCGGTCATAGCCGCGCTTGACCATCTGCGGGATCATCGTGCCGCCCACCGCCGAGACATCGGCGATGGCCGAGCCGGACACGCCACCGAAGAACAGCGAGGACAGGATCGAGACCTGGCCGAGGCCACCGCGCAAGCGGCCAACCAGCGACGAGGCCAGGGCGATCAGGCGCTCCGAGATGCCGCCGCGCATCATGATCTCGCCCGCGAAGATGAACAACGGAATGGCGATCAGCGAGGCCGAGCCGGTACCGGCCGAGATCTGCTGCACCAGCACGATGCTGGGAATATCCAGGTAGAGCAGGGTGGCCAGCGCGGCTGCGGCCAGCGCGTAAGCCACCGGCACGCCGAGCAGCAGCAACACGGCAAACACGGAGAACAGGATGGTGATACCCATGGATCAACGATCTCCTTCAGCGTCTTCGGCGCCGGTGGCGCGGGCCTGCAGCGCGTTCCACGCACGGTTCAGCGCGAACAGCAGCATCAGCCCGCCGCCCACCGCCAGTGGCAGGTAGTTGATGCTCTGCGGCAGATCGGCGCCGGCGGTCTTGATGTCCAGGCCGTCGAGCAGCAGATCACCCGACCAGAAGGCGATGAAGCCTCCCAGCACCGCCACAACCAGCTGCACCAGCACGTCCACCGCACGGCGCAGGCCGGGGCCCATGCAGGCGTGCAGCAGGAAGAAGCCGAAGTGGCGGTTGGTGTGCACACCGCAGGCGGCACCCAGGCTCATCGCCGTGGCCAGCAGCAGCAGCGTGACCGGCTCGGTCCAGCTGGGCGAATCGTTGATCACGTAGCGCGCGAACACCTGCCAGCCCTGCACCACCACCAGCCCCAGCAGGGCAGCAACGGCGCCGTAGATGGCGATGTCGGCGATGCGGTCCAGCAGGCGCTGGCCAGGCCCGGTGGCGGGCGTCGTCGTCTCGGTCATGGCAGTGTCCTCAGGCGGCGCGGATGCGGTCGACCAGCGCGGCGATCTCCGGCTGCTGCAGGTACTGCTGCAGCAGCGGCTGGGCGGCGGTGCGGAAGGCGGGCATGTCCACCTCGTTGGCTTTCACCCCATAGGCCAGCACGGCGCGGCGTGCGGCGTCCTCCGACGCATCCCACTGCTCGCGCATCACCTTCACCGATGCGCGCGCGGTCTGCAGCAGCAGCTGGCGGTCGTCAGGCGACAGGCGTTCGAAGCTGGCACGCGACATCAGCAACACGTCCGGCGCGTACGAATGGTCGCTCTGCGACCAGTAGTGCGCCGCTTCGAAATGGCGGCTGGAATGGAAGCTGCGCATGTTGTTCTCGGCGCCATCTATCATGTGGGTTTCCATGCCGGAGAACGTGTCGCCCAGCGACATCGGCGTCGGGTTGGCGCCGAGCAGGCGCATCAGCTGGATGAAGATGTCCGATGAGGCGACGCGCAGCTTCAGGCCGTGCAGGTCCTTGGGCGAAACGATGGGGTGCTTGGTGTTGTAGAAGCAGCGTGCACCGGAATCGTAGATCGCCAGGCCGACCAGGCCGCGGCCCTGGAAGCCGCGCAGCACGGCTTCGGCCACGCCGTCATCCAACACGGCACGCTGGTGCGCCACCGACGTGAACACGTAGGGCAGGCACAGCGCCTGGGTCAGCGGAAAGGCATTGTTCAGCGCACCGGCATAGACGCGGGTGATATCGATGGCACCGAAGCGCGCCATGTCGATCGCCTCGGATTCGCGGCCCAGCTGGCCGGAGTGGTACTGGCGCAGGCGCAGGCGGCCGTTGGTTTCGCGCTGCAGCGTTTCGCCGATCCACTTCACCGCGCTGACGGTAGGGTAGTCGGCCACATGCACGTCGGTGGCGGTCAACAGCGCGCCACCGGCCATATCGCTGCCCGGCCCGCGGCCACAGGCGGCGAGCATCGGGGTGGCCAGGGCAGCAGCGCCACCGGCCAGGAAGTTACGTCGTGTGATCATCTGCGCCCTCCCGCGCGTGTTCACCAGGGCAGCCCCGCGGTCATCCCGCGGGCACGGCCCGGCAGGCAATGTCACCGAAGCCGGCAAAGCGCACCAGCGCCGTTTGTCCTGCCTCGATATCGTGGATGCCGGTGGCATTGCCGGTGGCGATCAGGTCGCCCTTGCGCAGCGGCCGGCCACGCAGGGCCGAACGGGACAGCGCAAAGGCATAGGCCGCCCGCAGGCCACCGGGCAGGCGGGTGGCGCCACCGGTGCCGACCACCTCACCTTCGATCAGTGTCTCGGCACGCAGCGAGTTTTCGTCGCGTGCGGTCCAGTCGACGATCTCCGGGCCCAGCACCAGGCCATTGTTGTTGCCAAAGTCGGCCACCACCACGCGCGGACCGAGTTCGTTGATGGTGGCGAGCGGACTGCTGGCCACTTCCACGCCGATGTAGAGGCGCGCAGGCAGCGCTTCGGCCTGTTCCGGGGACCAGTGCAGCTGTCCGGCCGGCGCGTCCTCCAACAGCTCCAGCACGTACTCTGCTTCCACTGCGCCGAAGCCCCCGACGAAGACCGGGATGTCGCTTGTTCCACCGGTATCATTCCAGAGCTGACGTTTGAAGATCGGCCCCAGCAGGCGCTCATCGCCGGAACCGTCGCGGCGCTCGGCAGCGATGTAACCCACCTTCCAGCCGACCACCGTATCGCTCCACAGACCGATGGCCTGGTCCTGCACGTGGTAGGCAGCCACCAGATCGCCGGGGATCTCTCCGGGGAACGCGGGCAGGGCCTTGCCTGCGCGGCGTGCATCGGTGAAGGCGCGGGCGATGGCGGCTGCACCGTCCGGCGCCGGCCTCTGCCCCTGTGTGCCGTGTTCGTTGCTCAAGAACGGTCTCCCTCTGCGTTGTTGCACTGCCCGTCGACAGCGTCTGCAGGAGGTGTATATGGTAAACCGGTGTCATCGCGCAAGCCGCAGCGCATCACACCCGCTTCCGGGGCGCTTGCGGCACGCTGCCCACCCTTCGCTGGAGCCCGGTCCGCCATGCGTTTGCCCCCTCTTGTGCTGTTCCTGTGCGTTCTGTTGACGCTTGCCCCGGCACGTGCCGCCGACGTCCCGCTGCGCGACGGCCAGCGGCTTGCCGGGGAGGTGGCGGGCGAACGCCTGCCGCTGTGGCCGGACGGCCAGGTACCGGGCCAGAGCGCTCCGGCACGGAAGGCGCGGGTGGTTGAGCGCAGCCCCGATCCGGCCCATCCGGACCGGTTCGTGGACGGGATCGATGCGCCATACATGATCGTGCACGCGCCGCCACGTCCGAACGGGCAGGCGGTGCTGGTCATTCCGGGCGGCGGCTACCAGCGGGTGGTAATCGACAAGGAGGGCAGCGCGCTGGTGCCGGACTGGGCGCAGCGGGCAGGCTTCACCCTGTTCGTGCTTCGCTACCGCCTGCCGCAGCCGGGCAGGGACCGCCAGGCGGCGCTGGCCGATGCCCAGCGTGCGCTGCGGGTCGTGCGCGACCAGGCCGCACGCCGCGGCCTGGAGGCTGACAATGTGGCGGTCATGGGCTTTTCCGCCGGCGGCCACGTGGCTGCGCGGCTGGCCACCGGCTTCGATGCTCCGGTCTATCCCGCACGCGATGCGATCGATCAGCTGAGCGCGCGCCCGGCACGGGCGGTGCTGGTCTACCCGGTCATCGACATGGGCGCGCATGCGCACAGCGGTTCGCGCGGGCGATTGCTGGGCGAGCACCCTGACCCCGCATTGGCGGCCCAGTACTCGGTGCAGGAGCACGTGCGCGCGGACATGCCACCGACCATGCTGATCCATGCCAACGACGATCGCGTGGTCAGCGTGCACAACAGCGAGGTGATGGCGCAGGCGCTGGCCAGGGCAGGTGTCGAGCACGAACTGCATGTGTTCGCCCATGGTGGCCACGGCTTCGGCATGCGCCTGCAGCCCGGCTCCACCCTGGCGCAGTGGCCAGCGCTGGCACAGGCATGGCTGACAGCAGGAAAGGGTGCGGAGGGCAGCCGATGACGGGAGCACCCGACGATCTGCAGCGCCGCCGTTTCCTGCGCGACAGCGCGCGCTGGGCGTTGGCCACGGCCACGCTGGTGGCACTGCCGGCAGCGGCGTTGCCCGGTGCACGCGACGAACGCCTGCCGATCGTCCGCGTGCGCGGGGGGCGCGTGCGCGGCCAGCATGAACAAGGCGTGCTGGTATTCCGCGGCATGCGCTACGGCGCCGATACCGGCACCCATCGCTTCCAGCCACCACGCCGGGAAGCGGCATGGAACGGGATCGCCGACGCACTGGACTATGGCGCGGCCGCACCGCAGGGCGGCGCGGAAGGCCCCGGCAGCGAAGACTGCCTGTTCCTCAACGTCTGGACCCCCGCACTGGGGGATGGCGGCCGCCGCCCGGTGCTGGTCTACATGCACGGGGGTGGGTTCAACAACGGCTCCGGCAGCGATCCGCTGTACGACGGCAGTGCGCTGTGCCGCCGCGGCGATGTGGTGGTAGTGACCCTCAATCATCGGCTGAACACCTTCGGTTACCTGTACCTGGGCGCACTTGGCGACGCACGCTACGCCGCGTCGGGGAATGTCGGCCAGCTCGACCTGGTACAGGCGCTGCAGTGGGTACGCGAACACGCGGCGATCTTCGGCGGTGACGCTGGAAACATCACCGTGTTCGGCCAGTCCGGGGGCGGCGCCAAGATCGCCACGCTGATGGCGATGCCCGCGGCACGCGGCCTGTTCCAGCGCGCGTGGACGATGAGCGGGCAGCAGGTCACCGCGGCCGGCCCGCGTGCCGCCGCACAGCGCGCCGCCATTGCAATGGAGGCAGTGGGTGCAAAGGACCTGTCTGCCCTGCTGCGGCTCCCGGCCGCCGATCTGCTTGCAGCCACCCGTGCCCGCGATCCATCGCGGGTGGAAAGCACATCGCTGTACTTCGGGCCGGTACTGGACGAAGTCTCCCTTCCGGTGCATCCGTTCTGGCCGCAGGCACCGCGGCAGTCGGCCAGCATTCCGATGGTGATCGGCAATACGCGCGACGAGACCCGCGCCTTCCTCGGCAACGATCCGGCCAACTTCACCTTGACCTGGGACACGCTGCCGGCACAGCTGCAACGCCAGCAGTTCGTGGATCTGCTGCCGCAGACGGTGATCGCCGAGTACCGGCGCCTGTACCCGCATTACACGCCTTCGGAGGTGTTCTTCGCGGCCACTACCGCAGGCCGTTCCTGGCGCGGCGCAGTGGAGGAACTGGAAGCGCGTGCGCGCCAGCCCAGTGGGGCCGCGCCCACCTGGGCCTACCAGCTGGACTGGGGCTCACCGGTGGAGCAAGGCCGGCTGCGCGCCTTCCACACGCTGGACATCCCACTGGTGTTCGACAACGCCGGCCTGCCCGGCGCACGCACTGGTGGCGGCGCGGATGCGCATACGCTGGCGGCGGCAATGAGCGACGCACTGATCGCCTTCGCGCGCAACGGCGACCCCAATCATCGCGGAATGCCGCAATGGCCACCCTACGCGCTGCCCCGGCGGCAGACCATGCTGTTCGATCGCCAGAGCGGCGTGGTGGACGATCCTCGTGCCGGCGAACGTGCGCTGTACGCGAAAGTACCGTTCGTGCAGCGCGGTACGCAGTGATGACACCGCGGTGCAAACATTCTGTTAACCCCTCTCGGCTAGAGTCGGGACATGGGAACGATGTCCTTGCCACCGTCATTCACCGGCCGGGAGCGGCTGTTCGCTGCGATCGATGCCGCGGTGATGCTGGGTACGCCGGAGGCCATCACCGGTGCGCTGCAGCGGGTGCTGCGCGAGGCCATCGTCGATCCGTCCATCCAGCTGCCCCCCTGCGTGCGGCGCCCGGTCGAAGGGCATTACGCACGCCGTGAACTGCACCGCAGCCCGACCCTGGGCTACAGCGTCATCGCCATGTGCTGGGGCCCAGGCCAGGGCACGCCCCTGCATGACCACGATGCCATGTGGTGCGTGGAGGGTGTCTGGCAGGGCGAACTGATCGTCACTCCCTATGCGCTGATTGAACAGGATGGCGAACGTCATCGCTTTGCCGCCCAGCCCACGCTGTACGGCCACCGCGGTAGCGCCGGCAGCCTGATTCCGCCGCACGAGTACCACACGCTGTGCAACGCCAGCGACGCAGACGTGGCCGTGTCGCTGCACGTCTACGAGGGCGTGATGGAACGCAGCGCGGTGTTCGAGCCGTTGGATGATGGCTGGTACCAGCGCCGGATGAAGCGGCTGGAGACCGAGGCGTCCTGACCCGCGCCGGATCAAGCCGGGCGTAATGCAGGCATCATCGTGGCACGCCGACCACGTTGTTGAGCCGGGTCACTTCCTCGCCACCGTCGGCCAACGCCACGCGCACGCGCAGGCCGCTGCGGTCGCCGGCCGGCAATGGCAACCAGACCTGCACGGTCTTCGGCTGCAGGTCACTGGGTGCCCCCAGCGCCGGCACGTCCGTGCGGGCGATCTCGCGACCGCGCGCGTCTTCCAGCATTGCTACGCCCACGCCGGTGCCGACATGCCCCAGGCTGTGCACGGTCACCTGCAGCTGGCTGCCGTCGATGCGTACGTCGCCGCGACCCACGCCCAGGTCCGGCCGTGTTTCCACCGGTGTTCCCTCGGACACGCGTTCGAACTCGAACACCTCGGTACGCCCGGGACGGAACTGCAGCGCTACCGAAGCGCTGGTTTCCAGCTGCACGCGGCGTTCGGCGGGCGTGCCGTCGATGTGGCCATCGCCATCGGCATCCACGCCGCTGCGTATCCGCCAGGTCCCGCTGGCCACGTTCCAGCCGGTCATGTCGGCGCCGATGGTGCGCGTGCCCAGGTTGTAGCTGGTAACGGTGAAACGTTCACGCGACGGCGCATGCACCAGCAGGGCGACCTGTTCGGCCGCTCCCTCGCGGTCGAAGCGCCAGCTGACGGTATGGCCGGGCCAACTCTGGTTGCGCTTCAGCGCAATGCCACCCAGGCGTGCGCGCTGCAGGAATTCACTGGGCGCTTCCACGCGGTCGGACCACCAGTGGCCCTCGGTGTTCATGTATGCGCGCTGCACTTTCGCCTGCAGGCCGTCGGCATGCAGGGCGGCGATGTATGACCTGTCGCCGCTGGCCTGCCACGCCATCAGGCTGGCGAAACCGGTTTTTCCCGCGTCGGCCTCGGCGCGCAGCAGCGGGTACCAGTCCTGTTGCCGGCCCAGTACGTCCACGACGTTCTCGCCCAGGTTGGCCAGTGCGCCCGGGCCGCCACGGGCCACGCGGTAGTCCAGTGCCTGCAGGTACTTCGCATCGCCGCTCCAGCGCCACGCCGCCCAGAAGGTGTGCATCGTGTCACCGCTGCCGGAGCCGTTGTTCAACTCGCCGCCGCGGGTGGCACCGCTGGCCCAGTTGATCTCGTTGGGCAGGGTGAAGCGTCCCTTGTCGTCCTTGCCTGCGTGGGCCAGATAGCCATCGGCCAGGCCGATCACCAGCGCGCGGCCGGTGGGATCGGCGTTGTACTGGCCCAGCAGGAACGCCGGGTGCAGCACCGGGAAAGAATACGGCTTCTGCCACTGCCAGTTCGGTTCGCGGTAGACCTTGTTGCCACCGAACCAGTTGCTGGAAAACAGCAGGTGGCCCTGCGGGTTGCGCAGGATGATGCGCTCGTCGAAGGCCTTCACCGTTTCCATCAGGCGTTCCAGCGTCAGCGGATCGCCCCAGTTGAGGTAGAGCATGGCGCTGTTGGTGTTGATGCCTTCCTCATAGGAATGCAGCTCGTCGGTCTCGATGGTGCTCAAGCCGTTGCTGAACATGCCGTTGCGGTACACCGCATCGGACAGCGCGGTCAGCGAGGCGTTCAATCGGTCCGGCTGCACACCCATCAGGGCCAGCCCCGGCCACTGCTGGGTCAGGTCGGAATCGTCGGAGATGCCACCGCCGAAATCCCCGTAGGCCACCTGCCGTTCATCGATCCACCAGTCGACGAACTGCCGCACCTGCGCCAGGTCCTGCACCTGGTTGAATGCCCACGCCGGCACGCCCCTGGGCACGGCAGGCGCCGTGTAGGGCGGGCGGCCCTGGCTGTTGTAGCTGATGTAGTTCCAGTACAGGCGGCCGAGTTCATGGTCCGGGTCCACCCGCAGCAGGTCGCTCAGGTCCGCATACACGCGCGCGTACAGTCGCTGGCGCTTGGACGTGGTGTGCTCCTCCACCAGGAAACCCCAGTTGTCGCGGACCTGGTTGAAGCGGTCGGCCACGTGCTCCCTCAGCGCGTCGGCACGCGGCTTGAACACCAGCCGGACCTGCGCACCGTCGAGGGCATCGGCATCGAAGCCCGGTGCGGCCGAGGCGATGCTCAGCCACAGGCTGTCCGGGGTGAGGATGCGATCGCGCAGGTCCAGCCACAGCGTGCGTTTCTGCCCTGGTGGCACCGACACCGATACGTCGATCATGTCGCGCGCCGGCCAGATCGGATCCTTGATGCGGATGTTCAGCGGGATCAGCCCATCGTGGGTGGGCGGCAGGTTGAGCGCAGGAAGGTCGATGGCCACGCCGTCCAGGCCGTCGTGCATGTTCTCCCAGCTGTAGGCCCAGCTGCGGATCAGCGGCTGGTTGGCGGGTGCATCGCCCACCCCGGAAGGGATCAGCACGTGCACGATGGGCCGCGGATGCGCAGGCAGGGTGCCGGCATCCCGGCGGCGGGAACCGGCGCCCTTCGGCAGCGCCATCACCGTGCTGCGTTCGGCGGCCGGGAAACGTCCATCGATGTAGCGGCGCAATGCGTCCAGGTTGGTGTAGTCGGGCAGCGCGTGGCTGTCGATGATGTAAGTCTGCTTCACCGTGCCTTCCGGCTCGCCGCCCTCGCTCACGTGGTAGGCCCAGATTTCCTGGATCGGTGTTTCCTGCTCGACGTTGCTGAAGCGCAGCACGCCGCCGCGCTGTGCGGCAATGTTGTCGACGCTGCGCACCACGCCGCGCGCGCGCGTGACCAGCACGTCGGTGGCATGTTCGGCGTCGGGCCCGTGGGAGAGGGTGCCGAAGGCCGCACCACGGATCTCCACCCGATTCACCGTTTCGGTGGCCGGCAGGGTCAGGTCCAGGTGCTGGCCGCCTTCCACATAGGTGTTCCAGTCCGGAAGCTGGAAGTAGTCATTGCGGCCGGGCAGGCGCGAGCGGTTGTAGACGCCCGGCCAGGTGGTTTCGGCGATGCCATCGGTGGCCTTCCACATCCACGCCTTCAGGTCACGGGTGTCGGCAAATTCGATCTTGCGGATGCGGGCGCCGCCCGCCGCCACCGCTGGGGGTGCAGCCCCATCCCAGCCGAAGCGGTGGCGCCAGGCGCGCGTGCTATCGGCAACCCCCACGGCGCTGGCCGGTTCGCGCCCGCGAGCCAGCGCTGCCACCGCTGGCACATCCAGCATGCGGTCGTAGACCCGGATGTGCTGGAAATCGCTGCCACGCAGGAAGTTGTAGCGGCTCTGCACCTGGTACGGCGCCATCACCCGACCGGCCAGGCCAAGCTGGTCCAGCGCGGCATCGTAATCGCCGGTGGCCTGCGCGCGCGCGACTTCGCGGCCATCGATGAACAGGCGCACGCCCTGGTCCTCGTCCCAGGCGAAGGCCAGGTGCAACCACTGGTCGGGACGCGGCAGTGCATCCATGCGGAACGACACGCGGGTGCGTGCCAGGTTGGCGTCGGTGACGAAGGCATCGAAGCCGTGCCCGTTCCAGTCGATGCGCAGCCAGGCCATGTCCCAGCTGCTGTGGTCGGCGTAGCCGACGCGGAAGATCACGAACGGCGCTTCACCCACCGCGTAGCGTGAACGCCAGTCGAAGGCCAGCGTGCCGCGCTGGGCCAGGATGTTGCCCGGCGCATCCCAGGCAAGCACGCCGTCGTCTTCCCATTGGATGGCCTTGCCATGCTTGCCGTCGTCGACCACCGCCACCTTGTCGCGAAAGTTCGCTACGGCCTCACCGTGAGCGGTCACGGCCTGCAGGCCGTGATTGGCATCCACATGGAAGAGCAGGGTGGGGACATCGGCGGCGGCCGTCGCGGGGCCTGCGGCCAGGGCGACTGCCAGCAGCAGGCAGCGGAACACGGTCGTGCGGTGCGGCATGGAGACATTTCCTTTCAACGGGCGACGGCCGGCGGCGGGCCGCCGGACCGTAGCAAGGCCACGCCGCAGCGGCACCTTGCGGCGCAGCAGCGGTCATGGCGAACCGCGGCGCGTATCGGCACGCGCCGCCGGCGTTGCTCAGAACTTGTAGCGCACGCCCAGCAGGAACTGGCGGCCGGTTTCGGTGTACTGCAACGGCAGTCGGCCGGTCAGCGGCGAGTAGACCCACTCGTCGGACGCCTCGTTGGTCAGGTTGATGCCTTCCAGGCTCAGTTCCAGCTGGTCGCTGATCTTGTAGCGGACGGAGGCATCGAACACCGTGGTGCCGGTCATGCCGTGGTAGCCATCCAGATTGAAGCCGGTCTCCTGGCCAGGGGCCTGGGTCAGGTAGTCATCGCGGTTGGTCGCCGAGATGCGGCCGGCAAACCGCTCCCCTTCGTAGAACAGCGTCGCGTTCCACGATGACTTCGACAGGCCGGTGAGATCGGTCTTCATGACCGGCTGGCCTGCCGAGTTGAGGTACTGGATCTTCGATTCCACCCAGGTGTAGTTCAGCTGTATGCCGAGGTTGGCCCACTTGCCGGGCAGGAAGGTGAAAGGCTGCGTGTAGTTGGCTTCCACGCCGTGCAGTTCGCCACCGGGCGTGTTGACCGGCTTGCTGTAGGTGAAGTCATCGCTGGCCGAGGCTCCGGTGCCTTCCAGCAGCGAGGCGGGCAGGCCGCTGTCGCTGTAGGGACGCACTTCGCGGGTGGTCTGGATGAAGCTCTCGATGTCCTTGTAGAACAGGCCGATGCCGGCCATCGCACCCTCGGCGAAGTACCATTCGAAGCCGAGATCGACATTGGTCGCGCGGATCGGATCCAGGTCAGGATTGCCGCTGGAGATGGTGCGCGCGCCGCCGGCCACAGCCACGGTCGCACCGGGCGTCAGGCTGCCCAGTCCCGGCCGGCTCATCACCTTGGCCGCGCCGAGCCGGATCAGGAAGTCCGGCGTGACTTCCGCCACCAGGTTGAACGAGGGCAGGGTGTCGTCATAGGTGCGGTTGGCCGTGGTCTGCACCGTGCCGTTGGCCAGCGTGGACAGGCCGGTGGAGGACTGCTTGGTGCGCACGTACCGCACGCCCACGTTGCCCGACAGGGGCAGGCCGCCCAGTTCGGTGGAGAACTCGCCCATCAAGTAGGCACCGCGGTCCTTTTCTTCCACGCTGCGCACATTGTTGGCACGCGGCGCCACCGCGAAGCTGCCGCTGTTGCTGTAGATGTCGAACTGCTCGGCAATCGCCCCGAGGTCGGGGACGACCCAGCTGGCGGGGCTGCCGTTGATGCCCTTCAGCCCTGCGGGCGTGGTCATGCCCGCCGGCACGACCTTCGTGCCATCGGCAAAGCCGGGTACGGCCAGCTCGCTGGCACGGCGCAGCTCGGTGGTGCTGAACGTGTAGTCCTTGGCCAGCACGCCGCCCTTCAGGCGGAAGCCCGGGCCGAGATTCCAGTTGAAGTCGATCTGGCCGGTATCGAAGTCATTGTCCACGTACTGCGGCCGCAGGCGGATTTCCGCCAGCTCCCAGCCGTTGGGGTTGGTCGGGTCGATGCCATAGTTGAGGACCGGCGCGCGGTTGTTGCCACGATAGTCGTAGCTGTAACCATCGACGTCATACTTGTCCATGATCACCGTGGTCTGCACGGGGTTCTCATGCCTGGAGCGCGAGATGCCGATCTTGCCGGACAGGGTGAAATCATCTCCGAAGCGATGCTGGCCGTTCAGTGCGATCTGCTTGAACTCGGTACTCCATTCGTCATGGCGGCTTTCGGAACGGATGTCGACATTGTCGAACTCGCCCTGGACCAGGGCGTTGTTCTCGATCACGCCGTTGCGGACCACCATGGCCGGCTTGCCGACCAGGCGCGGCGTGCTGCTGGTGCCGCGGCTGAAGGAGATCGCCTCGATGTAGTTTTCATCGCGGGTGGCATCGATCTTCGAGTACAGCGCGTCGAGCGAGATTTCAGTGGCATCGCCGGGTTTCCACTGCAGCGAGCCGGTCACGCCCAGGCGCTTCTGCTCATGCTCCATCTGCACGTAGCGCGGGAAACGCGGATGGAACACGTTGGCACCACGCGCTGCGGCGAACGGCGAAGAGGCCGCGAAATTGCCGTTGCTCGGGCCGTTGGCCCAGCGCCCGGTGTTGGAGCCTTCCTCCAGCGCCTGGCGCTCGGAGTAGGCCACCGAAAGCAGGGCGCCGAAGGTGCCATCGGCGAAGGTATTGGATACCAGCGCCGCGACCCGCGGGTCGGCCTTCTCGGCCATGGCGTTGTAGCTGGCCTGGCCACTGGCGGCGAAGGTGAAGCCCTCATAGTCGAACGGCCGCGCGGTACGCAGATCGACCGTGGCACCCAGCGAGCCTTCTTCAACGTCGGCCGAGGCGGTCTTGCGCACCAGCAGCTGCGAGAACAGGTCCGAGGCGAACACATTGAAGTCGAAGCCACGGCCGCGGTTGGTGCCACCGCTCTGGTCACCGGCGCCGACGGTGGTCAGCGCCTCCATGCCGTTGATGCGCACGCGGGTGAAATCCGGGCCCAGGCCGCGCACGGAGATGTTGCGGCCTTCGCCGGCCTCGCGGGTGATGACCACGCCCGGGATGCGCTGCAGTGATTCGGCCAGATTCAGGTCGGGGAACTTGCCGATGTCCTCGGCAACGATGGCGTCGACCACGCCGGCTTCGCCGCGCTTGATGTCCAGCGCCTTTTCAACGCTGGCGCGGTAGCCGGTGACGGTAACCGTGTCCAGATCGGTGGCGGCCTGCTGCTGGGCAGCCGCCGTGGTGGACAGGGCCAGCGCCACGCCCATTGCCAGCAAGGTAACCGGTGTCTTTTTTCCGTGGATCCGAGATTGCATGCCTTTCCCCTCTCCCAAAGGTCTGGTATCGCAGCTGTGCAGCGGAATGACACCGCTGGTCAAAGCCGACGTTAACAGCACGCCTCGAATCGGGCATCTTGCAGCGCAACAGATCCGCAATGTCTCCAAGACGCTTGCAGGACAATGGTTTCGACATACGAACCGAGCATCCGCAGCGCAACTTCGGTCTAGAATGACACCGCTAGTCAACGCCACACCCCCACGTGGTCCACAACCATGCCGCGCAGTGTCCCACGCTGGCGGCAAGCACGAAGGAGCGGAGATGGGTCGTATCGTGTGTTTCGGGGAGCTGCTGCTGCGCCTGGGTGCGCCCGGCCGCGAGCTGCTGCTGCAGTCTCCGCAGTTGCAGGTGCACGTGGGCGGAGCGGAAGCCAACGTGGGTGTCTCGCTGTCCCGGCTGGGACACCAGGTCTCGATGGTCGGCGCGGTCGCAGGCAACCCGCTCGGTGCCCACGCGCTGGCAGAACTGCGCCGGCACGGCGTGGACACCCGCCACGTTCACGAGGTGCCGGGCGCTCGGATGGGGCTGTATTTCCTCACCACCGGGGCGGTCCAGCGTGCCAGCGAAGTGGTCTATGACCGCGCGGACTCGGCGTTCGCGCGCAGCACTGCGGGCGACCATGACTGGCCGGCGTTGCTGCAGGGCGCGCACTGGCTGCACCTGTCCGGGGTCAGCCCGGCACTGGGGCCGGAGGTCGCCGCAGCGACGCTGGATGCCGCACGCGCGGCGCGGCAGGCCGGGGTTCGTGTTTCCTTTGACGGCAACTTCCGCCCCAGGCTCTGGCAGCGCTGGGGTGGTGACGCCCAGGCCGTGCTGCACGAGCTGTTCGCCCAGGCCGACATCGTCTTCGCCGACCACCGTGACATGGAGGTGGTGCTGGACCGGCCGTTCACGCAACAGGAGCCGGTCGCCCGCGTCGAGGCCGCCGCCGTCGCTGCGTTCGCAGCGTTTCCACAGCTGCAGTGGATGGCGTGCACGCAGCGGCAGGTGATAAGCGTCGACCACCATGCGATGGGTGCACTGTTGCTGGGCCGCGACGGAACACGCGCGCAGGCGCCCGTGCGCCAGCTGCAGGGCATCGTCGATCGCATCGGCGGTGGCGATGCCTTCGCGGCCGGCATCCTGCATGGCATCCTGTCCGGCCTTGATGCCGACGCCACTGTGCGCTTCGGCCTGGCCGCCGGGGCCCTGAAGCATTCCATCCCCGGTGATTTCAATCCTGTCAGCGAAGCTGACGTGCTGGCCCTGATGGGCGAGGAGCGATTCGATGTCCGCCGCTGATCCGCGCGTGCGCGCGGTGCTGAAACTGGCACCGGTGATTCCGGTGTATACCCCCGGCTCGGTGGAGGAGGCCGTGCAGGTCGCACAGGCGCTGTTCCGTGGTGGCCTGCCGGTAATCGAAGTCACGCTGCGCACGCCGCAGGCGATGGACGCCATCAGGGCGATGCGGGAGGCGGTACCCGATGCCGTGGTCGGTGCCGGCACCGTCCTCACGCCCGCGCAGATGCAGGCGGCCCGGGAGGCGGGCGCGCGTTTCGCCGTGTCGCCCGGCGCTACGCCGGCCCTGTATGCAGCCGCCCGCGATGCCGACCTGCCCTACCTGCCGGGCGTGGCCACCGGGTCGGAATTGATCCTGGGCCTGGAGCACGGCCTGGATACGTTCAAATTCTTCCCTGCCGTGCAGGCTGGCGGCGCCGCGCTGCTGTCGGCCTGGCACGGGCCGTTCGCCGATGTCCGCTTCTGCCCGACGGGCGGGATCAGCGTGCAGACCGCACCACAGTTCCTGCACCTGCCCAACGTGCTGTGCGTGGGCGGTTCGTGGCTGACCACCCCGGCGCTGCTGCAGACCCGCGACTGGGATGCCATCGAACGCCTGGCCCGCGAGGCCGCGGTGCTGGCCGGCTGAGGCCGCTGCTGCATTGCACCGGGCACCGTCGCGCGCGCTCAGCGCGTGGCGGGCCGGCCCAGGCGCCGGTACAGCGTGCTGCGGCTGATGCCCAGCTGCTTGGCCGCCGCGGAGATGTTGCCGTCGGCGGCCTGCAGGGCCTGACGCATCACCTCCTCGGCGATATCGCGCAGCCCACCGCGGACAGCGCAGGCGCTGTCTGCGGCCGTCACCTGCGGCGACAGCGGCGTGCTCATCAGGTCCGCCGGCAGGTGTGCTGCAGTGATCGGCTCGCCGGGGTCGCTCAACGCCACCAGGGTGCGCAGGCAGGCCTGCAGCTGCCGCAGGTTGCCCGGCCAGCGCTGCCGTTGCAGCAGCTCCAGCACCTCGGCCTGCAGTACGCGGCCTTGGGCCATCGGTGCCCACAGCGCCTGCAGCAGGGCGCCGCGCTCGTCCAGTTCGCGCAGGGTGGGCAGGTGCACCACATGATCGGCGATGCGGTAGTACAGGTCCGCGCGGAAGCGTCCGTCGGCCACGGCCTGCTGCAGGTCGCGGTGGCTGGCGCAGACGAGGGCGAAGTCCAGCTTTACCGGACGGCCACCGCCGAGCGGTGACAGTTCGCGTTCCTGCAGTACGCGCAGCAGTCGCGGCTGCAGGGCCAACGGCATGTCGCCGATCTCATCGAGGAACAGCACACCCCCCTGGGCCTGCCTCAGCAGGCCGGTACTGCCCTGCCGGCGCGCGCCGGTGAAGGCCCCTTCCTCGTAGCCGAACAACTCCGCTTCGATCAGCCCCTCTGGCAGGGCCGCGCAGTTCACCGCCACCAGCGGCTGGCCGGCGCGCGTACTGCGGCGGTGCAGCTCGCGTGCGAATACTTCCTTGCCGGTGCCCGTCTCCCCCTGCACCAGCACCGGCAGGCCGGCATCGAGCACGCGCACGGCCCGGTGCAACTGCTGCTGCACCGGCGTGGCCAGCACCGTGCCGGGCGCCGCCGGCACGGGAGCCACGGGGACCACGCGCGGAGCGCGTGCGGGCACGACGCTGCCGGCGCGTGCGCGGCGCTTGCTTTCACTGTGGCCGTACAGCGCGCGTCCCTGCCGGTCCAGCAGCATGCCGTCGTCGTGCAGCCGCGCGAGTGGCTGGTCGAACAGGGCCTCGTAGGAGGCGTGGCCGATGTCGTGCCGGTCCAGCCCGAACAGCCCCAGGCCAACGCGGTTGGCAGCCACCAGGCGGCCGTTGCGGAAGCCGAGCAGCGCTTCGCGCGGGCTGCCCAGCAGCAACGGCTGGGCATGCAGGTGCAGCAGTTCGCAGTCGTCCAGTCCGTCGGCAAAGTAACGGTGCTCGATCTGGTCCACGGCCTGGCGACCCAGCGCCAGCGCATGCAGATGGGCGTGGCGCGCGTCACCGGAAATGTCGAGCACGCCCACGCGCTGGCCGAAGGGATCGAAGATCGGTGTGGCCGAGCAGGTGAGGATGCCGTGCGGGGCGAAGAAATGCTCGCCGCCGCGTACCTGCAGGGCGCGGCCTTCGACGATGGCGGTGCCGATGGCATTGGTGCCGACGGTGCCTTCGTCCCAGCGCACGCCGGGCATCAGCGCGACCTGGCCGGCACGGTCCAGGAAGCTGTTGCTGCCCTCGGCATCCAGCACCCAGCCTTCCTCATCGGTGAGCAGCACGATGCCATCACTGCTGGCCAGCGAGCCGGCCAGGCCTTCCAGCTCGGGCCGGGCCAGCCGCCATAGGCGCTCGCGGCGCTGGCGCAGTTCGCGCAGGGAGGGTTCGGGCACCGGCGCCACGTCGGGCCGTGCATCCACCGATAGGCCCTGGCGCTGGCAGCGCCGCCACGACTGCAGGATGGCGTCGGGTACCACGCCAGCCGGCACTGCACCGCGCTCGAAGAAGGCACGGCGCGCGCCGCCGACGCGCTCGGGAAGAATCGGCTGGGACACCCTCTCGCTCCTTGTCGCATTCTGCGACAGCTGTTGCGGGCACTGTTTCGATTAAAAGCACATCCCGCCTTCAAGTGCCATGACGTCCACTGGTGCGCTGCGGCATTCCGCCAGGGGACCGCCAACACTGATGCCGCCGCGCCGCGTGATGCGCCGCAGCACCAGCGGGATTGGCACGCTCGTTGCGGTAGCCGGGCAGGTCCCGGGTTGTCCGGGCCATCCAAGGAGTGCCCCCGATGAATGCCGTTGCTTCAATCCCGCCCTCGCCCTCAACCGACCCGGCCGGTCCCGGCACGCTGTTCAAACCCCGCTACGACAACTACATCGGTGGCCAGTGGGTGGCACCGCGCAGCGGCCAGTACTTCGACAACATCACGCCGATCACCGGCAGGGTGCTCACCTCGGTGGCGCGCTCCAACGCCGACGACATCGAGGCCGCGCTGGATGCGGCCCATGCCGCCAAGGAAGACTGGGGCAGGCGCTCCACCGCCGAGCGCGCCAACCTCCTCAACCGCATCGCTGACCGCATCGAGCAGAACCTGGAACTGATCGCGCGCGCCGAGACCTGGGACAACGGCAAGCCGATCCGCGAAACCCTCAACGCCGACATCCCGCTGATGGTCGACCACTTCCGCTATTTCGCAGGCGTGGTGCGCGCGCAGGAAGGCAGCCTGTCGGAGATCGACAAGGACACCGTGGCCTATCATTTCCACGAACCGCTGGGTGTGGTCGGCCAGATCATCCCGTGGAACTTCCCGTTGCTGATGGCGGCCTGGAAGCTGGCCCCGGCGCTCGCCGCCGGCAACTGCGTGGTGCTCAAGCCGGCCGAGCAGACCCCGGCCTCGATCTTGGTGCTGATGGAGATCATCGGTGACCTGCTGCCCCCGGGCGTGCTCAACATCGTCAACGGCTTTGGCCTGGAAGCAGGCAAGCCGCTGGCCAGCAGCCCACGCATCGCCAAGATCGCCTTCACCGGCGAGACCAGCACCGGCCGCCTGATCATGCAGTACGCCAGCCAGAACCTGATTCCGGTGACGCTGGAACTGGGCGGCAAGTCGCCCAACATCTTCTTCGCCGACGTGATGGCCGAGGACGATGATTTCCTCGACAAGGCCGTGGAGGGCTTCGTGCTGTTCGCGCTGAACCAGGGCGAAGTGTGCACCTGCCCGTCGCGTGCGCTGGTACAGGAATCCATCTACGAGCGTTTCATGGAACGGGTGCTCAGGCGCGTGGCCGCGATCAGGCAGGGTGATCCGCTGGACCCGGACACCATGATCGGCGCACAGGCCTCCGCCGAACAGCTGGACAAGATCCTCTCCTACATCGACATCGGCAAGCAGGAAGGGGCCGAAGTGCTGATCGGTGGCGAGCAGAACACCCTGGGTGGCGACCTGGCCGGTGGTTACTACGTGAAACCCACCGTATTCAGGGGCCACAACCGCATGCGCATCTTCCAGGAGGAGATCTTCGGGCCGGTGGTAGCGGTGACCACCTTCAAGACCGAGGAAGAAGCTCTGCAGATCGCCAACGACACGCTGTACGGCCTGGGTGCCGGCGTGTGGAGCCGGGACGCCGCGCGCCTCTACCGCATGGGCCGTGCCATCCAGGCCGGGCGCGTGTGGACCAACTGCTATCACGCCTACCCGGCGCACGCCGCATTCGGTGGCTACAAGCAGTCGGGCATCGGCCGCGAGAACCACCGGATGATGCTCGACCACTACCAGCAGACCAAGAACCTGCTGGTCAGCTATTCGCCGAAGAAGCTCGGCTTCTTCTGATGGATTGATCGGGATCAAGGCGCAGGCATGGGGCCGGCGCCATCCTGTCTGCAAGCGCACTACGGAGAAGCATGCATGAACAGAACCATGAAGGCCGCCGTCGTCCGTGAGTTCGGCAAGCCACTGGTCATCGAGGAAGTCGTGGTACCGCGCCCGGGGGCGGGCGAGGTGCTGGTCAGGATCGAGGCTTGTGGCGTCTGCCATACCGACCTGCACGCCGCCGAGGGCGACTGGCCGGTGAAACCGAACCCGCCGTTCATCCCCGGCCACGAGGGCGTGGGGCACGTCGTGGCCGTGGGAGGCGGGGTAGGGCACGTCAAGGAAGGCGACAGGGTCGGCATCCCCTGGTTGTACTCGGCGTGTGGTCATTGCGAACACTGCCTGGGTGGCTGGGAAACGCTGTGCGAGACGCAGCGCAACACCGGCTACTCGGTCAACGGCGGCTTCGCCGAGTACGCACTGGCCGATGCCAACTATGTCGGCCTGCTTCCGAAGGAGGTGGGCTTCGTCGAGATCGCGCCGGTGCTGTGCGCCGGCGTGACCGTCTACAAGGGCCTGAAGGTCACCGACACCAAGCCCGGTGACTGGGTGGCGATTTCCGGCATCGGTGGCCTGGGCCACATGGCCGTACAGTACGCCCGCGCGATGGGCCTGAATGTGGCCGCAGTGGACGTGGACGACACCAAGCTGGCACTGGCCCGCCAGCTGGGCGCGCAGGTCACCGTCAACGCGCGCACCACCGACCCGGCCGCGTTCCTCAGGAAGGAAATCGGCGGCGCCCACGGTGCGCTGGTCACCGCGGTATCGCCGAAGGCGTTCGAGCAGGCACTGGGCATGGTGCGCCGTGGCGGCACTGTCTCGCTCAATGGCCTGCCGCCCGGCAACTTCCCGCTGGACATCTTCGGCATGGTGCTCAACGGCATCACCGTGCGCGGCTCGATCGTCGGTACCCGCCTGGACCTGCAGGAATCGCTGCAGTTCGCCGCCGAGGGCAAGGTCGCGGCCACGGTCAGCACCGACCGTCTGGAAAACATCAACGACGTGTTCGCGCGCATGCATGCGGGCACCATCGAAGGCCGCGTGGTGCTCGACTTCGCCGCCTGATCGCCTGTGCATGGCCGCCGTCGCTCCGTCCCCCTCTCCCACGGACGCGGCGGCCATGCCGATTCATCCGATCGGTTCCCCCCACATTTCGGTAGTGCCGGTCGCTGGCCGGCATGCCGGGTTCTCCGCCGCAGCCGTACAATGCGCGCATGCCTGGCGTGCTCAAGACCCTGTTCCTGTCCCTCGTTGCCCTGATCGGCGGTGTGCTGTCGCTTGGGCTGGTCAGCAGCGTCGCCAGCTGGCTGCCACCGTTGCTGGGCCTGTCGCCGGACAACAACAGCGTGCAGCTGGGCTGGGATCTCACCTTCAGCGTGCTCGGTGGCATCGCCGGGGTTTCCTTTGCCACCTATTACGCGCCCTGCTGGCCGCGATCGCACGGCTTCTCGATCTGGTCGCTGGTCGCGCTGGGCTGTGGCTACGCCATGTGGACGGCGGGTGCGGATTTCCCGTTCTGGTTCGTCATTTCACTGCTGGCGTCGCTGCCGTTGCAACTGCTAGCCGGCTGGTGGTTCGGCCGTCGCGCCTCGCGCGATCCGCGCTGAGCGCATGCAGGTAGTGCCGGCCGCTGGCCGGCAACCTCGGCCATCCTGCCGTTGCCGGCCAGCGGCCGGCACTACCGCTTCAGCGACGGCAGCGTCTGCTTCAGCCGCGCGATGCCGTGCCAAGGGTCCGCCTTCAGCCGCTTCGCGCGCGCCAGCGCCTTGCCCATGGGAAATGCGTCGGCGGCATTGATACGAGCCAGTTCATCCCAGCGCAGCGGTACTGCCACGCCGGCGGAATCGCGCGCACGCAACGACCACGAGCACACACTGGTGGCACCCCGCGTATTGCGCAGCCAGTCGATGAAAATGACGCCACCACGCTTGGCCTTGCTCATTGTTGCCACGTAGCGGTCCGGCGCCCGCTCCGCCATCGCCCGGGCGAACGCCTCACAGAACGCCTTGGCCTGTTCCCAGTCGGCCTTGGGCCGCAGCGGCACCACCACGTGCACGCCCTTGCCACCGGACAGCCGCACGAAACTCTTCAGGCCGACTTCCTGCAGGCGGTCACGGACATCACGCGCAGCAGCTTTCACCTCTGCCCAACCCACCCCTTCACCGGGATCGAGATCGAACACCAAGCGATCCGGGTGCTCGGGATCGGCCACGGTCGCGCCCCACGGATGCAGCTCCAGGGTGTTCATCTGCACCAGTTGCAGCAGGCCCCGCACATCGTCGATGTAGACGTAGTCCTCGCGGCCGCTCTTCTGCTGAAGGGGCACCGCGTGCACGGCATCGCCCAGGCCGGGGCCATGGTGCTTCTGGAAGAAGCAGGCCTTGCCCACGCCATCCGGGCAGCGCAGCAGTGACAAGGGCCGCCCGACAATTTCGGGCAGGATCCAGCGCGCCACGCGCTGGTAGTAGTCCGCCACGTCGCCCTTGCTGAGCTTCTGCCTTGGGAACACCACCCGCTCTGGATGGGTGATCTGGACCTCGCCCCCGGCTTCAGCACTCGAGACGGCCACTCCCAGGTCCTCCTTCTGCTTGTCGCTGCGCAGCCGCTTGAAACTGGCCTGGCGCAGCAGGCCTTCCTTGCCCCAGCCACGGAATGCCACCTCCGCCACCGTCACCGGCTTCACCCAGCGCACGCTGGCGGCGCGGAACGGCACGTGCGCCGGCAGCTGCAGCACAGGCGCCTTCACCGCCAACGGCTGCAGCGCCTTGTGCAGCGCGCGCAGGCTTTCGTCGTCGAAGCCGGTGCCAACGCGGCCCACATAGCGCAAGCCGCCCTTGTCCGGCGTCGCCAGCAGCAGCGAGCCGAACCCCACCCGGGAGCCCTTCGGTGCCGTGTAGCCGACAATCGCGAACTCGTCGGTGTCTTCGTGCTTCACCTTCACCCAGCTGCGTGCACGGGTGTTCACGTAGGGCGCATCCACCTGCTTGCTGACGATGCCTTCGAATCCCGCCTTGCCGCTGGCATCGAATACCTGCGGGCCATGGTCGATCACGTGCTCGCTGAAGGCCAGGGTTCCGGGCGTGGGACCGATGAGATCCTTCAGCAGCGCCTTGCGCTCCAGCAGCGGTGAACGACTGATGTCCACGCCGGCCACACCCGGCAGATCGAAAACGATGTAGCGCAACGGTTGCTTCGAACTCCCGTCGATCACGCGCTGCAGCGCGGCGAAGTCGCTGCGTCCATCCCGGTCCAGCACCACCAGCTCACCGTCCAGGCGCGCATCCCGCACCGGCAGTGCCTGCACGGCCTGTACCACCTCGGGGAAATCACCGGTCCAATCCAGGCCGTTGCGGGAGCGCAGCGTCACCTTGCCTTCGTGCAGATCGGCCAGCAGGCGATAGCCATCCCACTTGATCTCATGCAACCAGCGCTCGCCGTCCGGTGCACTGTCGCGATGATCGGTCAACTGTGGCTTGAAAGCACGCGGGTAGGGCGTGTCACGCGCGCCATCCAGGTTCAGCGCTCGCGCATGCCAACGCGCATCGGCCTTGCGGGTCGCCGATCGTGCAGCCGGTGCGGCGCGCGTTGACTTGCCCACCGTGCGCTTGCTCACTGCGGATGTGCGTTTCGGCATGGGGGATTGGAGCAGATCATCTGCTTCGGCATCACGCGCTTCCTCGTCGTCGCGTTTGATCAACAACCACTGTACCTGGCGTCCCTTCATCGCTGTACGCACCAGCTTCCAGCCGCCAGCCAGGCGTTGCCCATGCAGCACGAAGTCGATCTTTCCCGCTGCCAGTGCCTGCAGTGGATCGCCTTCGCAGGCCCATGTGCCGTGATCGAAGACCTCCACGTGGCCAGCGCCGTAGTGGCCTTCGGGAATATCTCCTTCGAAACCGGCGTAGGACAGCGGATGGTCTTCCACTTCCACGGCCAGCCGCTTGTCACCAACGCGAAACGAAGGACCCTTCGGCACCGCCCAGCTTTTCAGCACACCGTCCATCTCAAGGCGGAAGTCATAGTGCCGCGAAGTGGCATGGTGCAGCTGTATGACAAAGATCGGCCGCCGCTTCGGGTTGCCGTGTGCGGGCGTGTCGTCAGGTTCCGGTGTCTGCCCGAAGCCACCGCCAAGCCGGCGCTTTCGCCGGTACTGGTGCAACGACATGGCTCAACCTGCCTTGCGCCGTGCAGCGGTTCTCTTTGCGGCCTTCTTCGTTGCCTTCTTTGCGGCCTTCTTTACCGTCGGCTTGGTGGCTGCTTTCCGCGTTGCCATCTTCTTCGCCGGCGTACGCTTGTTCGCGTCCAGGCTCTTCTGCAGCAGCGCCATGAAATCGACCACGTTGGTGGTGGAATCCTCGCGCGATACAGGCTCATCCTCCACCCGGGTGGTACCGCCCTTGGACTTGATGCGCTTGTTCAGCACCTGCTGCAGGCGCTCGCGGAATTCGTCGTGGTACTGCGACGGATCCCAATCACCGGACATCGACTCGATCAACTGCTCGGCCATCGCCGTTTCCTTGCTGCTGATGCGGTAATCGGCGAGCTTTCCGGTGGGCAGCTTGTAATCTTCGGGATCCACCAGTTCCTGCGGATAGCGCAGGATCATCAGCACCAGCGCGTCCGCATGCGGCATCACCGCGCACAGGTATTCGCGGGTACGCACCACCACCCGGGCGATGCCCACCTTGCCGGTACTGCGCAATGTCTCACGCAGCAGCACGTAGCCCTTTTCGGCCTTCTTGCCGGGCACCAGCAGGTAGGGTTTCTCGTAGTAGCGCGGGTCGATCTGCGCGGCATCCACGAACGATTCCACCTCCACCGCTTCGTGGCTTTCCGGTGCCGCAGACCGGATATCGCCTTCCTCCAGCACGACATAGCTGCCCTTGTCGTACTCATAGGCTTTGACGATGTCCTTCCATGGCACTTCCTCGCCGGTATCGGCGTTGACCCGCTCGAAGCGGATCGGCTTGCGGTCGCGGGAGTCGAGCATGCGGAACTGCAGATCGACCTTGCGTTCGCCTGACATCAGCGACACCGGCACGTTGAGCAGGCCAAACGACAGCGTGCCGGTCCAGATCGGGCGGGCCATGGGCGTACCTTTGGCGGGGCAGGGCATCCAGCTTCGGATGGGCGGTGTAAACCACCCGTGTCGATACCGTGCACGTGGGTTCTACGGAGAACGGCAGTGCCGGCTGCGGGCCGGCAGAGCTCGCGGCCTGAAGTTTCCTGAGGTTGCCGGCCAGCGGCCGGCACTACTGCAGCAGCGGCCTCACCGCCGCCGCAGGAATATGATCCAGGGCGCGCCAGGCGTCTTCCACCACCGGCCGTGCCTGCGACCAGCTCAACCGCGACTGCCCGCGCATCTGTTCCCAGTGTTCGGCCAGTTCCTCACAGGTATCCGCGGCGTCACCGCGCGGCCAGTCCGCAGCGTGGGTGGTCAATGCGAAGGCATAGACCGGGCATAGATCGCGCCAGTTGCGGTGGTTCTGCCCGCGACGCTCTTCGTAGTCGCTGAGCATGTACTGCAGGTAGTCCTGCGCCACCGCCTGCGGATCTTCATGGCGGCGCGTGCGGCGTTGTGCGGTGCGCTGGCCGAGCGGATCGAGCAGGGCGTTGAACACGGACGGTGCGGGTCGTTCAAGACGGGGCATGGCCGGCTCCTGCAGCGGGGGCGGGTGGGCAGGAATACGCGCGGTGCCGTTACCGGGGGGTGAGCGAGATGTTCATGACGCCGGGTTCGCGGCGGCTTTACCTGTGGCGCGGTGTAGTGGGAGCCCCGAGCGCAGGTAGTCAGACCATGAGCCGAGAGAATTCCCGAGACCCGTTGCGGGAAAACCACCCGCCCATTCCCGGTGAACAGCGCGGCAAGCGCGATGCCGACAATGCCGACTACCGCGGCACCGGCGCACCTTTCTACGACGCCGAGCACGGTGGCGACCATCTGCCGGTGAAGCACGAGGCTGAACAGGCCGCCCAGGACCGCAAGGATGGCGGCGACCGCCATCGCGGCGGCCAGGAAAGCCCGCTCAAGCGTCGCGAACGCAAGCAGCGCGCCAGCGACAACCAGGACGAGGCGCTGGAGGAGACCTTCCCGGCCAGCGACCCGACCTCGCCGTTCGTACCGGCCAAGGCGCCCGACTGACGGGTAGTGCCGGCCCCTGGCCGGCAAGGTCTGGGCTGCCCTACACAGAGTGATGCCGGCCAGCGGCCGGCACTACCCAGTCAACGCCAGGACCATTGCAGGCCCACGCTGGCCCGGCGCCCGGGCCCCGGTTCGTAGAAGCGCCCGTTGCCGTCGTTGACGATCACCGAGCCGATGTAGGCCTGATCCAGCACGTTCTCCAGCCGGGCGAAGGCGCGCAGCTCGCCACCTGGCAGTGTCCAGAAACGACCGGCCTCCAGGTTCAGCAACGCGTAGCCCGGCGCCCGCTCCGTGGCCACGTCGTTGACCAGGGTATCGGTGCTGGCGGCGGCCTCCAGCGCCCACTGCCAGTCGGCCGGGGTCCACTGCAGCCGGGCAAACGCCTGCTGGCGCGGTACGCCGGGCAAGCGGCTGCCGGCGGAAACCCAGGTGTTCGAGGTCAGGTACGGCGCACGCACCTGCGCCTGCAGCCAGGTCCAGGCCACCTGCAGTTCCAACTGTTCTGCCAACGGCTGCCGGTAGCGCAGTTCCACGCCCTGGCGGCGGGTGCGGCCGATGTTGCGATAGGTGCTGCGTCCGCCGATGTTGCTGGCAACTGCCAACTCATCGTCGGTATCTGCGCGGAACAGGCTGATATCGAGCTGGGTTCCGTCCTGTGCATGCCATTTGCTGCCCACCTCCAGGCTGCGGCTGCGCGCCGCCGCCAGATCCAGCGCCAGTCCCGCCTGCCCGTCGGCGCGATACCCCAGCTCGTTGAAGGTGGGCGTCTCGAAGCCACGGCCCACCGCCGCGTGCAGTCGCCACTGCGGGCTGGCCTCGAAGCTGATTCCGACCACCGGCGTGGTGGCCTGGTAGCGGCGGTGGCCGCTGTCGTCCGGGTTGCGGGCGGTGATGTAGCGATCGTCGGATTCGAAGCGCACGGCGCTGTGACGCACGCCAGCCAGCAATGACCAGCATGGACTCCACTGCCACCACGCCTGGGCGAACTGATCGACGTTCTGCACGGTGTCGATCTGGTCTCTGCGCAGCCGCCCACGCACGCCGAAAGCGCTGCCGATGAAGTTCTCGTAGCCGGTGCGATGCTGGCGCTGGCGGTCGGCGCTGAGCCCGGCCACCAGGTCCAGCGGTCGGCCGGCGAGGTCGCCGCGCCAGCCCCAGCGCGCGTCCAGCCCGCCATAGCCGCCCTCCAGGTCGATCACCCCGCCGGCATGCAACGGGCTGTTGGTCTGAGCTGCCGGCGGGATCGGCAGGTACTGGCGTACCGCGCGCTGGCCGGCATAGCCCATCAGCTGCCAACGCTGCGCCCTGGTTTCACGGGTCCAGCGCAGGCCAGCCTGCTGCTGGCGCACCGATTTACGGGTGTTGTACTGGTGCGCCACGGCGGTGGCCTGGCGCGGATCGGCCGCCACCTGGGTACGGCTCAGGCCCAGCGGGTCCTGCGCATCGGGGGCATCGAAGGCATTGAGCAGCAGCTCCAGCCGCCCCCCGCCGAGATCGCCACCGATACGCGCAGCGAGCGATTCGCGGCGGGCACGGCTGTGGTCGCGCCAGCCATCGGTGCGGAAGTGATTGGCGGCGATGTTGTAATCCAGAACACGGCCGGCACCCTTCAGTTGCGCGCCGACGCTGAGCGTGTTGTCGGCACCCGCGTTGACGCGCAGCCGCCACGGGTCGCCGGCCTGGCCCTGTGCGCTCCAGACCTGCAGCACGCCGCCGGAGGAATTGCCGTACAGCGCCGAGAACGGTCCGCGCAGCACGTCGATCCGTTCGGCACCGAGCAGGCTGGCATGCGACAGCTGGCCCTGTCCGTCGGGCATGGTCGCCGGCACCCCGTCGATCAACACCCGCACCCCACGCACACCGAAGGTCGAGCGCGCACCAAAGCCACGGATCGACAGCTGGGTGTCCTGCGCGAAGTTCTGGCGGTCACGGGCGACCAGGCCCGGGACCCCGGCCAGCGCCTCGGACAGCTGTGCGCCGGCGCCGGCGCGGCCGGCGTCGATCCAGACCGTGTCCAGGCTGGCCGGCAACGCGAACGGGTCGATGCCCGGCACCCGCGCTGCCTGCACCTGCACGCTGGGCAGGGCGGTCGGTGCGGGCCCGGCCACGGCCGCCCAGGGCGACAGCAGCAGGATGGACAACGGCAGGCAATGGCGACGTGCGGCGGGATTCATGATTCAGGTTGATGGATCAGGCGGCAACGCACGCCATGGTACGGGGCCACGGATGACGACGGCGGCGGCCAGCCCCGGCAGGCTTTGTTACGATGGGCTGTTTCCGGCTGCAAGGCCGCAGACCGCGTAGCGCACTTCCTCCCCCTTTCCGTCTACCGAACGAGTACCGCCGTGTCCTTCTTTGCAAACGTGGAACTGGTCCCAGGCGACCCGATCCTGGGCCTGACCGAGGCGTACAACGCCGACAGCCGCCCGACCAAGGTCAACCTGGGTGTGGGCATCTACTACGACGAGAGCGGCCGCATCCCGCTGCTGCGCGCCGTCAAGCAGATCGAGCAGCAGCTTGCCGCTGACGCCAAACCGCGCGGCTACCTGCCGATCGATGGCCTGCCGGCATACACGCAGGCCACGCGAGAGCTGGTGTTCGGCAAGGACTCGCCGCTGCTGGCCGCCGGCCGCGTCACCACCGCACAGACCGTCGGTGGCAGCGGTGCGCTGCGCGTCGGCGCCGACGTGCTGAAGAAGCTGCTGCCGCACGCCACCGTGGCGCTGAGCAACCCGAGCTGGGAGAACCACCGTGCGGTGTTCAGCGCGGCCGGTTTCGAGGTGCTGGATTACACCTATTTCGACCCGGCCAGCCATGGCGTCGACTTCAACGGCATGCTGGCCGACCTCGGCAAGCTGGAAGCCGGCACCGTAGTGCTGCTGCACGCCTGCTGCCACAACCCCACCGGTGCCGACCTCACGGTCACCCAGTGGAAGCAGGTCGCGCAACTGCTGAAGGACAAGCAGCTGTTCCCCTTCATCGACATGGCCTACCAGGGCTTCGACAAGGGCATCGAGCAGGATGGCGCCGCCGTGCGCATCATCGCCGAAGCCGGCATCGACAGCTTCATCGTCGCCAACTCGTACTCCAAGTCGTTCTCGCTGTATGGCGAGCGCGTGGGTGCGCTGTCGATGGTGGCGCCGACCGCTGCTGACGCCAAGGCCGTGCAGTCGCAGGTCAAGCGTGTGATCCGCACCATCTACTCCAGTCCGTCCACCCACGGTGCCGCGCTGGTGGCCGGCGTGCTGACCAACCCGGAACTGCGCGCGATGTGGGAGCAGGAGCTGACCGAGATGCGCGAGCGCATCCACGCCCTGCGCCAGGGCCTGGTCGAAAAGCTGGCCGCTGCCGGTGCGCCGCAGTTCGGCTTCATCAACGAACAGGCCGGCATGTTCTCCTACTCGGGCCTGAGCCGTGAGCAGGTCGAACGCCTGCGCGACGAGTTCGGCATCTACGCCGTCGGCACCGGCCGCATCTGCGTGGCCGCGCTGAACCAGAACAACCTGGAATACGTCGCCAAGGCCGTGGCCACCGTCGCCAAGGGCTGAAGCAAGGCTGCACGGGTTTGAGAACAAAGGCGCCGAAAGGCGCCTTTGTTTTTGCTTCTGCTTTGCCTCTGCCTTTGCCACACCCTCCGCGCTCGCAGCGAACCCTGAAGCGCAGGGCGAGGTACACCGTGGCCAGGACCGTGAGGCGCATGGATGCGCCGACCGAGCCCCCATGGATGGGTTTACGGCGTGTCCTGGCCACGGTGTACCTCGTCCTGTGCCTCCATGAAGGAAGGCGCCACGAGCGCAACGCATCTGGAAACGATTACGCCTTCCCGCGCTCACGCACGCCCCCGCCAGACGGGCGACAATAGGCGTTTTCCCGCTGCCGAGACCTGCCCGACCATGTCCCGTACTTCGTTGACCCGCTTCCTGATCCAGGAACAGCACGCCGGCCGCATCAATGCCGACCTGCGCCAGCTGATCGCCGTGGTCGCCCGCGCCTGCACCAGCATTTCCATCGCCGTCAGCAAGGGCGCCCTCGGTGGCGTGCTCGGCGACGCCGGTACCGGCAACGTGCAGGGTGAAGCACAGAAGAAGCTGGACGTGATCAGCAACGAGATCCTGCTCGAAGCCAATGCCTGGGGTGGCCACCTTGCCGCCTGCGCCTCGGAGGAAATGGACCACAGCCAGCCGGTGCCGGACATCTACCCGCGCGGTGATTTCCTGCTGCTGTTCGATCCCCTCGACGGCAGCTCCAACATCGACGTCAACGTCTCCGTCGGCACCATCTTCTCGGTGCTGCGCTGCCCGACCAACGTCGAGCTGCCAGGCGATGACGCCTTCCTGCAGCCGGGCAGCAAGCAGATCGCCGCTGGCTACTGCATCTACGGGCCCAGCACCCAGCTGGTGCTGACCGTCGGCCACGGCACCCACGCCTTCACTCTGGACCGCGAGAAGGGCGAGTTCGTGCTGACCACCGAGAACATGCAGATTCCGGCGGCCACCCAGGAGTTCGCCATCAACATGTCCAACCAGCGTCACTGGGAAGCGCCGATGCAGGCCTACGTCAGCGACCTGCTGGCAGGCAAGGAAGGCGCGCGCGGCAAGAACTTCAACATGCGCTGGATCGCCAGCATGGTGGCCGACGTGCATCGCATCCTGACCCGCGGCGGCATCTTCATCTACCCGTGGGACAAGAAGGATCCGTCCAAGGCCGGCAAGCTGCGCCTGATGTACGAAGCCAATCCGATGGGCCTGCTGGTCGAACAGGCCGGCGGCGCCGCCTGGACCGGCCGCGAGCGCATCCTCGACATCCAGCCCGACCAGCTGCACCAGCGCGTGCCGGTGTTCCTGGGTTCGCGCGAGGAAGTGGCCGAAGCGGTGCGTTACCACCACGCGCACGACGAAGCGCAGGGCTGACGGCTCGACGCCTGACGGCGGTCATGGCAGTTCGATGACATGACCGCAGGGTGACACCGCGGGCGGCAAACGGCACCATCAAGCCGTTGCCGCCGAAGGAATGCACGCATGCACGAGCAGGGCCCGGTCGATTTCATCGAAGTCATCCACAACGCCGTCCCCAGTGAGGTCTGCGCGGCCATCGTCGAGCGCATGCGTGCCACGCGTGGCCTGCTGCCCGGTGCGGTGGGCAGTGGCGTGTTCCCCGAACTCAAGCACAGCAAGGATCTGCGCATCAGTGGCATGGACGGCTGGCAGGATGTTGATCAGCAGCTGCAGATTGCGGTGTTCAACGGCCTGCTGACTTATCTACGCCGTTATCCACAGGCGTTGATTGCCCCGCTGATGTTGCAGATCCAGGACAGCAATGGCCAACCGCGACGCCTGTCTGCCGAGGACTTCCCCGACATGCCGCAACAGCAGCTGGCCGACCTGGCCCGCACCTGCCTTCGTCCGGGTGCGATCAACCTGCAGTGGTACGCCGCGGGCGAGGGTGGCTACCCGTACTGGCACTGCGAGCTGTACCCGAAGGATGCGCAGGCCGAGACCCTGCACCGGCATGTACTGTGGACGCTGTACCTCAATGACGACTTCGACGAGGGCGAAACCGAGTTCCTGTTCCAGGGGCGGAAGATCGCGCCGCGCACCGGCAGTTTGCTGATTGCGCCGACGGCGTTCACCCACACCCATCGCGGCAATCGGCCACAGGGTGGCGACAAGTTCATCGCCACCAGCTGGATCCTGTTCCAGAGTGCGCAGAAGTTGTTTGGGGGGTGACGCCGAACTGCTCGTCGGCCTTGATGTACAGTCGAGCCATGCTCGACTGATGGCCTCAGAACAACGACCCTTGCGGCGAATCCTTCTTCGGCGGCAACGGCTTCTGGAACCGGCTGCAATCCAGCTTCGGCCAATGGCTGTTCTGCGCATTGAATCCCAACCGCTTGCGCGCCAGCTTGAAGCGGTTGTTCAACAGATCGGCATACACGCCCTGGCCGCGCATGCGGGTGCCGAACTGGCTGTCGTAGTCCTTGCCACCACGCAGCTGCTGGATGGTACTCATCACGTGCGCGGCGCGATCGGGATGATGGGTATCGAGCCAGTCGCGGAACAGTGGCGCCACTTCCAGCGGCAGGCGCAGCAGCACGTAGCCTGCAGTACTGGCGCCGGCATCGTGCGCAGCCTCCAGCACCGCTTCAAGTTCGCTGTCGTTGATCCACGGAATCACCGGTGCCACCATCACGCCCACCGGGATACCCGCGTCATGCAGGCGCTTCATCGCGCGCAATCGTGCATGGGGTGCTGATGCGCGCGGTTCCAGCTTCGCGGAGAGATGCGGGTCCAGCGAGGTCACCGAGAAATGCACACTGACCAGGTTCTCCGCCGCCAGCGGCGCGAGCAGATCAATGTCGCGCTCGACCAGTGCGTTCTTGGTGATCAGCGAGAACGGATGCCTGGTTTCCAGCATCACTTCGATCAGCTGGCGGGTCAGCTTGAACTTGCGCTCGATCGGCTGATACGCATCGGTGTTGATGCCCAGCGCGATCGGCTGCGGCACGTAACCGGGTTTCGACAGTTCCTTGCGCAGCAGCTGAGGCGCATTGGTCTTGGCGAACAGCTTGGTCTCGAAGTCCAGGCCAGGTGACAGGTTCAGATAGGCATGGGAAGGGCGCGCGAAGCAGTAGGAACACCCATGCTCACAGCCGCGATACGGATTCACCGACTGGCTGAAGCCGACGTCTGGCGAAGTGTTGCGGGTGATGATGCTGCGCGCGGTCTCGGCGCGCACCTCGGTGCGCAGTCGCGGCGCGAGGAACTCCTCGCTCTCATCGACCGCCCAGCCGTCGTCCACCGCCTCGCTGACGGTGCTTTCGAAGCGTCCGGCGAGGTGGGACGTGGAACCTCGGCCCTTGATCGCAATACCCATTGCGGCAGCGTACGCCGGGGCTGTCTCAATGGCTGCGACGGCCGCCTGAAGGGTTCAGGGCGGTGCTGAGCCGAGCATGGGCTCGGCTCTACAGTTGGTGCAGAGACCTTGTAGAGCCGAGCCTACGCTCGGCTGCAATGCATCAGAGCAGCGCCAGGTAGCCGCGCACCGTAGCATCCAGCCCGTCATACAGTGCCTCGCCGATCAGCGCGTGGCCAATCGACACCTCCAGCACGTCCGGCACGTGGCCCAGGAAATCGCGCAGGTTGTCCTGCGACAGGTCATGGCCGGCGTTGACGCCCAGGCCCACCGCCTGCGCCCGCCGCGCCGCAGTGGCGAACAGTTCGAGCATTGCCGCAGCGTCGCCCGCTGCATGCGCCTCTGCGTAGGGGCCGGTGTACAACTCGATGCGGTCGGCACCGACCTCGGCGGCCTGCTCCAGCGACGGGTTGCCCGCATCCACGAACAGGCTGACCCGGCAGCCCATCGCCTTCAGTTGGGCAATCAACGGGCGCAAGCGCTCGGCGTCGCGTTCGAAGTCGAAACCGTGGTCGGAGGTGATCTGGCCATCGCCGTCGGGCACCAGGGTGGCCTGCGCCGGACGGGTCTGTTCGCACAGCGGCAGCAGCCCCGGGTACCCCTCGCGCGGCGGCGCAAATGGATTACCCTCGATGTTGAATTCAACGCCACGGGCGCGGGTCAACGTGGACAGGGCCAGCACGTCCTCGGCGGTGATGTGGCGGCGGTCCGGCCGCGGATGCACGGTGATGCCATGCGCGCCGGCATCCAGGCAGGCCTGGGCGGCGCGCACCACGTCCGGTTCGGCACCGCCGCGCGAATTGCGCAGGACGGCGATCTTGTTGACGTTGACGCTGAGCTGGGTCATGGAACGGAACTACTTGGAAAGAGGGGACGGATCGTTGTCGTTGGCGTCATCGTTGCGGCGCGCCTGGGCCTGCTCGCGCAGGCGGCGCAGTTCCTCGGCATCGATCAGGGTGGCCGGGTCGCGCTGCAGGTCGCCGAAACGGGCCACGTAACGACCGCGTACCCAGGCCAGCAGGAAGCCGAGCGCAGCCAGCAGGCACAGGGTCATCAACCCCGCGCTTGGGGTCTTCAGCGCGAAGGCAAAGCAGCCCAGCGCCAGCAGCAGGTACAACCAGTACATAGTCGGGCTCCCCGGATGATCGCCGCAGTGTAGCGCTGCATCACAGCAGCGGCGAGGCCAGCCGGGCGAAGGCCTCGGGCAGGCGGTGCAGCCACAGCGAGCGCCCGGCCTGGTCATGCACCCGGGTGGCGCGATCGAATTCACCCTGCAGCAGCTCGGCCAGGGCCGCCACGCGGTCCCGGTCGCTGATCATCATCGACAGCTCGAAGTTCAGGCGGAAGCTGCGGTGGTCGAAGTTGGCACTGCCGACAATGCAGACGTCGTCGTCGGCGATGAACGCCTTGGTGTGCAGCATGCGCGGGCCGTACTCGTAGATCTTCACGCCGGCATGCAACAGTTCGTCGAAGTACGAGCGCGCGGCCTGGGTGACGAACCAGGAATCGCTCATTTTCGGTACCAGCAGGCGCACGTCCAGGCCGCCCAGCGCGGCCGAAGTCAGCGCCATCCGCGCCGCTTCACCCGGCACGAAATAGGGCGTCACCAGCCACACCCGCTCGTGCGCTTCCTGGATGGCGGCGACGTGCAGCCGGTGGATCGTCTCCCAGCCCGAATCCGGGCCGGACACCAATACCTGCGCGTTGATCGCGCCATCCCCGCGCAGCGGCATATCGGCCGGCCACAGGCGGGCGATATCCATCCGCGAGGGTTCCTGGCCACTGGCGTAGAGCCAGTCCTCGGCGAACACCAGCTGCAGACTGCGCACCACATGACCGCGGATGCGCATGTGCAGGTCGCGATAAGCGTCGGGCCTGCGGCTTTCGTCTTCCTCGTCGGTGATGTTGATGCCGCCAGTGAAGGCCAGGCGGCCATCGACAATCACCAGCTTGCGGTGCGTGCGCAGGTTCAGCCACGGGCGCTTGAACGGTTTCAGCAGCTGCCGTGGGTGGAACCAGATCGTTTCACCGCCGGCGTCGAGCAGGGGCTGCAGGAAACGGCGGGGCAGGGCGGATGAGCCCACCGCATCCAGCAGCAGGCGCACCTGCACACCGGCACGTGCGCGCTCGACCAGGGCATCGCGCAGGGCGGTGCCTGCGTGATCCGGATTGAAGATGTAGTACTCCAGATGGATGTGATCGTGCGCCTGTGCAACGGCTTCCAGCAAGGCCGCGTAGGTCGCCGCACCGTCCACCAGCCAGGTCACTTCGGTGGCACTGCTTGGGGCCAGTCCGGTCGTTGCCTGGGCAACCTTGGCCAGTTCGGTGCAGTCCGAATCGGGCGGGCAGACATCGCTGTAGTGCTCCATGCCCGAGCGTGCACGGCCACGACGCAGCCGTTGCCGCTTCACCTTCTGCGGGCCCAGCAGGTAGTAGATGAAGAGCCCGAGATAGGGGAGCAGTGCCAACGAAAGGATCCAGCTCAGCGTGGCCACCGGCTCGCGCTTCTGCAGCATGATCCAGCCCGCCAGCGCGAACAGGTACAGCAGGTAAGCCACCGCCAGGATCGTGCCGAGGTGGGCGATACCGTCGAGCCAATGGCGCAGGGAATCGAAGAGGGCAAGCATGCGCCGATCATAGCGGCGCATGCTGCCGGATGGGGTCAGATCCCTTTTCCGAAGGAAAGGCGTTCTGACCCCATCCCATGTGCCAGGACGAGATCCCATGTGCCAGGACGAGGACAAAAAAAACGCCCCTGTCTCCAGGGGCGTCTGCAGTCGCGTCATGACTGTTGTGTTGCGGTGTCGCGTTTACTGCTGCACAAAACCGATCTTCTTCATCTGAGCATTCTTCGCGGCGGCCAGAACCTTGGCCATCACGTCGTACTCGGAATCCGGGCTGGCGTCGATGCGCAGTTCCGGCTGGTTGGTCGGGTCACGCTGGACCTCCTGCTCCATCCGCTGCTGCAGCTCGCTGGTATTGATCGGGCTGTTGTTCCACGAGACCTGGTTGCTGGCGTCGATCTTCAGTTCGATCGGCGGCGGCGGTTCGACCAGCTGCGGCGGTGGGTTGAGCACACGCTGCGGCAGGTCCACGGCGATCGGGTACGTCATGATCGGCGCGGTCACGATGAAGATGATCAGCAGAACCAGCATCACGTCCACGAGGGGCGTGACGTTGATGTCTGCCATGGGGCCCTTGCCACCACCACTACTGAATGCCATGGCTTATTGCCCCTTTTCTTTGGTCGCAACGAAGCCGACGTCCAGCATGCCCTGTTCCTGCGCGACCTTGGTCAGGTCGTTGATGACGCGCATCTTGGTGGTGCGGTCACCACGCAGGTTCAGCGGCGGCTGCGGGGTCTGCTGTGCGGCGGTCGCCAAGCGGGACTCGAGAGTCTGCTTGTTGATTTCTTCGTCGTTCCAGTAGATCGAGCCGTCTTCCTTGACTGCCAGCGTGATCGGGTTCGGACGCTTTTCAGCATCTTCCGGCTTCTGGATCAGGTTGGCTTCCGGCAGATCCACCTTGACCTTGTGGGACATCAGGGGCGCCGTGATGATGAAGATGATCAGCAGCACCAGCATCACGTCCACGAGGGGCGTAACGTTGATGTCGGCCATGGGGCCGCCGCTGTTACCACTACTGAAAGCCATAACGGGCTCCGTCTAGATCTTGGTGACTACTTACTTCGTCGCTGGGTGACGCGCGCCGCAATCAGCGGACGCGCGAACCGGTGGCGAAGAAGTCGTGCAGGTCGTGCGCGAAGGTATCGAACTTGCTGATGGTCGCGCTGTTGATCTTGCTGAAGAAGTTGAAGGCGAACACGGCCGGGATTGCGACGAACAGACCGATCGCGGTCATGATCAGCGCTTCACCCACCGGGCCGGCAACGGCGTCGATCGAAGCGGAGCCGGTGGCACCGATCTTGATCAGCGCGCCGTAGATGCCCCACACGGTACCCAGCAGACCGACGAACGGAGCGGTCGCGCCGACGGTGGCCAGCAGGGTCATGCCCGACTGCAGCTTGTTGCTTTCGCGGGTGACGGCCTGACGCAGAGCGCGGTCGACGAACTCCGAACGGCTCAGGTTCTCACCGACGCCGCCGGTAGCACCGCCTTCAGCGCGCTGGTGGTGGGCGGCTGCCTGGGCAGCGTCCAGGGCGATCTTCGAGAACGGCTCCGAAGCCGGCTGCTCTTCCATCGCACGGATGGCGTCCTGCGCGTTCGGGGTGTCCCAGAACAGGCTGACGACGCGATCAGCGGCGCTCTTCAGGCGGGTGGCACGGAAGATGTTGATGACGGTCCAGTACCAGGACATGGCCGACATGGCGATCAGGGTCAGCAGCACGACCCAGGAAACCGCGAAATCACCCGGCTTGGTGGTCATTTCGTGGATCAGGTGCTCGAAGCCCATCTGCGACAGGGCGTTGGACGGATTGCCCCCGGCAGCAGCGGCGATGAAAATTTCCTGCAGCATGACGCTTACCTTTGTTGTGTGTGGTGATAAAGGGTGTAGCTAAGCTAAACAATCGAACCGGGAGCGGGGGTGGCCAGGCGGCCACCCGGGCGCATCAGTTCAGCGCAAAGTTGACCGGGACGCGAACGCGACCTGCCGTCTTCTTACCGCCTGCTTCAGCGGCGTTGAAGCGCCACTTGCGAGCCGCTTCCATCGCAGCACGGTCCAGGTCGCGGTTACGGCTGGACTTTTCCACCGTGACATTGGTGACGTTGCCGCTGGCATCGACATCAATGATCAGGATCACTTCGCCCTGGATACCTGCGCGGAAGGCTGCCGGCGGGTAGCGCGGCGGATTCATGGCCTTCGACGAGATGTCCACGCTGGCCTCGATCGAGGTCGGCGGTGCCGGCGGCGCCGGAGGCGACGGCGGGGTGACGATATCGTTCGGGCGCGGCTCCGGCACGTCGACAACCGGCGCCTGCGGCGGCGGCGGTACGGGCGACGGCTTCGGCGGCGACAGATTCTTCACCGGCGGTGGCGGAGTATCCTGCGGCGGCGGCGGCGGCGGCGGCGGTGGGGGCGGCGGCGGCGCGTCGACGATGGTCACCATGACGTTGCGCTCCTTCTCCGCGACGGCCTTGGGAGCCACGGCGGGAATCAGGAGCATCATGAAGGCGGCCAGATGCAGGGCAATTACAAACGCGATGCCGACGATGCGAGGCCAGCTCAGCCCCTTGTCATCGGGTTGTTCGTACCGGTGAACGACTAGTTGTTCCGTCATGCGCCAAGAGCTCAATAGTGGGGCCGGAATCCCGGGGGCGGGATCCCTGATCAGCGGTGCATGACACCGCAGGAACCTCCAAGCTTATACCAATCCTGAGCGCCTGCGCATCAACTGAGCAGGCATTCAGGCGTTATTCCTACTTACTTCAGGTTGATGATTTTTTTGGCATCCGCCTGGTTCTTCACGCCCTTCGCCAGCGCCTGCTGGGCGGCCTGCTTGGCCTCGGGGACGCGACCTTCGGCATGCAGGACGCGTGCCAGGTTCAGGTAGGTCTCACCGTCCTTGGAGAGCGGGGCGGCCTTCTGCCACGCATCGATCGCCTGCGGCACCTGGTCGGAGTAGTAGTAGGACTGGGCCAGCGCCAGGTAGACCTGGTAATCCGGCTTCAGGATGCCCTTCTGCAACCCTTCGTTGATGACCGCGATGACGTCCTTTTCCTTGTTCTCGGTGTTGGCATAGATCGAGTACAGCTGCTTGTACTCGCGCTCTTCGGTGAGCTGGCCGCTGCTGCGCAGCTTGTCCATCACCGCGGCGGCCTTCGGCATCTGGTCAGCCTGCATGTACATGTTGGCCAGATTCAGCTGGGCCTTCTTGTCCGACGGGTTCTTGGCCGCCAGCGCTTCTGCGGCCTGCACGGCCTCACCGGTCTGGCCGGCTTCGGAAAGGGCCGCCATCAGCAGCTGGTTCCAGTTGTCCTTCGGCTCGGCAGCGCCCGCGATGGCCTGCTTCAGCACCGGGATCGCTTCCTGGTAGCGCTCCAGCTGGTACAGCGCCTGGCCCTTGGCAATCAGCTCTTCCGGCTTGGTCGACTTGCTCTCGGCGAAGTACTTGTCCAGGGTGGCCAGGCCTTCGGCAGTCTGGTCTTCCTGCAGCTGCAGCTGGCCCAGCATCAGCATCGACTGGAAGTGGCCGTTGTTGTCCAGGCCGTTGAACTGGATGACCTGCTTCAGGTAGGCGATGGCGGCCGGGGTGTCGTCGGTCTGGTAGGCGGCCTGCGAGGCCAGCTGCGCGGCCAGCGACTTGTCGTACTCGTTGGAGGCGCTGTCAGCCAGGATCGCGTCAGCCTGCGTGCGCGTCTCCGGGAACTTTTCCTTGTTGTAGCTGTCGATCATTTTCTGCAGCTTGCTGCCCATCTTGGCCGAGGCCTTGGCGGTCGGCTCCTGGCGGGTCGCATTCGGGTACAGCGGTTCGGCCTTGGCCTGCTTGCTGCTGCCGCCGCGGCTGCCACGGTCGGAGGAACGCGAGGACTGCGCGAAGGCATCGGTGACCACGGCGCCGGTCAGGGCGGTCGCGACGAGGACGGAAAGCACAGCTTTGTGGTTACGGAAAATCATCGTTCACCTCGATCGAACCGCCGGATAGCGGCAAAGTCGGACTGTCAGAAAAATCTGAGCCGCCAAACGTATCAGAAACAGATGGCGTGAGAAATCGTTTTATGTGCTGCAATACAGCATAGAACTGCGCACTCATCCGCACTTTGGCCGCAGCCCGGCCGCCTGGGCCTGCTGATAGACCGGCGCCAGGCCCGGCGCATCGCGTCGCAGCTCCTGGATCCGGTTGGCCGGATCCGGGTGCGTGGACAGCCATTGCGGGCTTCGACCGCCGCTGGCGGCCATCATGTTCTGCCACAGATCCACGGCCTGGGCCGGGTTGAATCCGGCCTGCGCCATCAGCCGCTGGCCGATCACGTCCGCCTCGCTTTCCTGGGTCCGCGAGCCGGGCAACAGGAAGGCCGCCTGCGCGCCCATGCCGCCCAGCTGATTGACCGTATTGGCGGCACCATCGCCATAGGCGGCACCGGCCAGCGCGCCCAGCACGGCCAGGCCGGTCTGCGCGCCCATCTGCCGGGTGATGCGTTCCTCGTGGTGACGCGCGATCACGTGGCCGATCTCATGACCGATCACGGCAGCCAACTGGTCCTGGTTCCTGGCGACGGTGAAGATGCCGGTGTTCACGCCCACTTTGCCGCCGGGCAGGGCAAAGGCGTTGGGTTCCTTGTCGACGAATACGGCAGTCTCCCACCGTACCCCACGGTACTGAGGCGGCAGCTGTGCGACCAGCGCATTGACCACGCACTGCACGTAGCCGTTCTGGCGGCCATCGGTGCTGATCTTCTCTTTCTGCTTGGTCTCGGCAAACGCCTGCGCACCGAGCTGGTCAAGCTGTGCCTGCGACACACCGCCCACCATCTGCCGTCGTCCGGTTGGCGAGGTGGTGGTTGCACAGGCACTGACCAAGGTGGTGATGACTAGAGCCAGCAGCAGTTGTTTCATGGGTCCGCCCCCGTGTTCATGTGCGCAGTGTGTAGCGTACCTGCTTAATCTTTCGTCAAGCGGGCACGGCGTTACGTTGACCCCAGGAACACCATCGCGGCGAGCGCAACCGCGTTGTTCAGCGCATGCGCGGCAATTGCCGCCCACAGGGTGCCGGTGCGGCGGTACAGCCAGCAGAAGGCGGCGCCCATGCCACCGTACACCAGCCACAGCTGCGCCATGCCCAGCAGCGAGTTCTTGCTGACACCGGGCACTTCATGGACCAGGGCGAACGCCAGGCTGCTGAGGATCAGGCCCAACCAGGGGCGGCCGGCTTGCCACAGGCGCCCGAACAGGACGCGGCGGAACAGCAGCTCTTCGTAGGCGGGGGCGAGGACGACCGCAAACAGCACCAGGAACAGCGGGAAGCGAGCGATCGCGCTCTGCATCAGTTCCACGTTGGTGGGCACCGGCTCGATGCCGAACTGCTTGGAAAGGAAGGCGATGCCGTTGCTGCCGAGCACGATCAGCGTGGCCACCAGCAGGGTCCAGCCCCAGGTGGACGGCCGCAGCAACGCCTGTCGCGACGCCATGCGTTCGCCGGCGCTTGCCGGGCGTCGCCAGAAGTACAGCAGCAGCGCGGCGCCACCGGTGGCGATCAGGGCCATCAGGATCTGCGCCAGGGCACCGGGCTGGCCCACTGCCGCGCCGACAGCGTCAGGTGTCAGTCCGCCATTGGCCTCGGCGTTGGCGCGGCTGACCACGATTGCACGGTAGAAGCCCCAGAACAGGCCGGAGACCATGCTCAGGCCGACCAGGGTAACGGCGGCGATGCCCAGGTCGATGAAGAAGCCTGCCAACGGTGCCACGGCGCGCGGTGGGGTAGACACCGGCGGAACCGGGGGCGGGGCGGCGGAGACCGGGGTGGATGCGGACATCAGGTACCTGTGTTCAAGGGACGAAGGCCGGTGCAGCTCCCCGCGCACCGGCCAGGTCCCGATTGTGTCAGATATCCAGGTTGGCGACTTTCAGCGCATTGTCTTCGATGAAGTCGCGACGCGGCTCGACGACATCGCCCATCAGGGTGCTGAAGATCTGGTCGGCAGCGACCGCATCCTCGATGCGCACCTGCAGCAGGCGACGGGTCTCCGGGTTCACTGTGGTATCCCACAACTGCTCCGGATTCATTTCACCCAGACCCTTGAATCGCTGGATCTGGCGGCCGCGCTTGGCCTCCTCGAGCAGCCAGTTCTGCGCCTTCGCGAAGCTGTCGACTTCGATCGACTTGGCGCCGCGGGAAATCGTTGCACCTTCGCGCACCAGGCCGTGCAGCAGCTTGGAGGCCTGGTGGATCGCACGCAGTTCGCCACTCTCGAACGCCGACATCGGCAGCACCTGGATGTGCTCCTCGCCCATGTGGCGACGGGTCACCAGCACAGCGGCGGGGCGTTCCTCGTTGGCGTCCTGCAGTTCCAGGCTGAAACGCGGGCTGCCCAGGCTGCCCTGGTTGAGGCGCTTGGCCAGCGCATCCAGGCCTTCGCCTTCGCCCGCATTGCGCAGGCTGTCCATGTCCATCGGCACGAAATCGACCAGCGCTTCGAGCAGGTTGCGGTCATAGCGGTGCGCGTTGCGTTCGATGGAATCGAGCGCGGCGGCGTACGCCAGCAGCAGCTTCTCCAGTGCCAGGCCTTCGATGCCCGGTTCGCCGGTGGCCGGCACCAGCGCGGCGTTTTCCACCGCACTGCTGGCCAGGTAGCTGTCCAGCGCCGGATCATCCTTCAGGTACAGCTCCTGCTTGCCCTGCTTGATCTTGTACAGCGGCGGCAAGCCGATGTAGACGTAACCGCGCTCGATCAGCTCCGGCATCTGACGGTAGAAGAACGTCAGCAGCAGGGTGCGGATGTGGGCGCCGTCGACGTCGGCGTCGGTCATGATGATGATCTTGTGGTAACGCAGCTTGTCCGGGTTGTACTCGTCACGGCCAATGCCGGTGCCCAGCGCGGTGATCAGCGTACCGACCTGGTCGGAGGACAGCATGCGGTCGAAGCGCGCGCGTTCCACGTTGAGGATCTTGCCGCGCAGCGGCAGCACCGCCTGGTTCTTTCGGTTGCGGCCCTGCTTGGCCGAGCCACCTGCCGAGTCACCCTCGACGATGAACAGTTCGGACAGCGCCGGATCCTTTTCCTGGCAGTCGGCCAGCTTGCCCGGCAGGCCGGCGATGTCCAGCGCGCCCTTGCGGCGGGTCAGGTCGCGGGCCTTGCGGGCGGCTTCACGTGCACGCGCGGCGTCGACGATCTTGCCGGCAATCGCCTTGGCTTCGTTCGGGTTTTCCTGCAGGAACTCTTCCAGGCGCGCACCGAAGGCGTTTTCCACCGCCGGACGCACGTCGGAGCTGACCAGCTTCTCCTTGGTCTGGCTGGAGAAGCTGGGATCCGGCACCTTCACCGACAGCACCGCGATCATGCCTTCGCGCATGTCGTCGCCGGTCAGGTTGATCTTGGCCTGCTTGGCGATGCCGTTCTGCTCGATGTAGTTGTTGAGCACGCGGGTCAGCGCACCGCGGAAACCGGCGAGGTGGGTACCGCCGTCCTTCTGCGGGATGTTGTTGGTGAAGCAGTACATCGTCTCCTGGTAGGAGTCGGTCCACTGCAGCGCCACCTCCACGACGATGCCGTTGTGCTCGCCGGTGACGGAGATGACATTCGGGTGCAGCGGGGTCTTCAGCTGGGCCAGATGCTCCACGAAGCTGCGGATGCCGCCTTCGTAGTGGAAGTCATCGCGACGGCCGTCGCCACGCTCGTCGGCAAGGACGATCTTGACGCCGGAGTTCAGGAACGACAACTCGCGCAGACGGCGGGCCAGGATGTCGTAGTGGAATTCCACGTTGTCGTGGAAGGCGACGGTGGACGGCCAGAAGCGCACGGTGGTGCCACGCTTGGTGGTGGCTTCCAGCTTGGCGAGCGGGGTCACGGCTGCGCCGTTGCTGAATTCCTGCTGGTAGTGGGAGCCGTTCTGGAACACGTCCACCAGCAGCTTCTGCGACAGCGCGTTGACCACGCTGACGCCGACGCCGTGCAGGCCGCCGGAAACCTTGTAGCTGTTGTCGTCGAACTTGCCGCCTGCGTGCAGGACGGTCATCACCACCTCGGCGGCGGAGACCTCGCGACCGAGCTTGGCGCTCATCTGCTCGTGCTTGCCGGTCGGAATGCCGCGGCCGTTGTCGGACACCGAGACCGAGCCGTCAGCGTGGATCGTCACCGCGACATGGTCGGCGTGGCCGGCCAGCGCTTCGTCAATCGAGTTGTCGACAACCTCGAACACCATGTGGTGCAGACCGGTGCCGTCATGCACGTCACCGATGTACATGCCGGGTCGCTTGCGGACAGCCTCCAGGCCTTCCAGGGCGGTAATGCTGTTGGCGTCGTAATTGCCGTTGTTTGCCGGGGTGTTCTGTTCGTCGCTCATTGCGCTTGCCGTAGGCTCCGCAGGTCGGGCACCGCTTGGGGCGATGTGCCGAGAATGAAAGGATTCCAACCCGAATTATACCAGCCGGGGTCGAGTGGCCCTGATGTGCCCACTATGGCACAGCCACGATCTGTGCATGTTCCACGTGGAACCGGGCGATCTGGGTCAATTCCTGCAGGGCCGCCGGAGGCTCAGTAGCGGTGACGAAGATCTGCGCCGGGCCGGTGAGCAGGCGCTCCAATACCCGCGCCTGGTGGGTCCGATCCAGTTCGGAGGCCAGATCGTCCAGTGCGATCACCGGCCATTCGCCGCGCTGTTCTGCATAGTCCTCGGCCTGCGCCAGCAGGCACGCCAATGCGGTCAGCTTGGCCTGACCGCGTGACAATGCATCGCGACCAGGAATGCTGTGGAAATCCACGCTCCAGTCCGCCCGGTGCGGCCCAACCGAGGTGTACCCGGCCTGGCGGTCACGATCCCGGGCCAGAAGCAGAGCATCTGCCAGGGGAAGCTCATGCCGACGCCAGCCCGGACTGAGTTCCAGGGCCTGGATGCCGAGTTGCGGCGCCAAACTGGCAGCCAGCGCCACGGCACGCTGCTGCAGCCGCTCGAGGTAGTGCTGACGCCGGCTGGTAAGGGGCTCTCCGGCCTCAGCCAACTCGTGATCCCAAGTGTCCAGCATCCGCGACGGGCCGCCCTGCTTGAGCAGGGCATTGCGCTGCTTCAGCGCCCTTGAATAGCGGCGCCACAAGGACAGGAAATCAGGTTCCACGTGGAACAAACCCCAATCCAGAAAGCGACGGCGGGGCTCGCCACCGCCGCTGACCAGCGCATGGCTGCCGGGCTCAAACGTCACTACCGCCAGCGCTGCGCAGAGGTTGCCGAGCTGAGCCACATCTTCACCGTCCAATCGTCCCTTCCAGTCCTGCCCACTGTGGCGCAGGCCGGCCTTTCGGCGATGCGGCGCGTGGTCGGCACGCTGTTCGTCCCATTCCACGAAGATCTCCAGCGCCTCCTGGCCCTGGCGCACCAGTCCATCGCGAACCCTGCCGCGGAAGCTCCGACCATAGGCCATCAGATGCAGGGCCTCCAGCACGCTGGTCTTGCCGGCACCGTTGTCGCCAGTGAGCAGGTTCAGCCCCGGCTGGGGCAAGAGATCCACCGCACTGAAGCGACGCAGTTGGTGCAAGGCGAGGCGGCGGATAAGCATGGGGCGCGAACGACCATCCGCTCGAGGCGGTAGAGGGGAAGGGAATCCATCAGCTTACTGCATCGGTCAAGCCGGACGCGCTGCACCCGCATCGATGCGGAGCAGAAGCTCCCGCGCACCAACTGATCGCGGGTTCCACGTGGCACCGGTTCACCGGCATGCCCGTTTCCAGCTCCGGACGCAGCTGAAATTCCTTCAATTCTGCACAGGGTTGCGGGGCGTGGCCCGCCAGATTTCAACGATTTCAGGACCACTGCCGCAGGTGTTTGATGAGCGCTTGCCCGGCCGGGTGAGCGGGCGGGCGCCCGGATTCCTCCAAATCTGAGATCCGATGCCCTGGGAGGTTCCACAGATTTCAAAGAATCCGGACCATTCGTTTCACGCTGTCCACAGCGGGACTGTATGACTTATACACAAGGTATGGGCAATTTGTGGATAAAAAAGCCCTTTTGCCTGGGTCTGGAAACTATCCACAGGTTCCCCCCCAGCCTGAGGCGCCTCTATACAGGGGGTTTCACCCGCATAAATTCCTTTTAAATCATGCAGATAACACATTTTTCCACGAAATCTGGCTCTACCATCACCACCATGCTTTAGATTTATACCCAGATTTAGAAGCTAGGCTTGGCCCGATCTATCCCGAATGGGTCCTGTGGACAGAGAGGATTTCAGGAACAGCGAGCACGGTCGCCGCAGCGTGGATGCGCTTCGGCATCCGACCAGACAGGTCCATAGCAACTGCGTTGAGACCCCAGGTACCGGCCCCGATCAAACATGATTCGGAGGCAGTCCCTGGCACCGACTCAAAGTCCCGTCGCCAGTTCGGCCTGGGAAGCAAAGCGCACGCAACCGGATCCATCAAGGAAGATGCTGTCCGTTCGAAATCCGTGCTGGAAAGGGTTCAGCCCGATGATCCACGTGGAACGTAAAAAAAAAAACGCCCGGGAGCTTCCCGGGCGTCGTTATGTTCCACGTGGAACCGGGCTGATGTCAGAGACGCAGCGGCATCACCACGTGACGCGACTTCTCGCTGCTGGACTCACGCACCAGCGCCGAGGAGTTGGAGTCGCGCAGCTGGATGATGACTTCCTCATCGCGCAGGGCGGAGAGGGCATCCAGCAGGTAGTTCACGTTGAAGCCGATGGCCAGATCGCTGACCGTGGTATCGGCTTCGATCTCTTCCTGGGCTTCCTCCTGCTCCGGGTTGTGCGCGCTGATCTTCAGGTTGCCCGGCGACACTTCCACGCGGATGCCGCGGTACTTCTCGTTGGACAGGATCGCAGCGCGCTGCAGCGAGGCGCGCAGCGCTTCACGATCAACCTTCACTTCACGGTCGGCACCGATCGGAATCACCGCTTCGTAATCCGGGAAGCGGCCGTCGATCAGCTTGGAGGTGAAGGTGACATCGTCGCGCTTGACGCGAACGTGGCTGCGGCCGACTTCCAGCTCGATCTCGCGATCACCACTTTCCAGCAGGCGCTGCAGCTCGGTCACGCCCTTGCGCGGCACGATGATCTGGCGCTTGGAACCGCTCGGCTTGGCCAGGTCGGTTTCACACAGCGCCAGACGGTGGCCGTCGGTGGCAACGGTACGCAGGGCGTCACCGCGCAGATCGAACAGCAGGCCATTGAGGTAATAGCGCACGTCCTGCTGCGCCATCGCGAACGCGGTGCGCTCGATGAGCTCCTTCAGGGTCGCTTCGCCGATGGCCACGCGCTCAGTGGCTTCCACTTCGTCAACCGACGGGAAGTCATTGGAGGGCAGGGTTGCCAGGGTGAAGCGGCTACGACCGGCCTGCACGGTGATCTTGTCTCCGGTCTGCGAGACGGTGATCCGGCTGCCATCGGGCAGGGCGCGGATGATCTCGAACAGCTTGCGGGCGGGAATGGTGGTTTCGCCGTCCTGGGCGTCTTCAACCGCGATCCGCGACACCATCTCCACTTCCAGGTCGGTACCGGTCAGCGACAGCTGGCCGTTCTGCACCTGGACCAGGAAATTGGCCAGAACCGGAAGGGTCTGGCGGCGTTCGACCACGTTGACGACCTGTGCCAACGGCTTGAGAAAGGCTTCGCGCTGCAGTGTGAAACGCATGTGGTTCCGTGCCCCTATGCTTTAAAAAATGTGGAATAAATCAAAAGCTTGGTGGTGCTGGTAGAGACAGAATCGCTGGAAAACAATGCTAAGTCTTTGTAAATAAAGGAGTTTCAGGCATCGAAACCCTCTGTATTACCGACCCCCAAGGGGTGGGGAAAGCTGTGGATAAATTCGACGGGATTTCAGACGCCATTTTTATCCACAACGTGTCCCGCGCTTGCTACCGGATTCTGCACCGTTTTGTGCGATGACGCCTCATCGGCATCCGTGCATCATTCGCTCAGCTTCCGGATCAGCTTGTCCCAGTCTTCGCGGAGCTTGCCGTCGGTTTCCATCAGGGTCCGGATCTGGCGGCAGGCATGCAGCACCGTGGTGTGATCGCGACCGGCAAAGGCGTCGCCGATCTCGGGCAGGCTGTGCTCGGTCAGTTCCTTGGTCAGGGCCATGGCGACCTGGCGGGGGCGAGCGAGCGAGCGGGTCCGACGCTTCGACAGCAGATCCTTGATCTGCAGGCCGTAGTAGTCGGCAACGGTTTTCTGGATGTTGGGAATGCTGATCGCCTGCTGCTGGGCGCGCAGCAGGTCGCGCAGGGTTTCCTGGGCGAATTCGGTGGTGATCGCGCGGCCGGTGAAGTTGGCGCGGGCGGTCAGGGTATTGAGCGCGCCCTCGAGGTCGCGCACGTTGGAGCGCATCTTCTTGGCGATCAGGAACGCAACATCATCGGGAATCTCGGCACCGCGTTCGCGCGCCTTGGCCAGCACGATCGCGGCGCGGGTCTCGAAGTCCGGCGGTTCGATCGCGACCGACAGGCCCCAGGCAAGCCGCGACTTCAGGCGCGCTTCCAGGCCTTCGACCTCGCGAGGATAGCGGTCGCAGGTCAGGATGATCTGCTGCTTGCCATCGAACAACGCGTTGAAGGTGTGGAAGAACTCTTCCTGCGTGCGGTCCTTGCCGGCGAAGAACTGGATGTCATCGATCAACAGCGCGTCCACCTGCTGGAACTGGCGCTTGAACTGATCCATGGTCTTTTCCTGCAGGGCCCGGATCATGGCGCTGAAGAACTGTTCCGAACGCAGGTACAGCACCTTCGCGCCTGGATTGGCCTGGCGCATCGCGTTGCCGGCGGCGAACATCAGGTGGGTCTTGCCCAGGCCGGTGCCTCCGTACAGCAGCAGCGGGTTGTGGGCGCGGTCGCCCGGCTTCTGCGCTGCCTGGAAGGCAGCGGCCAGGCCCAGCTGGTTGCTGCGGCCTTCGACGAAGTTGGCGAAGGTGTAGTGATTGTCCAGGTTGCCGGCGAACGGCACCTGCGGTTCGCTGGACACAGGCGCCGACGACGTGGAAACCGGCGCGTTCTGCGCCTCCACGGGGCGCGGGCGCGAGCCGATTTCAAGAAAAACGTCGCTGAAACCGGCGAAGTGAGCCAGCAGTTCACGGATCCGGGCCAGGTACAGCTCGCGGACCTGGTCGACGATGAAGGCATTCGGTGCATACAGCACCAGGCTGTCCACGCGCAGATCGGCCTGCAGCGGCTTCAACCAGGTATGAACGTCTTCCGGCGGGAACTCCGCTTCGAGGCGCTCGAGACTACGGGACCAGGCATCCAT